>DCUA01000117.1:1004-12412 GCA_002329675.1 Firmicutes bacterium UBA1426 | reverse complement strand
TCACCTCATCCAGAATGGCGGCCTTTGCGGATTTGCTATCCTCAAAGTACTTAACGGTAAAGCCGTTTTCCTTGAGGCTTTCAATGGTTCGATCGATGATTTTCCGGTTCATTTTTCTCCTCCTTTATAATAAATGGACCTATATCCCCATAATAAGCGAAGCGAGTACAAAATAAGTTGCCACGGAGATCATATCGGTCAGAGACGCAATCATGGGACTGGCCATCAGCGCCGGGTCAATACCCAGCTTCTTTGCAAGCACAGGCAGCATCCCGCCTATCGTCTTTGCGATAACGATAATGACCAGCATGGAAATGCAGATGGTAAGTGCCACAGGAGCACTGTGTCCGTCAAGCAGCATGATCTTGGCAAAGTTAAGCAAGCTGAGCCCGGATCCGATCAGTAAGCTGACACGAAATTCNNATCAAAGTGGCCGACTGCGATCCGGAATTCCCTCCTGTACCCATGAGAAGGGGGAGGTAAGCTACCAGAACAATGGCACGGGAGAGAAGCTCTTCGAACTGGGTGATGATGAGACCGGTGAGCATGAGGGATACCATCAGGAAAAGCAGCCAGGGGAAGCGGTTCCTTGCATGCCTCCAGACGCTCATATCCAGATATTCTTCCGTGGAAGCCGCAACACCGGCCATCTTCTGGAAGTCCTCCGTGGTCTCTTCATCAATGATATCCAGAATGTCATCTACGGTAATAATACCTACAAGCCGGTTTTCGTTGTCCACAACAGGCATGGCCAGGAAACCGTAACGAATGAACTTGTTTGAGACTTCTTCCTGGTCATCCATGACATTGACAGACACAAAGTCCGTCTGCATAATGTCTTTCAACTGCACATGGTCATCCGAGATGACCAGCGACCTGAGGGAGACGATACCGATGAGCTTTCGCCCTGTATCCTTCACATAGCAGGTATAGATCGTTTCGCTGTCCATCCCTTCCTTTTTAATGTAGGCCAGTGCATCCTTTACCGTCATATCCTTCTGTAGGCTGATATAATCGGGAGTCATCAGGCTGCCTGCACTGTACTCCGGATAGTTCAGGAAGGTGTTGATGAGTTTTCTTTCTTCTTTTGTGGATTTTTCCAGGATCTTATCTACGATATTGGCGGGAAGCTCTTCCAAAACGTCGATCATGTCGTCGAAGGCCAGCTCCTCAAATATATAATGAAGCTCTTTATCCGTAATGGCATTGATGATTGTCAATTGCTCTTCGATATCCAGGTATGAAAAAACCTCAACAGAAATATCCTTTGGAAGGGTGCGGAAAAGCACGATGGTCTTGTCCACACCTGCGACCTCCATGACATCCTCCAGGATTTCTGCGATGTCCACTTCATTGAAATTCAAAAGCTCTTCCCTGGCTTTAATGTAGTTTTTCTGCTCGATTAACTCTATGATCCGGGAGATGCTCTCCTCTGTCAGATAATCTCTATCGTATTCCATGGGCATGTACCTCCTTATTTATTATAGGCGCACAATCCAAAGCTTACGAGAATATCTGTCAGAGAATGAAAACCTAAAGAGATTCCGCGAAAGCAGGGACATGTGCAGATCTTTTACCGATGCGTTTGTCGGTAGGACTGGGACCGGAATCCATGTATGCTTTCACCTCCAATAACATGATATTAATAAACAAATTCCTTTACAGGCCTAACAGTAATTATAAACCGAAACCTTGCTTTGATGCAATACAGAATAAAATAAAACTACAATATGACAAGTTCTTTACTTTATAGTGAAGGATGTTTACGAAAGTGCGGAAAGAGGATAAAATAGCATCGTATTTTATACCCATAAGGTGGAGAAAAAATGGATGATCTTCGTTTAATAAATGAGGCCTTTGTCAATACTTTCATCAGGAAGCGAGATAAGGAGCTACATAAAGGTGATTGTGGAAAGGTTCTGGTCATAGCAGGCAGCAAAGGTATGGCAGGAGCTGCTATCCTCAGCGCCAGAGGTGCACTGCGCAGCGGTGCCGGCCTGGTACGGGTCATGGTCCCGGAGGAACTCTTTCCCATCTTGCAGGTAGGCGTACCTGAAGCCACTTGTGTGTCCAGATCGCTTCCACCGGAGCGGCTTGGTGAATACCAGGCAATCGTTATCGGTCCGGGGTTGGGAGATGATTTATCCAATGTACCGTTGATTCATTCAGTACTGAAATGTAATTGTCCCGCTATCGTTATAGATGCGGATGGACTTAATTTGCTTGCAAGGGACCAGTCCTTGAAGGATGCGGTAAAGAACGCAGGGGAACGGCTGATCCTGACCCCTCATCCGGGAGAAGCTGCCCGGCTTCTCGGATGCAGCAGTGCCGAAATCAATGATGACCGAGCAGGGTCTGTGTACCGCCTGGCGGAACAATTTGGCTCTGTTACCGTCTTAAAAGGGGCAGGGACTCTTGTGGCAACCCCAAACGGAGAGGCATATATTAATACGACAGGAAACCCGGGCATGGCCACGGGAGGCAGCGGCGATGTACTGTCCGGTATCATCGGTGCACTGGCAGGACAAGGCTGCTCCTGTCTCGCGGCGGCAGCCTGTGGCGTATATATTCACGGTTTTGCCGGAGATATTGCATCGAAGGCACTGGGTGAATACGGGATCACTGCTTCCGACATTGCAGCCATGACCGGGATTGCCATCCAAAAAATAACAGACTCTTAAGATTTGACAAAATGCGACACGGTTATTATACTGTATATATGTTTAGATATACAAACATATATATAAGAGAAAGCAAGAGGTGAGCAAATGTCAAATCTGAAAAAAATAATCATTACTCTGCCCGATTCATTGCTGAAACAGGCAGATCAGATAGCGGAAGAACAAAAGAATAACAGGAGTGAACTGATCAGAGAGGCTCTCATCCTCTATCTCGCAGAACAAAAGAAGAAGCGTATACGCACTGAATTGATACGGGGATACGAGGAGATGAAAGAACTGAACCTGCGTTTAGCAGAGGAAGGTATGGGGGAGTCCCTGGAAGATCTGAAAGTGTATGAAGAAAAATGGATATAATTTCCGTTACGGGTTGGATTCCCGTCGGAATGTACGGAAGAGAGAGTGAATGACTTGATAGTAAAAAAAGGTGAAATCTACTTTGCCGATTTAAGTCCTGTCATCGGCTCGGAACAAGGTGGTGTCAGACCTGTTCTCGTAGTTCAGAATGACGTTGGCAATAAATATAGCCCTACGGTCATCGTGGCCGCAGTTACTTCACAGATAAACAAAGCCAAGCTGCCTACCCATGTAGAAATACCGGCAGAAGGTCATGGACTGGCAAAAGACTCGGTGGTTCTGCTGGAGCAACTGAGAACCATAGATAAAAAACGTTTGAGAGAAAAAATAGGGCACATCGATGAAAAAAGTATAGAAAAGACCAATGAAGCTCTGACTATCAGCCTGGGTATCGTGGACTTCTGATAGCCGAGCGAATGAAGTAACAAAGGAGAAGCAACATGAACAAAGCAAATGTCACAGTATTGATCGTTGCTATCGCCCTCATCGTCACAACCGTGGCGGTGGGGGCTGCAGGTTATGAACCGGGCTCACCCGAAGA
The DNA here is from genome assembly GCA_002329675.1 of Firmicutes bacterium UBA1426. Lineage (GTDB taxonomy): Bacteria > Bacillota > Clostridia > Peptostreptococcales > Anaerovoracaceae > UBA1426. The sequence continues at coordinate 8,836 of DCUA01000117.1, read as the reverse complement.
CCCGGTGGTGACCAAGAGCTATGTGGATGCACAAATTGCAGCGCTTAAAGGCGGGGGACAAGCTTCTGCATCAGTATTTCAACCTGTTTTCGTAGAGAAGGGTAAAAATCTCATTGGCGGAGAAGGAACAGAGCTCATACTGCGCAGCGGAGGAGCCCTGGCCATTGCAAAAGGGCAGGACGGGCTTTCTGATGTGACAGAAGGCAAAGATCTCGCGGGGACCCTGGCAGTTACCAGGAATCATCTTCTATTGATCCCCAGAGCCGATGGAAGAGGCATCTACGCTGCAACGGACATTTGGGTCATGGTAAAAGGTACATATACGATCGAGTAAAATTCAACAGTTAAATCCAACAGGCTAATCTAACAAGAACACAAAGGGACAGGTAAAATCACATGAGAAATAAGAACAGACGATTATCACTGCTGCTTGCAATAGCTTTAATGGTCAGTGCTTTCACAGGCTGGACGGCATTTGCAGACAGCCTTGGGGACAAGCTCTATGGGAAATCTCTGCTTATCAGCGAAGAAACGAAGCTGACAAATGGGATCTACTGGAATACCGGATATACGGAGAAAATTGCAGAGAACTTCATTGAATACGTTCCCGGAGGAGATATCCTTCCCATCATTTCTCATGGAAACGATGTGTATGGAGCCGCCAGCTTCCGGGCGGTTGCAGAAAAAGCTGCAAAAGAAGGCAAATACGTAGTAGCCGGTTTGAACGGAGACTTCTTCAATATGAGCAATGGTGTTCCTGTAGGGTTGACCATCAAAGATGGACGGCTTGTTACTTCTGAGAGCATGTCGAATCCTGCTGTAGGCTTTTTCAATGACGGAAGGGCGATCATCGGCCGGTCTAATCTGAATATCCGGATCCAGGGGCCTTATATGTCATCGCCGATCGGTTCGATCCACCTGAATAAAACAGTTTCTGCTGCCTCCGGTGTAATGCTGTATACGAGAGATTTCGGTGACGACTTTACCAATAAGGCAGCAATCCCCACATATAATGTTTTGCTCACAGTAGATTCTGAAGATCTGCGGCTGAACGGTACCGTGGAAGCAACGGTGGATTCTGTGGCAGAAGCAACGGGAGCGACTTTTATTCCTCCCGGTAAGTTGCTGTTAACGATAGCATCAGCCACCAATTATCCCGGTACACTGGCTAATTTAGCATCACTGGCCCCGGGAGATCCGGTCACCATTACCTTCGCCGCAGATCCTGCATGGAATGATGTGGCATTTGCAGTTGGCGGAGGGGAAAAGCTGATAACGGCTGGAGCCAATGTAGCCCCTGCCAGCGGGGAGATCAATCCCCACACTGCAATCGGAATCCGCGCTGACGGAAGCATCATCTTCTATACAGTAGACGGCCGCCTTGCCGGTCACAGCAAGGGAACGACTTTATCCCAGCTGGCGAACCGTCTGTTGGAGCTCGGCTGTGTGGAAGCGGTCAATATGGATGGGGGAGGTTCAACGGCCATTCATTCCATCTATCCCGGAGACACCAGTCTGACTACGATCAACAGTCCGTCTGCAGGCAGCCTTCGCAGCTGTGCAAACTACATCCTGCTCATAAACACAGCTTCTCCCACAGGGCGGCTGGATAACCTCCACCTCTATCCCTACAGTTTGAGGATGCTGGCGGGAGCTACACAGAGCTTCACGGTCAAGGCTACAGATGAAAATTACTATCCGGTTACGGCACCTTCGGCCACATCCCTTTCATTCAGCGCCTCAAACGGGCTGGGAACCTTCGATTCGGAAAATGCATTTACAGCAGGATCTGCTGCCAAGACCGGAGAGATCACAGCAAAACTGAACAATAACACTGTTGGTAAGGCTGAGGTAACTGTAATCACTAAGCCGGACAGTATTTCCATCGCGAATCAGACTGACGGTAAAGCGGTGACGAGTATTACGGTCAGTGCGGGAGATACGGTCGACCTTTCCGCAACTGCAGTTCATAAACGGCTGCCTCTGATTTCTCAGGACAAATGTTATACGTGGACAGTGAACGGCGAAATCGGGACCATCGATGAAAACGGACGCTTCACTGCTGCCAATATTACAAGCGGAACGGGCACGATCACGGCGACTGCCGGTGGTACCTCCGCTTCGGTAAACGTCAACATCACCAGCGAAGGGTGGCGTCTGGAAACCTTTGAAAACACCACGCATTCCTTCCAGATGCAGCCGGCACCCGGCATCTCTGTGAACTTGAATTCGGATCTGACGAGAGTTCGTTTTGGCTATCAGAGTGCGGAAATGCGTTACGACTTTGCGGCAGCCGGAAGCAATGAGATCACTATACCTTCAACCCTTACTTTTGCAAAGAGTCCTCGTAACATGAGCTTCTGGGTTTACGGAGACGGATCGGGCAATACTCTGAATCTCACAGTCAATACGACCGAGGGAGTTAAGGAGGTCATCGGAGCGAAGCTTGATTTTACCGGCTGGAAGATGGTCAATGTCACCTTGCCGGCAGGGACTTCTTCTCTGGCGTCCATGAAGATCCTGGCGACGGGTAGCACAAAGGGGAGTTTCTATGTGGATCAGATCATAGGAGGTATCGGCTACTATGTTGATCTGGAACCCCCGCAGATCCAGATGAGTGTCAGCGGACAAACCTTGACTGCCCTGATCAGCGATGCTGTGGATGCAGGAATTTCAGCAGGAGATATGAGTCTGACCTATGACGGCAAGTTGCTGCAATTCCAGTATAACGCCGGCACGAAAACCTTAACGTCCACTTTACCTGCGCCGGATGGTGCAATGCACAGGATCGCTCTTGTCGTTTCCGATGAGAGCGGGAACCTCGCCCGCAGCGGTCTCACTATTGCCGGAGATGCCTCTGCTCCTCAACCGTTCATCGATATGGGAGGACACTGGGGCAAGGACAACACCGTCTTCCTTTACGGTCAAGGTGTGATCAACGGTGTGAACACCGACCAGGGCCTTGCCTATCATCCGGACAAGAGCATCACAAGAGCTGAATTCGCCGTGCTGATGAGCAACTGGATGGGCGAAGAAGCAGAAGGATACGAGCACATCGTTCTTCCATTTGTCGATGCAGCCGCAATACCGGCCTGGGCTTTGGAGTCTGTAAAAGCCATGTATGGAATGGGCATTATCATGGGAACCGAAAAAGAGGGGAATATTTACTTCAATCCAACCGGTGCGATCAGCAGACAGGAAGTTATGACCATAATCGGCCGTACCCAGGTCAGAGGGTTTGCGGAAGCAGATCTGACGGTTTTCGCTGATCACAGCCAAATCGCTGAATGGGCACTCCCTTATGTCAGAACCTTGGTGCACCAGCAGGTCGTATCCGGTTACAACGGAAAAGTATGGCCAAAAGACCCGGTGACCCGGGCGCAGGTAGCCACCATAATAACGGGCTTGTATTAGGAGGAACTCAATGAGAATTATGTTGTTTGCAGCCGGTGGTGACATCGGAGGCGGCAAAACTCATATCCTGTCTCTGGCGCGGGAGCTGTCAGAAAACAATGACCTTAGACTGGTCAGCTTCCGCGGCGGCGTTTTGGCCGATGAGGGCAGGGAGATGGGCATTGATGTGGTGGTTGCAGAGAACGGATGGAATGTCTTTAAGGATATGAAGATGGCTCTTTCGGAAGTGGATGACTTCAAGCCGGACGTGATCCACTGCCACGGAGCCAAGGCGAACATGCTGGGAGTACTTGTAAAGAAGCTAAGGACCATTCCTGTGATGACCACAGTCCACTCCGATCCAAGACTGGATTACCTGGGTATGCCGCTAAAGCAGTATACCTTTGGTCTGATCAATGCCATCGCTCTTCGCAACATGGACTTCTATATGGCCGTAGCCGGCAGAATGGAGCAGAACCTCATCGAGAGAGGTTTTGATCCCTGGAGAATATTTACCATCTACAATGGTTTGGATTTTTCCAATGCGAAAGATGAACCGAAGCCCCCAAAGAAGGAGGGGGAAGATATTGTAGTGGGCATTGCCGCCCGTTTGACTCCCATCAAGGATATAGGAACAGTCATACGGGCTTTTAACATTGCCTACGAAAAGAACCCCAATCTAAAGCTTCTCATCGCCGGAACCGGTGAAGATGAAGAGGAGCTGAAGGCTCTGGCCAGAGAACTGAAAATCAGTCACAGGGTGGATTTTGTCGGATGGATCAGCGACATTCAGGGCTTCTTCTCAAAAGTGGACATCAATGTATTGGCGTCTCTTTCGGAAACTTTCCCCTATTCACTGCTGGAAGGGGCCTACGAACATTGCCCTGCAGTGGCCAGTCGTGTAGGGGGTATTCCGGCACTGATCAGCCACGGGGAGAATGGTTTCCTCTTTGAAGCCGGGGATGTGGAAACCTTCAGTGACTACATATATAAACTGTCCATCGATGAGGAATTGAGGCGCAATCTGGCAGAAAATCTGTTCCGGAAGGCCAAAAGGGATTTCTCTCTTGAGCGCATGCGCCAGGATCAGGAGCAGGTCTATCGGACTATTATAAGGCGCGGACAGAGCACAGGAAGGCATGGCGCGGTGATCTGCGGCGCTTACGGAAGAGGTAACGCTGGAGATGAAGCCATACTGAAGGCAATTCTTTCTCAATTCAGGGAAATCGATCCGGACATGCCCTTCTGGGTCATGTCAAGAAATAAAAAGGAGACAAGGTCAACGAATAAAGTCAGGGTCATGTACCTGTTCGATCTGTTTTCCTTTATCAGCAGCCTCAGAAAAGCAGAGATATTTGTTAACGGAGGTGGCAGCCTGATCCAGGATGTCACATCCTCAAGATCGCTGTACTTCTATCTGTTCACGCTAAAGGCAGCCAAATGGTGTGGCTGTAAGATCATTATGTACGGTTGCGGCATCGGTCCCATCAACTCCCGGGAGAACCGCCGGATCGCAGCAAGAGTACTGAACAGCACTGCGGATATCATTACCCTGAGAGACAGCGTATCTCTCGAACTTCTAAAGGAAATGCGTGTGGAAAAGCCGGAGATCATTTTGGCTGCGGATCCCACGGTAAACATTCAAAAATCCGGACCGGCAGTAGTGGAAGCTGCTTTTGCTGAGGAAGGAATACCGGAAGGGATCCGCAAGATAGGCTTCTGCCTGCGCAACTGGCCGGACTTCCTCAATCCGGAAAAGGTGGGGGAAGCTGCAGACTATGCATGGAAAACCTATGGTGTCACACCGGTGTTTCTGCCCATTGAGATACCGAAGGACATATCTGCGGCAAATAAGGTGACTGCCAATATGACGAGCCCTTACTATACCTGTAGTCGTAAGCACGGGGTGGAGGACCTTATAGGAATGCTGGGATCCATGGAAGCTGTGGTCGGTATGCGGCTTCACTCTTTGATATTCGCAACGGCGGGAGGAGCTCCGGTGATCNNTACGATGTGAAAGTGGACAGCTTTATCAAAGATATCGGTTCGACGGCCTGTATGCCATTATCAGCCCTTTCAGGTGAGAGACTGTGCCGGGAGATCGACTTTGCAATGCAGAGCGGGAGATTAAAAGCAGAAGAGGCAGCAGAACGGCTGAAGCAGGCCCAGAGGATCAATATCGACGCTGCCAGGCGGCTATTATCCGAAGGGAGGGGAGCATGATGCGTCAGATCATCTGCATTTCCACCTCCAACTACTACCCGGTTCCCACAAGAAAGCAAAACGTGATGAACCGGTTGCAGGATGCGGAAATTCTTTATATAGATCCCCCTGTATCGCTGCTGGCTCCATTGAAGGACAAAAGCACCCTTAATAGGTTAACGGCATATAAAGAGCCGGGGAAAAAGGCCCGGGATAACATCACAGTCTACGCACCGCCGCCGGTTATTCCCTTCTTTAATAAATATCGTTGGATCAATCGTATCAATCAGAAGCGGCTGGCCCGTTATATCAAAAGGCGAATGATAGAGCATGGTTTCAAAGAGCCTTATCTTTGGTGCTATTCTCCCACTTCCTGCGACCTGGTGGAAAACATTCCAAACAGAGGAGTAATCTACGATTGTGTCGATCGGCACTCTGCCTATAAGGGTATGATAGACCCGGAAGTGGTGGACAGGATGGAGGCGGATCTGGCATCCCATGCGGATCAGGTCTTTTGTACTGCTGCGGGACTCTATGATACCTTACGGAAGTACAATAGCAATACGGAGATGATCCCAAACGGTGCGGATTACGAGCTCTTTTCACGGGCAGCTACCATGCCGAAGACCAGGGGAGCAGATATTACAAAGCCGGTTTTCGGTTTTGTAGGAATGCTTCAGGAGTGTATTGATTACGATTGCATGAAAGCTGTTGCAGAAGCATTCCCCGGGGGTGAACTGGTTCTTGTTGGGCGCAGCCTGCCTGGGGTGGATCTGTCCTCACTGCGAGAGTATCCGAACATCCGGTTTATGGGGCTGGTACCGCAAAATGAGCTGCCGGACATCATCCGGGGATTTGACGTCTGCCTCAACCTCTTTCAGGAGGGCAGGCTGTCCAAGGACGTGAGTCCCCTTAAATTCTACGAATACCTGGCAACGGGAAAACCCATCGTCAGCACCCGGGAACCGCTACAGGTGCTGGATTACGCCGATGTTGTATATATTGCTGAAAACAGGGATGATTTTGTGGTAAAATGTAGAGAAGCTTTGCAGGAACAAGACCCGGCAAAGGCAGAAAAGCGAATGGAATACGGCAAGGCCTGTTCCTGGGATAATAGAGTTCGGCAGATGGAGCAGACCCTGATGCTACGCGGAATATTTGAGTAGGGGACGTACTCGCATGGTCCTATCCTATTAATTCAATTTTACGGAGGTTGGAATGAAGATAGTCAACGAGAAAGGCAAGCTTTTCGGCATCATCAATGTGGTGGATCTGCTGATTTTGATCGCCGTCATTGCTATAGCGGGAGCCATTGGCATGCAGCTGTTCGGACAGAAGATCAACGATGCAGTATCTCCCCAGGTGGATATTACCGCAGAAGTGGTCATCATCGGCACTGCCCCCCGGTTAGTGGATGAGATAATCAGACAGGATCTGGTGGGCGAAAGGCTGGTTGCAGGCAATGAGTATATGAACGCCACGGTTACCGATGTGTGGCTTGAGGACTATGTGATGCAAGCCATCCGGGATGATGGTGTCATCGTTGATGCTACGGATCCAAGCAAAAAAGATGTGGTTGTGCAAATCAAATCAAAAGTGGCAAAAGACACTCCGAGCCCCAAAATCGGCAGCCAGGAACTGCGGGCGGGAAAGACCTTTATCCTGAAGACCCAGACTTTCGAGTGTAGCGCCACGATCCGCTACGTAGAAATCGGAGAGTAATTGAAGGTTGAAACCATGACTGGAATCATTCAAAACAGCTGGATATGGAGAGGTAGCAAAGCCTTCGTTTTCATGTTGCTCAATGCATGGCAGTTCAGTGTGCTGGGCAGGCTTTCCTTATTTCTGAAACAATGCTACAGAAGCTCTGTTACCGGACGCCTATGGCTCCGATTCTGTTCCCGGGACATTCAGTTGTCTGCGACCTGGTACGGAAGGACTATGGGGAAACTGCGTGACCTGATGCTGACCATTGGCAGCGTATTGCAGCAGAGCTTATTTTATCGTTTCGTTATACTGCTTCGGAACCTTTATTTTCGCATAACCAAGGGAAGCCTTTTATTTGGACTCATTCATAAGTTAAGCCTTCATCAATGGCTGCTGGTGGCCTTCAGCCTTTATCTTCCTCTGGAATACATTATCCGCGACGTGATAGGTGTTGGTTTCGTTGCTTCCCTCTGGGAAGAAGCCTTTATCGCCGTTGCGGCTATCCTGATTCTCTGGAGGAAGGCCCTGGG
>DCUA01000117.1:0-875 GCA_002329675.1 Firmicutes bacterium UBA1426 | reverse complement strand
TTCAAGGTGGTCTTCTATACGATTCTCGGGATGGGAGTTTTACTCAGTCTCCATGGTATCTATCAGTACATCATCGCAGTTCCCATACCTGCGGGCTGGGTGAGCCAAACGGAGATGGGCGTTCGTACCCGTGTATTCTCACTTACGGGCAGTCCTAATATCTTCGGTTCTCTCATAGTTCTTATTGCACCCCTTGCAGCAGCCATGATCTATTACTGCAAGAGGATCTGGGCGAAGCTCTTTTTCCTGGGAGTTACGGGACTCATGTGCCTATGCCTGCTGTTTACTTTTTCCCGGGGTGCATGGGTAGGCATGGTGGTTGCCGTTATCATCTTCGCTCTTTATCTGGACAGAAGATTGCTGGTGTTAATGGGTGCGGCTGTAGCCTCCGTGCTGATCTTTGTGCCTTCCATCACATCCCGGCTGACCTACCTGTTTACCAGCGATTATGCCGAGGCCTCAGCAGTGGGTGGGAGAGCTTTGCGTTGGACGGTTGGCCGGCTTCTTCTTATGGAAAACAACCCCTGGACAGGATTTGGATTGGGACGTTTCGGCGGAGCGGTTGCCATGAATAACAAGCTCCTGGATGAGACGGAGGAGTTCAGCTATTTCTATATGGATAATTACTACCTTAAAACCATGGTGGAGATGGGATATATCGGCATCGCCTTTTTCCTGTTGTTGATTGCGGGACTGCTGATCTGGGCATTGAGGGCAGTTCATCACAGCGGGACCAAGTATTCGGGGCAGGATCCCCTGGTACAAGTAGTGGGAAATAAAAAAGCAATGGCGGTAGGAATATTCTCCGGCCTATGCGGTGTCCTGGTCCATTGCTATTTTGAAAACATCTTTGAAGAGCCGTACATGATGGCCTA
>DCUA01000190.1:232-17839 GCA_002329675.1 Firmicutes bacterium UBA1426 | reverse complement strand
GGACAGGGATATGTAGATGATGACGGTTTCCACAAGGGTGAGGACGGTTCCTGGAGAGCACCGAGGTGGGTGTGGACGACTCAGAAATGAATGTCATGACCTGCCTGTTCTATAAGGAGAGTACCGAAGGAATGTTGGTGTGGATGATCTGATAGAAGGAGCTGGTTGAAATGCANNGAGAACGATTTCGCTCCGGAGGCTAAAAAAGGCTCCAGAGCATTTCGTGTTGTTTGAGGGGAAATTTAGTGGGAACAGAAATGGTAGTGACGAGATATAAGAACCCCGGAAAGCACCTTGGGTTACGGCTTGCGCTCGTCACAGATCTCCATAATTGTGAGCACACTACTCTCATTAAACTGCTTAGAGAAGAGCACCCTGATGCCATCCTTTGTGCGGGAGATATTCTGGAACGACATGAATACGGAATGTCTGAGTGGTCTGCAAAAAGATGGATGCTGTGATTAGCTCCATAGGCAAGCAGAACTACATGGAAAAGATCATGTGGTTTTTAGACCGAATAACGGAAAGTACGGGCAGAGCAACGGAAGAGGAAACAGATACGGCGATATCCTTCCTACGATTGCTTTCAGCTATAGCACCTACTTTCTACTCCGTTGGAAATCATGAATGGTATTACACAGATGCTGATTACAAAATGTTTGAGGAATTCGGTATCACGCTTCTTGATAACGCGGATTGTGAAGCGCAGATCAACGGAGTGAAAGTCAGAATCGGTGGATTGTCCACACGGTATGACTTGGAATGGCTGAAAGAATATAGCCGGAAAGATGGCTACAAAATCCTGATGTGCCATCACCCGGAATATTACCGAAAGGCGATAGAAGGGACAGCTCTTGACACATTTAACCTGATTGTTTCCGGTCATTATCACGGCGGTCAATGGCGTGCCTTTAACAGGTCCGTTTATGTGCCGCGTACAGGATTATTCATGAAAAATGCAAGAGGACAGTTTGAACGATTGATCATAAGTGCAGGAACTGCAAACACAACGAGATTTCCACTGTACGGCAACCCGTGTGAGCTTGTAATGATAGATATTTAGGCGTAGATCGCCAGGAATTGGGGTTTCCACTTTGAAGAAATACGCAGTAATTACTATGGATGTGGAAGACTTTTATCACACCTATTTCCCCGAAATGAATGTGGACAGGAGTCAGAGCCTACTTGACGGATTAGATGTAGCTCTGGACATTATGGATAAGAAGAACATAAAGGGCTCCTTTTTTGTTGTAGGCGAGATTGCGGATATGCTTGCCGAGAAGATTAAGGCCATGGACGCCAATGGCCATGATATTGCCTGTCATAACTGGGTACATCTCAGACCTGTGACGATGGGAATTGACAAGTATAAAGAACAACTGATCCGTGCAAAAGATAAGCTGGAAGAAATTCTGGGACATAAGGTGAACGGGTATCGTGCGCCGTCCTTTGGTATTGATGATGAACACTACGAGGCGATGATTGACTGCGGATTCAAGTATGACAGCTCAAAGTTGAAACCACAGAAAAGCAGTAAGTATGGTGTGCTGAATCTGAATGGATTTAAAGAAATTTTTCCCTGCATATATCGTCGTGATGATTTCATCGAATTTGAGGTTTCTACACAGAAAATCGGCGACATGAATATGCTCCTTGGTGGCGGTTATATTCGTATGCTGCCATGGCCGTTCATGAAGTGGATGACTAAAAAGTATTTGAAAACTGGGCAGCCCTATGTTATGTATATCCACCCCATCGACTTGAGTCCAAAACCGATGCCAAGGGTGGAGGGCGTGAGTTTTGATCGGTACCTTCGCACGCACATCGGACGGGGCGATATGGTTAAGAGATTCAGTGCAGTTATTGAAATGCTTGAAAAGGAAGGCTATGAGTTCGTGACTTTCGAGCAGTTGAGGAAGATGGAGCTGGAACGATAAATGGGCAGGTATAAAGATAAAATCCTTCTTGCGGATGGACATGCCAGACAAGCCCTTGCATTAGCACGTGCTTTTAAAGAGCTGGGTTGTACTGTGGCAGCGGTATGCGAATCCGGTTTGGACGTATGTTCAAAGTCACGATATGTGGATAGAACTGTAAAGGATGCTTCCATCCACGAACGACCAGATTTGCGTGTAGAAAGAGTTATCAAGGAAATATCTGATGGCAGCTACACCTTGGTTGTCTCCTGTTCGGATGTGACTGCGGAACAAATTGCTCTTAATAAGGAGCGCATTGAGCAGTATGCAAAGACTTCTGTAGTTGGGAAGGACCTCTTCTACATCGCTTATGATAAAAATCAGACAATGCGCATCTGCATGGATAACGGAATTCCCTGCCCCAGAACTTATTTCGACTGCAAGAGTATAGATGATGTAATGAGTAGGGATCTGGTGTTCCCATTGATCATTAAACCACAGAGTGGATATGGCGCTATCGGATTCCACAAATTTGACTCCGAAGAGGAACTGAGATCCTATCTGAATGGACATACCGACGAAATCGAGCATCTTGTAATTCAAGAGTACATCCCACAGACAGAACTTCAGTATGAGGCTGCAATGTTTGTGGATGATGACAATCAGATCAAATCTGCAATGGTATTTGAAAAGAACCGCTGGTTTCCTGTCCACGGTGGGTCGAGCACATTAAATACATCTGTGAAAGATCCGGACATCGTTAAGAACTGTAGCAAGCTGGTGCAGACGATAAATTGGCGTGGTTGCTGTGATATTGATTTGATTCGAGATCCGAGAGACGGTGTGGCAAAAATCATGGAAATCAATCCACGCATGTCCGGCAGCGCGAAGATTGTCATTTTGTCCGGTGTTAATCTGGCACTTCAACTTTTGCAGATGGCGAAAGGTGAAGAGGTTACAGGTTATACAGATTACAAGGAAGGCGTACGCCTACGCTGCCTGTATACCGATCTTCTTTGGTTTATGAAGTCAAGGGATCGGTTCAAGACAAAGCCGTCATGGTTCAGTATGAAGAATACCCACGAGCAGGTTTTTTCTTGGAAGGATCCTGCACCTTTCTTTGTGTTTTCTGTAGGTTCTCTATTCAAACTGAAGAAGGAATTGAAAAAACGGCAGTAAAACCGGTTAGGAGAATGAACAATAATGCTTGAAACAGTTTATGAATTTGATGACTTGCAGGTGGCAAAATATAAACCTACGGCATTAAAGCCATTCTATGTAGACATGGAACCGACGACAATACTCCGTCGTATCCGATTTCTAATTGATCTTCATTATGGATATTCTGTTTATTATCTGAAGAAAGGGAATGAGTTTCTCGGATACTGCACCATCACTAGTGGGAAAAATCCCAGGTTCTGGTTCGCGGACGAAAAGGATATTGTGATCGGACCTTACTATGTCGACGATAAGCAGCGAGGGAAAGGGTATGCTACAAAGCTTGTGGATGCAGTGATAAACCATTGTGAGACTGGTTGGAATAAAGGATACATTAGTATACGCAATAGTAACGCCCCTAGTATTAAAGTCGCAGAACGTCTTGGGGCTAAATTAGTATTCCATGTACATAATACAAAAACAAAAAAATTGATTAAGGACGAGCATGGAGAGTATGGCATTTATGAGATTGTCTACGGATGGTATGACATATAGTCAATTTTGAGCTTTTAAGAGAGGAATTTCAATGGAAAAATACAGTGTACTCACTTCCATTTATAAAAACGTAATTGGGGGAGAACTATCCATAAGTATTGATAGTATGCTATCTCAATCATTACCGCCCGACGAGATAGTAATAGTTATGGATGGACCGATTTCGGATGAAGTTCGTTGCCTAGTAGAGTCATATAAAGAAAAGTTCCCAGATCTATTTACAATTGTACCTCTTGCTAAGAATCAAGGATTAGCGGTTGCTCTTAATAAAGGATTAGAAGCAGCGAGAAATGACTTAATTGCGAGGATGGATGCAGATGATTATTCTATACCGCAGAGGTGCGAAAAGCAATTATCCTTCTTTGAAGAAGATCCAGAGTTGGTGTTACTTGGCGGGTGTTCACGCCATTTTGTTAAGGAACCATCAGATGCATCCGAAGAATATATGCATCGTGCAGTAACAACAGATGAAATCAAAAGAATTCTTAGGAGAAGTAATCCATTCTCTCATCCATCAATGATGTATAGAAAAAGCATCATTGTTTCTTGTGGCGGATATGATGATTCATTGAGGAGAAGGCAGGATTTAGACTTAGTCTCTAAACTAATCTATGAAGGATACAAGGTTTCAAATATTGATGAACCTATTGTCTATACCAGAAAAGACGATGTTTTTATGCAACGCAACAGAAACAAAGAAAGTTGTGATATGCGTATTGAGGTACAGAAAAGAATTTTACAAAGGAAACAGTGTTCGATAATTGATTATCTGTATGTATGGATAACTATAAATAGTTCTAGATTAATACCGTCTAGTTTATACGACAGAATCTACCATATTGCAAAAAAAATCTAGAGAGTAACGAGGCAAAAGCAAATGAGTATTGAGCAGAGTATTAATGTATTTTTGGCGCACAGATCACCAGCAGCGAAAAGAGCCGTCAAAAGAATATACCAACGGATAATGTATGCATTTTCGCCAAAAATCAAATCGCGAGGAGATATTGAACGTATCTCTCCCAACGATACTGCGGAATACTTCTTTGGCTATTACGATAAGAGTCCCGAAGATGCTACGGGGCGGTATGTTCTGTGTTTGAAGGCACAGGATACATGGAGTGATGTTGCACCAGCGTCCCCGGCTCAGATTTTGCTGATTGATACATCTAAGTCTGAGTCTGATCCGGAACGGGTAAAGCAGATTGCAGTTACCCATACCTGGAATGTCCAGCAGGGCTGTATGATGCAGTGGCTTGGGCCGGACTATGATCATAAGATTATCTATAACGATTTTCGCGATGGCAAGTATGTTTCCGTAGTTCTGGATGTCTTCAGCGGCGCGGAGCGTGTACTTGCCATGCCCGTGTATAGCGTAAGTTCTGATGGTAGCTTTGCTCTGACATTGGATTTTAGCAGACTTCACCGACTCCGCCCGGGATATGGGTACTCAAACCTGCCGGATGAGACGAGCGAACAGAAGGTGCCGGAAGGTACGGCGATTTGGAAACTGGATATCAAGACAAACACAGTTACGCCTGTGCTCCCCTATACAGCGTTTGCATCCTTCGAGCCTCGCCCGGAGATGAAGAATGCAGAACATAAGGTCAACCATATCATGTTCAATCCATCTGGCACTCGCTTCATGGTTCTGCATCGGTGGTTTGATGGCCAGAGGAAGTACACAAGGCTTGTGACTGTGAATACCGATGGCAGCGACATGTACAACCTGTCGGATGACGATATGGTTTCTCACTGCTACTGGAAAAACGATGAAGAGATCATTGCCTTCGAGAATAAGAAGGGGCAGGGCGCGGGCTACTACCTGATGAAGGATAAGTCTCCAAGCTATAAGCATCTGTGGCCAACAATGTCCGCTGATGGTCATCCGAGTTTCTCGCCGGATGGCAGTGTGGTGGTTACGGATACATATCCTAATCGCAGCAGGATTGCTACCATTCGAACGATGGTAGGAAATGAAGTTGCTGCTGTAGCTAAAGTTTTCGCACCTTTCAAGTACGATAACGATACGAGATGTGACTTACATCCTCGTTGGAGCCGTGATGGGAAGAGCGTGTACTTTGACTCCGTTTTCGAGGGGCATAGAGGACTCTATAAAGTTGTTGTACGGGATGATAACGGAGAACAGATTAGACCTGAAAGTTTGAATAGCTATAATCCATCTACAGTCAGCAAGATTAAGAGCGGTCTAAGAAGAACTGCAAAAGGAACACTGCATTTTGTTGTTCGTGATGGAAAGATGCAGAAGCAGTTAACTATGGTGGCTTATAACCTGAAGGCAAAAACAGGTAAACAGGTCAAGGAACTTCCGGATATCTTTGATTATCAAGCCATTATTGATGGACCGTCTATTTTTGCAGCGAAAGAATATTATAGAGGCAATAGCTATTACGGTATCGGCCAAAAGCTCCGCGAGTATTCTGGTTATACAAGACCAATCAATGCTTGTTCAGAGCACGGAGTATACTTTGGGGATTACATTGATGAGAAGGAAATGGTTAAAAGCGGTCTAAATGGTTTGATTACCTTTAGCGCCAAAAGAAAAGCATTCCTTGATGATAAAGCAGATGTCCCTGTTCACGCCATTGGTCCTTACATTCACTATGCTCATTTGCTTCTGACGGATGAAGAGATAGAGGCAAAGAAGAAGGAACTTGGTAGAACTTTGCTTTTCTTCCCTGATCACTCGGTGGACAGGGTTGAAACGGAATTTGATACGGGAAGCTTAATTTCAGAGATAAAGGAATTTGCAAGAGAGAACGGTTTCAAAACGGTTATGGTAAGCCTGTTCTATAAGGATATACAAATTGGACGGGCAAAGGAATATGAAGATGAAGGCTTTATTGTTGTAACAAATGGTTACAGGATGGATCCGCATTTTCTCGATCGACAGAAAACATTCATCACTTTAGCAGATTATACAGCGTCTAATGCTGTAGGAACACATGTTGGCTATTGTGTGCATCTCGGAAAAGGACATCTGATTTTTGATCAGGAGATTAAATACAACGCATACACCCAAGCTGAAATGGCAGCCGTACCAGAGGCATCAAACGATAAAGTACAAAGGGACAGAGCTGAAGTAAAGAGTTACTTCATTAAATATTCTCCTGAAATAACTGACGACCAGAGACGGATAGTGAATAAGTATTGGGGGCTGGATTGTGTAAGAACCCCCAATGAGATGATGTCACTGCTGAGGTCTTTAGAGCATAAGCGGTAAGGTATGAATATTAAAAAGTTTAAGAACCTAAGTGGGATAAACAGTCAAACATCAATTAATTTCTTGGCACTGGTTTTAGTCAATAGCTTTTCTTTCTTTGCAACACCAGTTATCTCCAAGCTGGTTGGCACTGAAGGATATGGCGTCTGTTCCATATATGTGACATATGTAAATATGTTTGCAATTATCTGCGCATTGAAAGTTGGAGCATCCATTAACACCGCAAAGGTGAAGTACGCAGATGAGTTCAATGAATACTGCTCAAATATTTTGCTTTTAGGACTCACTGTTTCGGCAGCATTTGCAGCAATAGCGATTCTCCTACGCAACTATATTGGCAGCCTAATTGAAATTGAGCCTGTTTTTATTATTTGTTTGGCAGTTCAGGGAATGGCTTCATACGTAATAACTTTTATGACGTCAGTCCAGATTAACGAGAAAAGAGCCCAAAGAAACCTTCTGCTTTCTTTTGCAGTGATTTTCTCAACCACAATCTTGTCAATCGTATTGATAAAGGTTATGGGTGGACACTATGCTGGACGCATTATCGGCTTAGTTATTCCAAATGTGATTATC
This sequence comes from Firmicutes bacterium UBA1426, assembly GCA_002329675.1. Classification (GTDB taxonomy): domain Bacteria; phylum Bacillota; class Clostridia; order Peptostreptococcales; family Anaerovoracaceae; genus UBA1426. Next base: position 10,393 of record DCUA01000190.1, on the reverse strand, counting down.
GGCATAATTTGCGCTGCTATAGTATTTGGAAGAAGTAAACCGGTATTTAATGCCGATCACTGGAAATATGCACTTTTATTTGGAATCCCGGTTATTTTTCAGGATTTATCCAACATTGTCCTTAGCCAAGCGGATAAGGTGATGCTTCAAAAGTCTATTGGCTTCTCAGAGGCTGGAATATACAGTCTTGGCGTCACGTTTACCCATGTTACATCAATTATCTATCAGGCAATAAACAAATCATGGGTACCGTTTTACTACGAGGATGTGAGTAAGGCAAACTATGAACGCATAAAGGATAGGGCGAAAAGCAGCATGTTCAATATGACATGCATTTGCATGGGTTTCCTGCTTGTTTCCAAAGAATTTTTCGGTTGGTATGCACCGAAGGATTACAGCCCGGCAATGAACGTTCTTCCTATTCTCGTGTTCGGCTGTTATATGCAGTATTTGTATTTTTTTCCGGTAAATCACGAGCTTTATCATTCGAACACGATTTATGTGGCGGTAGGAACAGTGTCTGCCTCTATTATAAATATTATTTTAAACAGCATGATGATCCCGAAATGGGGTATGGTTGGTGCAAGCATAGCCACAGCGACTTCATATCTGGTATTGTTCCTGTTCCATGATTTTATCGCTAGGTTTAAGTACGCTGACACATATGCAATAAGCATACGAATGAACTTGCAGTGCCTTGCTTCTGTGGTGGCAGTTTATATTTATTTTTACGTGTTTATGAATCAGTGGCTGATAAGGTGGATTCTAGCTGCTTTCATAGGAATTGTGCTTCTTTTAAGGTTAAAGAAAAAACGTGGTTTATTTTAATTCTAAAAGGACGTAATAACGCATGAGTGCTATTTTTGAAATTTATATATTACTACGATTGTTTCTTGTACCCTCGACTTATGGAAACACTCTGTCCATTGTATTTGCAGGGGTTAGTGTAGTTTTCTTCCTCGTAGGTGTGGGAAATAGGTCGGTAAAAATTGAAAAAGGGAAGTTACTTAATGCGTTCGCTTTGCTTGTTATTGTATATATAATAATTGTATTTATATCAAAGTATTCTGTTATTTATACAAGCGAGGTCTTTGCCACAGCCCTCTGTTGCTTTATTTATTTCGTGGCATATGACTTCCAAGGTGTGTCCAAACCTTTTAGAAATATTGCATTTATAAGCATTGTAGTTCAATCGGTATACTATTTAATGTTCGGCTCAGTCGGAATTAATAACGAATCATTTGGCTTGATTTCGTTGGGGCAAAAGGGATCAACATCGTTCATTATCTTCCTGTTAATATGTATTGAATGGAGAAGAAAAAGGTACGGAATTGCACTGATATATGTTGTTTGCAGCATATTGACGGCATTTGGTAATGGTGCGGAATCAGTGATGAATCGTTCCGCTTTACTATTGATTGTCATCTTTGGCATTGTTGTGCTTTACGAGTGGATGAAAGGAAGAAATCAGAATTTTTGGATAGTGGAGCATCCTGGAACGTTTTTCATTATATCTACAGTAGGAATTATTTTAATTTCATACGGTTGGATTGCCCTTACGGCAATTATTGGAATAGGGGGATATCATACAAGTATATTTGACACGTCAAATAATATTCGGGTTATTTCAAATATCTACGTATGGCAACAGTTCAAAAGCACACCGGAACTGATTTTCTATGGGTATGATAGAGACATTTATGATGCGATGCGACTTGGCGTCGGCAGTGGATTTCTTTACTATATGGGAACCAGAATTGTCCAGGCACATCATTCAATCCTAGACCTCTATCAAAGATGTGGGTTTATCTTCACGCTTATTTATTTCCGCTATATAGCACAGTTCATAGGTCGATCAGCTATTACAGATAAAAACAGAGTGTTACTTCCGGTATTCATTATCAGCATGGTCATGCATTCATATCTGCAAACTGAATGCCTGCTCATGTTGGCTTTGATTTTGTACGATGCCCACGAATCCGCTTATGAAACAGTGGAAGCTCATCCGTTTGCACTGTTTAGGCATAATACGAGCAGATAGAGAGGACAATATGAATTTCAACATTGACCTGTTTATTCATCCACCTTAAGATTTCGGAATTCATTATGCAATTTCTGGCACAAAAAAAAGAAAAACAAAGGAGATTAACAACAATGAAGAAGATCGAACGAATTTCTGATCTTGAACGCAAGTATGTAAACGAGGTACTTGATGGCGGTTTCGCAAGTGCCAAGAACTACAGTTTTGTTACCCGCTTGGAGAAGGAGTTTGCTGAGAAGTTTGACTCCAAATATGCTATTGCCATGGTGAATGGTACGGTAACACTGCACTGTGCATTGGAAGCGGCTGGGGTTGGAGAAGGCGATGAGGTTATTGTTCCTGCACTCACCATGAGCAGCACGAATATGTGTGTCTTGCAGGCTAACGCAATCCCCGTGTTTGCTGATATTGATCCAGAAACGCTGACCATTTCTGTTGAGGATATCAAGAAGAAGATTACTCCCCGTACAAAGGCTATCATTCCGGTTTCGGTTTACGGCCTTTCCCCTGATATCGATGCAATCATGGAGATTGCAAATGAACACGGTATTACCGTTATTGAAGATGATGCGGAGTGCTTCCTTGGCTACTATAAAGGCCGTGTTGTGGGCTCTACTGCCCATATGTCTTCCTTCAGCTTCCAGGCATCCAAGCACATGACTGCCGGAGAAGGCGGTATGGTTACCACGAATGATCCTGACCTCGCACTGAAGCTTCGCCGTTACTCTGGTCTCGGATATGGAAGCATTGGCCTCGAAAAGGGACGCATCACCAAGGATGATATTCAGAGCCCGACCTTTGAGCGCCATGTAGTCATGGGCTGGAACTATCGGCCCTCAGATCTGTGCGGTGCGGTAGCCCTTGCTCAACTTGAGCGTTTGGATGAACTGGTGGAGATGCGCGAGATTGCTGCAAAGCATTTCCTTGATGCAGCAGCTCCCTTCAATTGGCTTGTACCCCAGGCAACTCCGGAAGGATATGTTAACTCTTATTGGGCTTTTGTATTGAAGCTGGATACTAACAAAGTAGCATGGCAGGACTTCCGCAAGAAGTTCATGGAGCTTGGTGGACACGGTATTTATGGAGCGTGGGTGCTTGGCCATCTTGAGCCGATGTACCGTAATCAGGCATTCCTCGGCCGTGAGAAGATGATTGCGCGTTATGGCGAGTATAAGTATGGAAAGGGTCTTTGCCCGGTTGCTGAGGCTATCCAGCCCACCCTCCTTCAGTTCAAGACGAACTACTGGGATGAAGCGGATTCTGCAGCCCAGGCTGAGATTCTCCGTAAGACCGCTGAGTTCTTTGATTGAGAAAATTCAGATGTGCTGGAGGGGTGCTGTCTGCATCTCTTCAGCATATCCGATAAAGGAGAAACCATGAAATTCTTAGTAATCATACAGGCCAGATGTGGCTCCACACGTTTGCCAGCAAAAGTTCTGAAAGACATAGAGGGGAAACCCGCTATCGAGCAGATGCTGAACCGCGTGTCAAAGTCTACAAAGATCGATGAGATTATGGTGGCAACAACCATAAACCCGGAAGATTTGCCGATTGTAAAATTGGTTTCCACACTTGGATACCGGGTATTCGTAGGCAGCAGTGATGATGTTCTTGACCGATACTATCAGGCAGCAAAACTGATCCGTCCGGAGTATGTGATCCGGCTTACGGCAGATTGCCCGCTGTTTGACTGGCGGATTCTGGATGAAGCAATTGAGGAACTGGATGAGACCTCAGATGATCTCTGCTCATATACAGAGACATTCCCGGATGGCGAGGATTTGGAAATAATCCGTTTCGCTGCCCTTGAGGAGATGTGGCAGAATGCACATCTTGCTTCGGAGCGTGAGCATGTAACCCTTTATGTAAAAAACCATCCTGAAATCTATAAGCTCCAGAATTATGAATGCAAACTGGGCAACCTCAAAAATGAGCGCTGGACACTGGATGAACCGGAAGATCTTGAACTGATCAGGGCGGTGTACCGTCACTTTGCACCCAGAACAGATTTCTCCATGGAGGATATATATGATTTCCTCCAGGAACATCCCGAGATCAGGGAACTAAATCAAAGGTATATCCGTAATGAGGGGCTATTGAAGTCCCTTGCTGAGGATAAAATTGTTAATTAAGAGGAGTAAAAGATGAGTTACGCAGATTTGTTTTCCCTTAAGGGAAGAAAAGCAGTTGTTACAGGCGGCTGTGGTTATCTTGGCAGGGAGATCGTAAAAGGTCTTGCAGATTTTGGCGCTGATGTTGTGGTAGTGGACTGGATTATTAATGAGATTGAAGGCATCAATGTAAAATACCTGAAATGCGACCTTGGAGACACGGAGAATATCAAGGCAGTGCTTAAGGAAGCTGCTGGGGAGAATGAAACTATTGATATTCTTATCACCATGGCTGCTAATCTTGGTGCCGGGGTTCTCAATGATGTGGAAAATATGGACGATGCGTACTGGGCGAAAGGCATTGATGGCACTGTAGGATATACCTTCCGTACTATTCGGGAGACGATTCCTTACATGAAGAACAGCGATGCCGGCAGCATTATTAACATCGGCTCTCTTTATGCAGTCGGCGCTCCGGATCCCCGCACCTACTTTGACACGCCGTTCAGCAGTACACCAAACTACGGAGCGGGCAAGGCTGCTACGGTTGAGCTGACTAAATTCTGCGCCGCATATCTTGCAAAGTATGGTATCCGTGCGAACAGCGTCAGCCCCGGTTCCTATCCGCATGCCAATGTACAGGAGAATGAGGTTTTTCTGAAACGGCTTCAGGATAAGACCATGCTCGGCCGTATAGGTTATCCGGATGACCTGGTTGGAGTGATGATTTTCCTTGCCTCGAAGGCCTCTAAGTATATCACTGGTGAAAATATCATGGTCGATGGCGGTCAGACCGCTTGGTAAGTGTAAACGGAGGATGCTCAGGCCTACGGGCATCCTCCATTCTATGATGGAGTGTTAGTGTAATGAAAGTTGTTGCAGTGGTACCCGCAAGAGCGGAATCTAAAAGAATTCCGAATCGCAACCTGCGTTTTGTAAATGGAAAGCCTCTGGTTTATTATGCGATTCACACAGCAAAGAAATCTGAACTTATTAGCGAGGTCATTGTAACAACCGATTCAACGGAAGTTATGATCATCGCAGGGCAGATGGGGGCAAAGGTCAGAGAACGCGATGCCTCTCTTACTGCTGATACTGTAACTCTGGACACGATTATTTGTGACGCCGTCCAGGACAGTGATGCAGATTATGTGGTGATGCTTCAGCCCACATCCCCTCTGCTGAAAGTCGAAACATTAAATGAAGCTATCAATTATGCAGTAGAACGAGATCTGGATAACCTGATCTCTGTTGTAAACGACCCGGAGCTGGCATGGACAAGGGATGAAGCGGGTAAGCTGGTTCCTCTGTTTACTGAACGGGTCAACCGCAATTATCTTCCTGACCATTTTGTTGAAAGCGGTGCATTCTTAATTCGTAAGATGTCCGCAATTAGAAGTGGTCAGCCTGCTGTGTATGGCGAAAAGACGGATATCTTTGAAACGAGTTGGGAAGAAGCACTGGAAATCCATACTTTTTATGATCTCCAGCAAGCAGAAAATATCATGTCCCGCAAGAAGGTTGCCATCTATGTGAACGGGAATAATACGCGCGGGGTTGGTCATATTTACAGGTCGCTGGAGCTTGCAGACGAATTCTATACTGAACCTGACATTTACTACGATATTAACCAGACCGACAGGAGTGTGTTTGGCACTACAACGCACAATCTGATACCGGTTAATGGGATAGGAGAGCTGCTCCAAAGAATTAAGGATATCGGATATGATATCTTCATCAACGATATTCTTACTACCTCGATTGACTACATGATTGCGCTAAAAACAAGTCTGCCAAAAGCTAAAATTATCAATTTTGAGGATGACGGAGAGGGCATTTTTAAAGCGGATCTTGTGATTAACTCCCTGTATGGGGGGGAGACTTTGCCACAGGTTAGAGCTGGCGAGAAGTATTATATTGCAAATAAGCTGTTCATGTTCTATGAGCCGATTTCCATTAAGGACAAAGTAAAGGAAGTATTCGTTTCTTTTGGTGGTGCCGACCCACAAAATTATTCGGACAGGTTACTTGCTATTGTTTCGGGCGAGGATTACCGTGCATATCATTTTACGATTGTCCTAGGCCGGGCAAAACTGAATGTGGAGAAGCTGCTTGAATATAACAAGTTCGAAAATATTACCGTATTGTATGACGTCAAGAACATGCCGGAATTAATGAGTAAAGCCGATATAGCTATAACTTCACGAGGGCGTACAGCATATGAGCTGGCAATTCTGGGTATTCCATCTATCGCAATGGCGCAGAATCAACGTGAAGAAAAGCATGGTTTTGTATGCAATGAGAATGGTTTTACATATATAGGGCTGAATCCGGCAGACGAGATTATTGAGAGCAATCTCAGGATGTACCTTGGAATGTCGAAGAAAAGCCGACAGCATTTCCAGGACATGCTCCTTAGCCATGATTTGCGTGGTGGAAGAAAGCGTGTTATGGGAATGATCAATAACCTTTGATTTAATAATGGGAGGAGAAATGACCATGAGAAAAACTGTTCCTTACATCATCGCTGAGATGGGCGTTAATTTCTATGATACCGCAAGGGTTATGGGGATTAGCCCATTGGAAGCTGCAAAACTTTATATCGACAGAGCGGCAGAGGCGGGGATCGACTGTGCGAAGTTCCAGTCATACAAGGCGGGCACGATCGTGTCGAAAAACTCTCCGGCATATTGGGATACAACGAAAGAAGCAACAAAGACACAGTACGAGCTCTTCCAGAAATTCGACCATTTCGGGGAAGCAGAGTATCGTGAGCTTTGCGATTATACCCATGCAAAAGGCATGGATTTCACCTCTACTCCATTTGATTATGCATCTGCCGATTATCTTGAACCGATGGTAGATTTCTATAAAATCTCTTCGTCTGACCTTTCCAACCTTCCGTTCATTCGTCATATCGGTGCTAAGGGAAAGCCCGTCGTGATATCTGTTGGGGCAGCATACCTTTCGGAAGTTGATGAAGCAGTCAGGGCATTGAAGGAAGTTGGATGCAAAGATATTACTATCCTGCACTGCGTGTTGTCCTATCCAACTGACCCGAAGAATGCAAACCTTTTAATCATTGACACTCTTAGAAGGGATTTCCCGGATGTAAAAGTCGGTTTTAGTGATCACGTAGCTCCAGACGATACGATGATGACATTGGCTGTTGCTTATATGCTTGGAGCAACTGTCATTGAAAAGCATTTCACTCTTGATAAGACTTTGCCGGGGAATGACCATTATCATGCAGGTGAACCGGAAGACTTTGTTAAGGCTATAAATAATTTCCACTGGATTGACACGGTGCTCGGTAGTGGAGAGAAGACTGTATTGGATTGTGAACTTGTTCCACGCCGCGAAGCACGTCGCTCACTGGTGCTTACTCGTGACATGAAGGCTGGTGAAGTAATAACAAAAGAAGATCTGATGCCTAAGCGTCCAGGAACGGGCATCTCTCCTGTGTATACTGACATCGTTGTAGGAAGGTCGGTGAAAGCGGATCTTGCTGAAGATACTATCCTAACTTGGGATATGGTGTGATTGTTTCAGACATACAGACGCATAATGAATAGGTGAGTATCCTGACTTCTGTGAAACCCGACTGCGGATACCACAGAGGTCAGGATTCTTTTTTAGGAAAGGTGATTACATTTCATGTCCAAACAACCCATCAATCTCAACAATAAAACCATCCTCGTGACAGGCTCTCCTGGTTTTATTGGAGCCAATCTTGTCATTCGCCTGCTTTCAACCCTCACCGGCGGAACAGTAGTCTCTCTCGACAATATGAACGATTACTATGATCCACAGCTCAAGGAATACCGTTTGGCTCTTATCAACGAAACTGCGGCTACATCCCAAGTCAACCACATCTTTATTAAAGGTTCCATCGGTGATAAAGAGCTTGTGGATCGCTTGTTTGCTGAGTACAGGCCTGACATCGTTGTCAACCTCGCAGCCCAAGCCGGAGTCCGCTATTCCATCGACCACCCAGATGTTTACATCGAATCAAACATTATCGGCTTCTATAATCTGCTGGAGGCTTGTCGCCACAATCCTGTCGAACACCTCGTCTATGCATCATCCAGCTCCGTCTACGGCGGTAATAAGAAGGTACCGTTCTCCACGGATGACAAGGTGGATAACCCGGTAAGCCTTTACGCAGCTACCAAGAAGAGCGATGAGCTTCTGGCGCATGCCTACTCCAAGCTTTATAACATCCCTTCCACCGGCCTCCGCTTCTTCACCGTTTACGGTCCTGCTGGTCGTCCGGACATGTTCTACTACTCCGCGACGAAGAAGCTCGCTAAGGGCGAGAAGATCCAAATCTTCAACTACGGCGACATGAAGCGGGACTTCACCTATATCGACGATATTGTCGAGGGCGTTTATCGCGTGATGCAGGGCGCTCCTGAGAAAGCTACTGGTTCTGACGGTCTACCGATCCCGCCCTATGCCGTGTATAACATCGGCGGCGGACAGCCGGAGAATCTGCTCGACTATATAAGCACTCTGCAGGAGGAACTGGTTCGCGCCGGTGTTCTCCCGGCTGATTACGATTTCGAGGGGCACCGGGAACTCGTCGGCATGCAAGCTGGCGATGTACCAATCACTTATGCGGAATCTGAAGCTCTTGAGCGTGATTACGGATTCACTCCTACCATTGACATACGCACCGGCCTAAGAGCCTTCTGCGAATGGTACAAGGAATATTACGGCTGCTGAAAAGCGCTTGGACGACAGGCACAAGATTGCCTGAGAAAAGAGAAATTGAGTGAGATGTGAAGAAATATACTTCGAGACCTATGGAAGATCCCCGGAAGCCATAGCTTTCTGCCCCTATAGGATTTCTCCTCTTGGAGCACATATAGATCATCAGTGGGGAAAGATCAATGGGCTCGCCATTGATAAAGGCATCCATATCGCATATAGCCGGAAAGAGAATGGTGTTGTGGAATTGCAGAGCCTAAACTTCCCGAAACGGGCGCAGTTCCATGTAAATTCAATTCCGGATGAGAAGGTGGGCGACTGGGCGGATCACATGCGTGGTGCTGCAAAGATGCTGCAGGAGAAGTACCCATTGCGCTATGGCATTTCTGCTGTGATCGAGGGTACGCTACCGATTGGAGGGTTGTCTTCCTCTGCGGCGGTGATCATCGCCTTTATGTCTGCGTTGGCCAAAGTCAACAGGATAAACCTCGATCCATGGGAGACCATCATGATGGCTAAGGCAGCCGAGAATAAGTATGTCGGCGTAAACTGCGGAAAGCTGGACCAGAGCTGTGAAGTGTTGTGCCAGAAAGATCAGCTCTTGTACTTGGACTGTGCGGATGACAGCTACCAGCTTATCCCGTGGACAGGGCCAAAGTTCAAAATTGCGGTATTCTTCAGCGGATTAGAGCGTTCACTCGCCACTTCTGCCTATAACCTCCGTCAGGATGAGTGTAAAGCAGCAGCGTACAGCCTTCTTGCTCATGCCGGGTTGGAGTATGGCAAGTTTGCTGATACAAGATTACGGGATGTTCCCACACCGGTATTTGAACAGTATAAGCATCTGCTTCCGGAGAACTTCCGCAAACGTGCAGAGCATTATTTCTCTGAGTACCGTCGCGCTGAAGAAGGCGCGGAGGTTTGGAGAAAAGGCGACCTCGAGACCTACGGGAAGCTGATTTTTGAAAGCGGACGCAGCTCTATAGAAAACTATGAGTGTGGTTGCCCGGAGTTAATTACTCTCTACAACATTATGACCGAAGCCGAAGGAATCTACGGCGGGCGATTCTCTGGTGCGGGGTTCAAGGGTTGTTGCATGGCACTTGTTGATCCAGATAAGGCAGAGGATGTGCTGAGAACTGTCGAAGAGAAGTACCTGAAGATCTATCCTGCGCTTAAAGGTAAATACCTCGGTGCACTGTGTGATTCGGCAGATGGGGTGAAACTATGAAGTGTATCATTTTGGCAGCAGGGTATGCTACACGACTCTACCCGCTGACTGAGAACTATCCGAAG
>DCUA01000190.1:0-127 GCA_002329675.1 Firmicutes bacterium UBA1426 | reverse complement strand
GGGCATCACGGATGATTGCGTGGTTATGGCGGGCGATAATGTTCTGGATTTTTCACTTCAGCAGTTTGTTCGGTTTGCTCAGGAAAAAGGGACAAGTTGCGTAATGTGCCATGAGGAGAACCGCTTG
>DCUA01000100.1 GCA_002329675.1 Firmicutes bacterium UBA1426 | reverse complement strand
CAGCCCTTTATGTAGGTATTTTGCATTTCGTTTTCCCTTGTTCCTGTTTTTTGCATCGACAGCAATACCTCTTGTTTTTGTGTCCTTCATTGCAGATCCTTCCCCTTTTCTATATTTGATTCATTTATATCCGGTTCTTGTTGCACCGGTTCTTCCCTTGTTCCTGCATTTCTTACTTCTATGTTCAGTATATTCCCATCCATGATGGTCACCACCCGGTCTGCGTATGCTGCAATGGCCGGGTCATGGGTAACTATGAGCAGAGTCTGGTTGTTTTCCCGCACCATTTTCACGATAAGGCTCATTACCTCCTTCGATGTGGCAGAATCCAGATTGCCCGTAGGCTCGTCGGCAAAGATGATCTTGGGATGGCCTACCAATGCTCGTGCTATACCCACCCTCTGCTGCTGACCACCGCTCATTCTGGATGGCGTCCTCTTCTCAAACCCAACCAGACCGACAGCCTCCAGCATATCCTTGGCTAACTTATCCCGCTTTTTACGGTCTTCACCTCTGAAAATCAACGGAAGGCTGACATTCTCCAGTGCCGTCAGCATGGCAAGCAGGTGGAAGGATTGAAATATAAACCCGATATTCTTCTGTCGAAACAAGGTCACTTTTTCCTCGTTCAACTTATGTATCGGGACCCCGCCGATATAGATTTCTCCTCGTGAAGGTTTTTCAAGCCCTGCGACCAGATTGAGAAACGTGGATTTACCGGAGCCCGAAGCTCCGATCAAACAGATGATCTCACCTTTTTGGATGGAGAGACTGATGTCATCTAAAGCTACCACCTTTTCTTCGCCCATGCGGTAGACCTTTCGAACATTTTTGACTTCTATAAGCGGCTTCATGAATGCACCTCAACACCAAGCAATAACTCACATGAAAATAATACCATATAATAGACGAGGATACTCTATTAAAAGTTCCTTAACTATTCCTTACGAAACTGTTAACAGACCGGGCTAAAGAATTCCTTAAAAAAGCCGATTAAGTATAAACAGGGTCTCTTCATAAAAATAAGCCTTGTGATAGTGAGGTGGGAAATGACTGGTTCAACAAGTGTAATAAATGAGCATTGGAATCAAATCTACGATAAGGTCAAATCCGTGGGTCAAATCTCCATCAAGTCAAATCTTCTCGCGATCAACTCGACCATCGAGGTAATACATGCATCAGAACTGCTTTCCGGCTTTGAAAAGGTTGTAGAAAGCAACTTGTTGATCCAGGCCAGACTGTTTGCAGAAATACTATTATACGATCCCGACTTTCTGTTCCAGGATGGTCAGAAGCTTGCAGCGGAATGCGGCATCGAAGAGTTCTACGTTACCGATGAAAAGGGCATAATCGAGCACACGAACATGCCCGGAAAGAATGGCACAAGCCTTGATTCACAGGAATTCACGAAAATCCTCAGCAACCCGGGTCTGGAGATAGCATTGAAGTCCACACAAAGCTCAATCCACAACAGCAGGTATAAAACAGTGGCGATTGGCAGAAGAGACCGGGACGGCATAATTCAACTGGGATCCTATTACGAAAGGGCCTCAGCCCAGATTGCGATCAACGGTTTCGGCGTAGTGACCCGGGAGGCTAAACGCCTGGCCGACAATATAAACGCAGAATACTGTAAAATGGAATCTGCAACAAGTGAGTCAGCAGGTTCGGAAGGAGATCCGGATTTTATCCGAGGCTACAGCCATGCCATTAATTATTCTGTTGATGCCCTTTATAACATCGCAAAGCAGATCAACCTTCTGGGGGTCAGGGCTTCCATAGAGGCTGCCCATACTACAGATGAAAAGCAAGCATTTGACGATTTGCTCAGTAAGCATATGATAGTAGAAGCCAGACTCGCATCTATACTAATCGAAAGAAGACCGGGAATAACCTGCGATGACATAGTCGATCTGGCAGAGCGCAGCGGTGTCGGCGAGTTTTGGATCACAGACGAAAATGGGGCAGTAGAACTCACCAATATAGAAGGAGGCACCCAATTTGCTTTTTCAAATGAGGGACAAACTGCTCCATATATGCAAATTCTGGCTGACCCTAAAATGGTGGTTACGGCACCCCCCGCAAAGAGAGCTATAGACGGCAAGGTGTATAAATTCGCCGCCGTTGCCAGAAGAGAAAAAAAAGGCATATTTCAAATCGGTATTCCGGCGAAAATCTACGGCAATAACACTGCAAAAGGCTTTGCGGAAGTGGCCAGGCAGATAAAGGATCTGGCACAACAATTAAAAGATGCCACTACTGAAATCGAAGAAACATTAAAAAAGTTGCTCAAGTAAATTCTTGAGCAACTTTTATTTATGACCTATTTCAATTCGATCAGATGGAAGGTTTTCTTGCCTTTCTTCAGAAGCAGTTTCCCATCGGTAAACATATCTTTCGTTACCATGAGCCTGGTGTCGTTCACTCTTTCTCCGTCGATGGAAAGACCCCCTTGTTCTATTGTGCGGAAACCTTCTCCCTTGCTGGGAACCAGCTTAATTTCCGCTAACAGAGTAACAATTCCCACACCTTCACCTTCAAACTTCTCTTGTGGCATCACTGTCTTGGGAACATCCTCCATACTACCCTGGCCGGCAAAGAGAGCTCTGGCAGCATCCTGGGCTTTATTTGCCTCCTCTTCACCGTGAACCAGCTTGGTAACTTCAAAAGCCAGGATCTCTTTAGCCCGGTTGATTTCCGCATCTTTAAGAGAGGAGAGTGCTTCCACTTCCTCCATTGGCAGGAAGGTGAGCATGGAAAGACAGGTCCGGACATCAGCATCCTCAACATTTCTCCAGTACTGGTAGAACTCATAGGGCGTGGTCTTCTCCGCATCCAGCCAGAGAGCGCCTTTTTGAGTCTTGCCCATTTTCTTACCCTCGCTGGTAGTGAGCAGTGCGAAGGTCATACCGTAAACCTGCTCCTGTTCCTCTCTGCGCACCAGATCAACGCCGGCCAGTATATTGGACCACTGATCGTCTCCGCCAAACTGCATCTTGCAGTTGTAACGGCGTTTAAGCTCAAGAAAGTCATAAGCCTGCATCAGCATATAGTTGAACTCCAGGAAAGTCAGCCCCGTCTCCAGGCGCTGCTTGTAGCACTCTGCCGCAAGCATCCTGTTTACGGAAAAATGCCTGCCGATATCCCGTACAAAATCCACATAGTTGAGATTCAGCAACCAGTTGGCATTGTTGTCGCAGATCGCCTTTCCTCCATCAAAATCGATGAACCGGCTAAAGGTCTTCTTGAACTTTTCTCCGTTTTCCAGTATGGTCTCCGGAGTCATCATCTGGCGCATATCCGTCCTTCCGGAGGGGTCTCCGACCATGGCCGTTCCCGCACCGATCAGAACGATGGGCGTATGACCGTATTTCTGCATATACATCATGATAATGACCTGCATGAAATGCCCCACATGGAGGGAATCCGCAGTGGGATCAAAGCCGATATAGAAGGTAACCTTTTCCTTTCCAAGCAGCTCCCGGATCTCCTCTTCATGGGTGGTTTGCTTGATAAAGCCTCTCTCTTTCAGCACATCATATACGTTCGTATGCTTGCTGACACTGTCGCTGATCTCATACATTTTACTCTACTCCTTACTGCCTTTGTTCCTTATCTGTTTTTCCTTTATTTCGTCCCAAAGAGCCTGTCTCCCGCATCTCCCAGACCGGGTACGATGTAGGCATGCTCGTTGAGATGACTGTCTTTGGCTGCTATGAATATGTCCACATCCGGGTGAGCATCCTGCAATACCTTGATGCCTTCAGGAGCTGCGATCAGGCACATGAAGATGATATCTTTGCCACCACGGGCTTTGATGAAGTCAATGGAAGCGGCTGCCGATCCTCCCGTAGCAAGCATGGGATCCACTACGAAAACCTGTCTGTGGCTGATATCGTTAGGAAGCTTGCAGTAATATTCAACAGGGCAATGGGTTTCCGGATCCCGGTACAGACCGATATGGCCGACCTTTGCATTGGGAACCAAAGCCTGCATACCTTCTACCATTCCCAGTCCGGCCCTTAAAATCGGTACGATGGCAATATCCTCACCTTTCAGCATGAACATTTTAGCCTTACAAATAGGAGTTTCGATTTCCACCTGCTGCAGTGGCAGATTTCTGGTTGCTTCAAAAGTCATGAGCATAGAGATTTCTTTTACCAGCTCTCTGAAATCCTTGGTGCTGGTATTTTTGTCCCGCAAAATAGCCAGTTTGTGTTGAATAAGCGGATGATCAAATACATATACGTTTCCCATTTCTTCTTACCTCCCTCTCTGCTCGAAGAACCTTGTTTAGAAATATTTAATTACGACTTTGTTCCTATGGTGTCAGACACCTTCAGTCCAAAAGATCGATTCTGCGTTGGTGGCGTCCTCCTTCAAACTCCGTGGACAGCCATACATCCACGATAGCGATGGCCTCTTCCGGCGATAAAACCCGGCCTCCCAGGGCGAGCATGTTTGCATTGTTGTGCTTCCGGCTCATCTCGGCCATAAAGACATTGGTAGCCAGGGCGCAGCGAACGCCTTTTATCCTGTTTGCCGCAATGGAGATCCCAATGCCTGTTCCACAGAAGACTATGCCCCTATCCGCCTGGCCCGCGGCTACTAACTCGGCACATTCCCTGCCGTACTTCGGGTAATCCACCGAATCGCAGGAATTGGTGCCAAGATCTATTAGCTCTAGATCATCCCGGTTACTCAAATACCCTATTATCAGTTCCTTTAGCTCATATCCGCCATGGTCGGCTGCAAGTGCAAGTTTCATAACCTTCGCCTCCTGTTGTGATTGTTCAGTTCTATTCTTATTTCGGATTGGAGATTACCCTCCTGCTCGATAAGCACGCGCTGCATGCCATACCATCGAGACTGTCCGTCCTGCCTTGTTGGCATTTGCTTGTACTCGCCAGAGTGCACTCTCCAATCCGAAATATTAGTTATAATTTAAACATCGATTATATTATATCCTGCAGCCTTCAGCATTCGGTTCATCACTGCAAGCCCGATGGAGTTTTCCTGGCTCAGGGCCCCAGCCAGAATCAAATCGACATTTTCATCGTCCAGTTCCCGCAGCCTGGCAAAGAAATCCCGGGCTGCTGTTGTGAACTCTTCTTCTTCAAAGAGTACGATGCCGACCTTTTCACCTTTTAGTTCTCTTTCGGCGCGAATGGCCTCCATTTTCTGCTTCACACTGTCCGCCGATCCGCGCAGGATCACCATCTCCGCTTTTGGCGCGTAATGTGTGTACTTCATTCCCGGTGCTCTTGGCGCGGGACCCCCATTTGGATCTCCTATGGAAGCTTTATCGGG
>DCUA01000082.1:7549-8638 GCA_002329675.1 Firmicutes bacterium UBA1426 | reverse complement strand
ACATCGCTGATATCCTCCATCTGAGGCAGGTCTGTGATATGTGTAAAACCAAAGTTTTTGAGAAAGACCTTTGTTGTTCCATAAAGTATAGGCCGACCGATCCCCGTGCTTCGGCCCACCTCTTCGATCAGTTCCTTTTTCATCAGCCCTTCGATGACCCTGTCGCATTTGATTCCCCGAATGGACTCGATTTCGCCCTTTGTAACCGGTTGCTTGTAAGCGATGATTGCCAGGGTTTCCATGGCGGACTGCGTCAGTCGCTTTTCCTTTACCGGCGTGCAGAGCCGCTGTATGTATTCGTCATTCTCTTCCCAGGTGCAGAGTTGAAAAGACTTGTCGATCTCACGGATCCGAATACCACGGCCCTGTGTTTCATACTCTGCCTGAAGCTCCTTAAAATAATCGTAGGCTTCTTTGCGATCAATATTGAAAATATCTGCGGCTACCTTAACATCCAGAGGCTCGCCCCAGACAAACATCATAGATTCAAAGGCTGATTTTATTGTCTCTTTTCTGCTCAACGGCTTACTCCCCCTTTTCTGCAACCATGTCTTTTTCATTGATGGTGAAGGTGATTTCGCCATAGTTAACGTTTTGGTTCACCTTTACCGCTTTCTGCCGTATCAGCTCCAGCATGGAGAGAAAGGTCAGCACAACGTTTTGTCTGGTTCGATCTTCATTGACAAGATCTCTGAACTTCAATCTTTTTCTGCCGCGGAACAGCTGCTTGATCTGCTCGATACGGCTCTCAATGGTCATCTGCTGTTGTTTAATGGAACTATAGCGCTTCTGCACTTCTTCCATCCGCTTCTTTTTCTGGAGGAAAAGTTCAAAAGCCTTTACGAAGGGAACCAGATCCAGGCTCAGATAGATATCGGTTTCCTTTGTATAGAGAGTCAGGTCCTCTTTGGGCTTCTCGTAGATCCTCTGTGTGCGCTCCTCCTGCTCCTCCAGGTATGCGGCAATCTGCTTATACATCTTGTATTCCAGCAGCTTCTGTACCAGTTCGCTCCTGGGGTCTTCCAGGAGATCCAGCCCTTCTTCACTGCTTTTTCGCGGAAGCAGCATTTTAGATTTGATCTCGATCAG
>DCUA01000082.1:0-7535 GCA_002329675.1 Firmicutes bacterium UBA1426 | reverse complement strand
CGCTCCACGTATTCCATATATTGTTTTGTGATTTCTGCTACCTGAATGTCATAGATGCTCATCTCAGCACTCTCAATGAGGTAGACCAATAAGTCGAAGGGTCCCTCAAAGACATCCAGTTTCACTTTATAAACCATCATACTCTCCGTTCAGCCACGGGGACAGACCCAACCAGGGGGACAGACCCTTTGNNTTGCACCCATGGGGACAGACCCCGCAGGTTCTCTTATAACAACAGTATTGGAATCAGTGCATCTAACTGACCTTCCTTCCACGGGGTCTGTCCCTGTGGGTCACTTTTCAGCCAAAGTGTCTGTCCCCCTGGCTGGGTCTGTCCCCGTGGTTGGTTTTATGATAACGAGGCGGTCATTACCGGATAGATCCTTTATGACCTCTGCCGGGCCATAAGCGCCCGCTGCCTCAACCAGCAAGGGCAGCACCTGCCCCTGGTCGTGGCCGATCTCTAAAAGGAGCACTCCGTCCTTAGCGAGGTGGAGATAGGCTTCACCCAGGATCCGTATATAAAAATCCAGTCCGTCCGGTCCGCCGTCCAGCGCCAGCATCGGTTCATGATCCCGCACCTCACGCATGAGGGTAGGCAGCACTCCCGTAGGAATGTAAGGTGGGTTGCTTACGATCAAATCAAATTGCTGTTTTCCTCTTCCCTTCCTGTTTTTTGGAAAAGCAGCAAACAGATCTCCCTCCACAAAGCGGATCTGCTTAAACACTCCATTGATCTGCGCATTTGCCTTTGCTACTCCCAGGGCTTCCGGGCTTACATCCGAGGCTGTGATCGATGTCTTTTTCTTTGCCTCTTTCAGATGATAAGCCAGGCTCACCGCAATGGCTCCGCTGCCGCAACAGAGATCCAGTATTTGAAAGCCTCCCATAGGTACTTTTCGTCCTGCCAGGATAGCCAGTGCCCTTTCCACCAGCAGTTCCGTATCCTGTCTTGGGATCAATACTCTTTCATTCACCCGAAAAGGAAGCCCCATAAACTCCTGGCTCCCGGTTATGTATTGCAGTGGCATACCCCCAGCCCGCATATCCACCAGTCGAAAGTATTCCTCGCACGTCTTATCATCCAGCTCATCCCCATAGTGAAGGAAGAGCCAGGACTTATCTCTGTCCATCATGTGGTAAAAAAGAAGTTCTGCATCCAGGCGGGGAGACAGGCATCCTTCCTGAGCAAAGCGCACCTCTGCCATATTCAGAATGTCTTTCAGTAATAGATTCATTTGAGAGCTTCCTCTGTCTCAGGATATAGATTTCCCTCAATGTCCGTAAGCCCTATGAATTCCTTAGGACCTTCCGTATTGAGAACTGCCTTAACAGCTGCAATAGCTACTTCCAGCTGTTTCTCATCAGGTTTCAGAGTAGTCAGCTTCTGAAGCGCCAGCCCCGGCAGGCTTAAGATCTTAATAAATGTTGAGTCACCCTTTCCCGCAAGCCTGAGAAGCTCATAGGAAAGCCCCGCAATAAAGGGGATGAGCAATAGCCTGGAGGTGATCCTCCAAAGAAGGTTCGGCCAGCCCAGCAGGGAAAACAGCAACAAACTTATGACCATAACAAACATCAGGAAACTCGTACCGCAACGAGGATGAAGCGTCTCAAACTTACTGCAGTTTTCCGTGGTAAGGGGCAGTCCGTTTTCGTAACAATGGATGCAGTTGTGCTCTGCCCCGTGAAAGCGAAACACCGTACGTATATCCTTCATGCGGGATATGAGAGCCACATAGGCGACAAACATAAGGATACGAAGAACACCCTCAAAAAGGTTCAGCACAACTTCGTTACTGGTCAGCATCCCGAATATATTAACGATCCAGGTGGGCAGAATGATAAAGATTCCCACTGTAAACAGAACCGCCAGCGCCACCGAAGCATAGAGCATTACATTCAGTGCTCCTTTTTTCCCAAACTTCTTTTCCAGCCAGATGGTGAGCTTATCCGGTTCATACTCTTCCCCGCCCTCGGCATTTTCCAGAACTTCTGCTGAGTATAGAAGTGTTTTTGTCCCTGTCACCAGGGCATCCACAAAAACCACAACACCCCGGATAATGGGGATCTTTTTCCAGATCGACATCTCCGGCAGGGGCGCTATTTTGATATGCATATCTTTATTGGGTTTTCGGATCACCACTGCGGTCCGATCCGTTCCCTTCATCATGATACCTTCCAGTACAGCTTGTCCCCCGATCTTGGTGGGGCAGGCGTTCTTGATAAAAATCTTATTCAGGTCCATAGTTTATTCCAATCTTGTCTTTTTGATAATTTGGATGAAGTCTGAATTCTTCCTGGTATGAGCCAGATAGTCGATGATGGTCTCGGTGACCTCCTGGGTCCCGGCATTGCCCAGAGCCCGGCGCATGTACCAGATGGCCTCCATCTCATCCTGGGTCATCAGCAGATCTTCTCTTCTGGTTCCGGATTTATTCAGATTGATAGCAGGGAAGATCCTCTTTTCCGAAAGCTTACGGTCAAGGTGGAGCTCCATATTTCCTGTACCCTTAAATTCCTCGAAAATAACATCGTCCATACGGCTTCCCGTCTCGATAAGGGCAGTAGCCAGAATAGTAATGCTTCCGCCTTCTTCCATCTTACGGGCTGCACCGAAGAACTTCTTCGGCTTATGAAGAGCCCCGGGATCCAATCCTCCGGAAAGCGTTCTCCCTGTAGGGGGAATAACCAGATTATATGCTCTTGCCAAACGCGTGATGCTGTCCAGCAGTATGACTACATCCTTGCCATGCTCTACGAGGCGCTGAGCCCTGGCGAGGACCATTTCCGCAACCTTAACGTGATTTGCGGGCATTTCGTCAAAGGTGGAGTAGATCACTTCTCCGTTGATGGATCGCTGCATGTCGGTAACTTCCTCCGGCCGCTCATCTACCAGAAGTACGATGAGCTCGATCTCCGGGTACATTTTTTCAATGCTGGAGGCCACCTTCTTAAGAAGCACGGTCTTGCCAGCCTTTGGCGGTGCTACGATAAGTCCTCTCTGGCCTTTTCCGATAGGAGCAACAAGGTCGATGAGACGCATAGACAACTCAGTAGAGCCGTTTTCCAGTGAGATCCTCTCGTTTGGGAAAATGGGGGTCAGGTCATCAAAATCAGGCCTTCGCATAGCAACGCCCGGCTCATCCCCGTTCACCTCTTTCACGAAGAGGATCGCACCGAACTTTTCCCCTTCGTTGGGTCTTCTGGAAATGCCTTTTATTTTATCTCCTGTTTTTAGGTTAAATCTTCTGATCTGTGAAGGCGAGACATAAACATCCTGATCGCTGGTAAGAAAATTGTGGAATCTGAGAAAGCCAAAGCCACCTTCGGCAATGTCTAAAATCCCTTCTACTTCGGGCCGGTCTTCACTGGGTTGATAGGTTCTCTTGACATGCTTTCCTGAATGGTTATCCGGCTTGCTCTCCTCAGGAACTTCCTGGGGTTTTTCTTCAGCAGGTTCTACTGCAGCCGGTTCCTCTGCAGGCTTTTCCGATTCCTCGGGTTTTTTCGATTCCCAGTCACCGGTGAGGGCTTTCACCAGATCTGCTTTCTTAAGGCTTTGGTAACCGGGAATTTTAAAGGCTTTTGCAATTTCGCGCAGCTCTGCGACTTTTTTTGTTTTCAGGATGGCTTGATCCATTTCGTTGGTTCCTGACATTATTTCTTTTCTCCTCTTAAAAATGGGCAAAGCATGATGAGAATCATCAATGCGTTAAATGGCGGTGTAAATGACTTGATTCAGTTCCGCGATACTATATTACGTTTGAAAGGTGTATTTCTATGATTTATTCTTTGGTTGCGATTTCTACGATTTTAATGCCGTCTGCAATGAAAATAACGACCTCCCCTTCTTCTGGGTTGTCTATAATGGAGGTTTCCCCGTCGATGTAATAATATACACGTTCGCCTCGGTTAATAAGCAGCTCTGCTTCAACACAATCGTCGCTCACCGGAGTGAGTCGGCCAATGGTAGCCTCACCGGTAACGACCTGTGTAGCGACGTGGAGTTGATCGAAGGGGCCCCACGCAAGAATGGTTTTCTTGCCCGTAGGAATACTGCTGAAATTATTATATGCTAATTTTCCATTGATTACAATCTCAATCTTGTCTTCAATGTCGATAACTTTCAATGCACCGGTGTCAGAAGTCAGATAGATTTTTCTCGCTGCATTGTTGATACCGGTGACGGTTCCCTGGATCGAATAGCTTTCACTGTCTATATCAAAATCCGCTTCTGATAATGCATATACCCTATTGCATATAACGGCAAACTCCACCCGGCGGATAGGTGATCCGGGGTTAAATTTTCCCGTACTGTCACCGATCATGACCTTGGTGCGGTTCAAAAGGTCTACGTAAACACGGTTTTCATCGGATATCTGATCGGCATCCGCGTAATCCAACGAGGTGGCTGGCATCAGTTTCTTGCCGATGGCCTTCCCTGTCCAGCGAGCTACCTCTTCTCTGGAAGCGGGAGCTGCACCTCCCTGTACAGTGCGGAAGCTGGCCAACTCGGCCGCTTCTAATATACCATTTTCCAGGCCGTAAGAAACGCATTCTCTTGCCCAGACAGAAATCCCTGCATCGGATAGTTCTCTTTCGTATTTTTGCAGCAAATCTTCAGTGAATGCAGGTCCGATACCTGAGTTTGTCACCGCTTTGTAGAGCATCTGCATAGATTCCTCTTTTGAAACGGAATTGTCAGGGCGAAACTGAAAGCTGCCGTCTTCCATAGGATACCCGTTTACAATACCCAGTTCTGCCGAAAAGGAAACATAGGAGCGTCCCCAGTGGTTCTTTGGTACATCGGTAAAATCAGGTATTGCAGCATGGACCGGTTCCCAGGTCATGGGAACCAGGAAAGCCGCTATCAATAGAAAAGTCAAGAGATGGATCGAAATGGTCCTATTCATCATTGGAGTCCTCATCCTGCTGACTGTTCGGATCTGTTTCTGTTCCCGGCTCCGGTTCCGGTTCAACAGAATAAATAGTCGTAATGACCTCTGCAATGCCCTTGCTGTCCGGATACACAAAATAGGGCGCCTCGTCCTGAAGGGTATTGGGCATAACGTAGGTCTGAATGGCATCGGGCTTTACGCCCAGGCCTTTGGTAATGATCTTCGTAGCAGTGCCCATATCAATATCGGATTCTACGTTTCTCAGAATCACCTTGGCGATCTTAGGCAAGTCAAAACTCAGCATTTGTTTAAATGCGGATTTCATAAACTCCTGTTGCGCCTTCACACGGCCGATATCTCCTTCTCTGTAACCTTTGCGGTAACGGAGAAATTGAACGGCATGCTCGCCGTCCAGCACCTGTTCACCCGGAGGAATATTGATATAAAGCGGCGGTTTATCGGTAATATCCGTATATTTCATATGGAAAGGTATATTCATGGGCACGCCACCCATGGTATCCACGATTTCCTCGACCCCTTCGTAATCCACAATAGCATAGAAGTGGAGGGGCATGCCCAGCAGGATCTCGCTGACCACCATTGCCGTCTCGAGAGGTTCTTTTGTTTTCTGGTAAATGGCGTTGACCTTCAGGAATCCGGGGCTGTGTTTATATTCTTCGCGATAATAATAGGTGTCTCTGGGAATGGATATGATATCCACATGTTTTGCTTCGTAGTCGAAGCTTACTACCATAATGGTGTCGGCAAGGTTCTGATTGAAGCCCATCAAAAGGACATTGATCCTGCTCTTATCCTGAAAAGCTTCGAAAAAGATGCTGTCCTCGCTTACAAGGACAGGCATATCGTCCATCAGGTTCGTTTCTGTCTCTCCAAAGATCGGCGTTTCGGAAACCTCTTTAATAGCCGTATTGGCAGCCACCATCACAGCTACCGCAATCAGAAACGTGGCAAAAAAATACCCTGCAAATGTAATGATATTTACTTTATTGGTATTGTCTGAAGTTTTTTTGCGAACCTTATTCATCAGAAGACAACCGTTCCTTCTCTTCAATAGTCTTGCTCTGCTTTATGGGTTTGAACCTTAAATAGAATCCCGACATTTATTTATTTTATACCACATCAGCGAAAAAGAAAAGTATTATTCCTGCAGCTCTTCCCCTTCCGCTTCTTCTTCCTCAACAGAATAGATCTCCATCAGCATTTCTTCTATTGCCGCCTCGTCTACCCACCAGTAGGATGCACCATTTTTGGTACCTGCATTACCGGGAGTCAGCCAGGTCCGGATATCCTCACCCGTTAGGCCTGTGGCCTTTCCTGCAATCTTTACAGCCATGGACAGAGTGAGATCGGAGTCCACATTTTGCATAACAGTCCTTGCAACTTTTGGCAAACTAAGGCCAAGGGCCTCCCGGAAAGCGGACTTGATAAATTCCTGCTGCGCCTTCACCCGGCCAATATCTCCATCGGGATAACTGGGATAGCCCTTGCTTCCTTTACGAAAGCGGAGAAATTCCTGTACGTTGCTGCTGTCAATTATGGTTGGCCCTTCCGGTATGTCGATGTATAAGGGCGGATCGTCACTAGGATCCCTGTAGTACATATGGAATGGAATATCCATGGGTACACCCCCAACGGAATCCACAATCCTGCCGATTCCTTCGTAACTGACGACGGCATAATAGTGGATGGGCATACCCATGAGCACGTCGCTCACAGCTCTGGCCGTCCCTACAGCTGTACCGTTTCTGTAGATTGCGTTGATCTTACGTGTGCTTGCTGTGGTAGCTTCCGCCCGGTCATAGAAGGTATCCCGGGGGATGGAAATCACATCTACATGCTGGTTCTTCATGTCGTAGCTTCCCAGCATAATGGTATCGGAAAGCCCGTCATTTACGCCAAGAAGAAGGATGTTCACCCGCTCCGAATCGCGAAAAGCCTCAAAGAACGGACTCTTTGGATCGACGATCACATCCAGCTCATCCATCAGGTTTTCAGTTCCCTGAAATACACGAACGTTTCCCAGCTTATCCAAGTAATATGTAACCGGTGTAAGGATCACGGTAAAGATGGCAAGCCATATTATAAACTGTTTCAAAAATATTTTCATAGATATATCCCGTTTTGTATGACGATTGTTTAATGCAAATTGTTCCCTGATGTGCAGAAAGCCGCCCCTGCTTTCTCCCATAAAAGGGACAAGGTGAAGCACCTTGTCCCACATTAGGATATTTTAATTGATTATACTCACTTACGCAAGTTTTATTTGCTGTAGTCGTAGAAGCCGACACCGGTCTTCCGGCCCAATTTACCTCCCCGAACCATCTTCTTGAGCAATGGATGTGGTCTGTATTTCGGATCGCCGAACTCGGTGTACAGCACTTCCATGATAGCAAGGCATACATCCAGTCCTATCAGATCGCCTAATGCCAATGGGCCGATGGGGTGGTTGGCGCCCAGTTTCATGGCCTCGTCAATATCTTCAGCCTTAGCAACGCCGTCAGCTAAAATACCGATGGCCTCGTTGATCATGGGGATCAGGATACGGTTAACTACAAATCCGGGTGCTTCCGCTACCTGGACCGGGGTCTTCCCTAACTTTTCTGTCAGCTGTAAAAT
>DCUA01000030.1:20037-20191 GCA_002329675.1 Firmicutes bacterium UBA1426 | reverse complement strand
GAAGAACTCCTTGAACTCTCCGCAAAGCTGCGCTGCCAGGGTCTTGTTGTGAGAGATCACCAGGGTGGGTTTCTGTACCTGTTCAATGACATTGGCCATCGTGAAGGTTTTTCCCGAACCCGTAACACCTAATAGAGTCTGATGCTTTTCTCCC
>DCUA01000030.1:0-19975 GCA_002329675.1 Firmicutes bacterium UBA1426 | reverse complement strand
TTTATCACTTCCATCCTGGCGATTCGCTTAATGCGCCTTGTAGATATTGTGTACGTTTAATTAGGGCAATTTACTGGATACAGTGTAGCTCATTCTATCCGGGATGTCAAACATATGTTCTGTTTAATGAAAATTCCCCCTTGAAATGCTATATTAGTTACTATATAATTGCTTTGTCTATTTAGTACGCTGAATCCGGACAGCGCGGAGCAGAGAGTCCCGGTGAAATCGGGATGGATCGAGGTGTATCGCTGTGTATTATTTGTGGAAGTCAACTGTGTTATAGAGTGCTTTCGGTGATACTGCAGGATGTAGTGTCACTTTTCATATTATACTTTCAGGAGGTAACAGACCTTGAAGAAGACTACTGAAGCCACAAATGGCAACAAGTACTATTCATCGGACAGGGGGCGCGGATCGGATCTGGAGAAAGATTTTGTTAAGACCATGTCCAAACATCTAGTGGAAAACAACTGTATCGATAATGAGCTCTACAGCAAATACGATGTTAAGAGAGGTCTCAGAAACGCCAACGGAACCGGCGTAGTGGTGGGGCTTACAAAGGTTGGAGAAGTTGTTGGATATACCCTCAATGAAAAGAATGAGAAGGTGCCTGCGGAAGGCAAGCTGTATTATCGGGGCGTGGACATCCATGATCTGGTGAGCAACGTAGTCAGCGAGGATCGTTTTGGCTATGAGGAAGCCAGCTATCTCCTGCTCTTCGGAGAATTGCCCAGCCAAAAGCGGCTGGATGCTTACTGCGCTACACTGGCCGCCCGCCGTGAACTTCCACCGGGCTTCCCAAGGGATATGATCCTGGTTGCTCCGAGCAACAGCGTTATGAACAAGCTAGCGAGAAGCGTTCTGGCTCTCTACTCCTACGATGAGTATGCAGACGATCTGTCCATTCCAAACGTGCTGAGACAATCCATCGACTTGATCGGCTACTTTCCCTCGCTGATCGCTTACGGCTTTCAGGCTAAGCGGTCCCATTACCATAACGAAAGCCTACATCTTCATTATCCGGATCCGGAGAAGAGCACTGCGGAAAACATTTTGCGTATGATCCGTCCCACCGGTGAATATACGGATATTGAAGCGAAATCCCTTGACCTGAGCATGATTCTCCACGCGGAACACGGAGGCGGAAATAATTCTACCTTTGTTACACATGTGGTAACCTCTACCGGAACGGATACATATTCCGCAATAGCAGCCGCTGTGGGTTCTCTCAAAGGACCCAAGCACGGCGGTGCCAACGTAGAAGTTCTCGGTATGATAGACGACTTGAAAGCCAATGTAAATGATATTACAAATCATAAGGAAGTGGAAAAATATCTGATAAAGCTGATGAAAGGCGAAGCCTTTGATGGCTCGGGCCTGATTTACGGTCTTGGTCATGCAGTTTATACATTATCCGATCCCCGGGCTGTTCTTCTGAAGAAAATGGCGAGAAAGCTTGCTGAGGAGCAGGGACTCATGGATGATTTTATGCTCTATGATTTCATTGAGAATCAAGGGGCAAAAATCTTCAGAGAGATGAAAGGGATCGAAAAACCGATCCCGGCCAACGTGGACCTCTATTCCGGATTTGTCTACAGCGCACTGAACATTCCAATGGATATAGCCACAGCGGTGTTCGCCGCTTCCCGTATCTCCGGCTGGTGCGCGCACAGGATCGAAGAGATGGTGGCCGGAGGCAAGATCGTGCGTCCGGCTTATATCACTGCTGAGCCAAAGCACCCATATATTCCCATTGCAGAGCGGGTCTAAAATTATCAAAAGTAATAAAGCTGCCTTTCTACAGGGCAGCTTTCTTATTTCCTAACAAATAGCCTTGCTACGGCAGCAGTATGAGCAGGTTGACAAAAGAGGCAATCATAAGGATCGTGGATACGGCAGCAATGCTGACACTTTTTGGTTGCCGGGAGTGTGGTTTCTGAAGCAGCAGGGCCAAGAACCATACCAATAGGCAGATTCCAACGGATACCACAGCGGAGAAAACCGTTCCTCCATAGTTGAACAGGAACAGAACAGCATAGAGCGCTGTCACACGATACCAATTTCCTATCTCTAAGAAAGCCTGCTCTTTGCCAGAAAAGCTACTCTTCTCTTTTCCCACGGCAAAACCGGTATTGCGTCCGAAAAGCAGTAGCGCAATCAAACCTACGAGCATGGCGGGTAAATAGAGCGCAGGGGCTGTACCGGCGGAGATAAGATCCGCTGCTAGAAAGCTTCCCCGGTCTGAAATGTAAGCGGTAAAACAATATAAGCCTGCAGCTGTCAGGAGCATCTGGCAGGAAAAGGTGCCGAAAGCAGCGAGGTCTCTTTCGAGTTCCATCGGCTCATGGTTCTGTTCAAGACTTTTACTTTCTATACTGTAAGGATTATATATCTTTATAAATTCCGTAAATAGCAATAACAGGATGGACAAAGCAAGGTTACCACCTGCAAAGAGGATCGATCCTCCTGTCAGGATCAGAGCCACCCGGAGTATGCAAAGCAGCTTTGGCGTGCTATCCGCTTCAGTCCAGGGCTCCCTGAACAAACCCAGAAGTTTTCGAAAGCTCTCTAAAATATGGGGAGGGTTCTCCCCTTGAAGGTGAGCTGAGATGAATGCTCCCAATCCCACCAATAGCCCGGCCAACAGTGGAGCCAACAATACATACATGATTATTCCGACAACTGTACTCATCGTATCCCCTTCTATAACTAAAATTCCAATACACCAGCTATTATACCAGTAAAACCGCCAGAGGGACAGACCCCGTGGATGCAAAAACAGCCAGAGGGACAGACCTCAGCTACCGCTCCCGGGTATGCCCCTCGGAAACCGCCGTTTTTATGTGCTCAGCACGAAAACGGTAAGCGGTTTCACGGTTTCTATGGGGCATACCCGGGAGCGGCAGCTGAGGTCTGTTTCCTCCACATAAAAGGCGGCCCCTCCGGGCCGCCTTCAAATCTTCTTGAGCGAAATCGAAACTTTATTCTTTCTTGGGTTCCACCTTGGAAGCCACAATGGCCAACACAATGGTCAGCAAAGCAGCTGCTCCTGTAGCAATGCGGATCCACAGTAACATCGTACCAAAGAGGCCTTCGAGACCATAGACCTCCAGATACCATTCGTCACCCCAATCTCCTTCAAACCAGGGAAGGAAGAGAGAGCCGATGACACCCATGACGGTGAGAATACCGAACATGACGCTCATTCTCCTTACATCTCCCACTGCCATACCTGTCTTGGGGTTGCCGGGATACCTGACGGGATCTTTCTTTGTCAGACCGCCGTACATCCTTCTCCAGATGTAGTAGAGAACCGGTCCGGAAACGATACCTACCATACCACCGATGAAGTAATCGGTACCGTTTATAAAGAATGCAATGAATGCGATGAGCATCGGTACTATGCAGATAACAGCCAGGAAGCCGTAGCCTCCGGGGATCTTGAACTTCCGCTCTTCTTCGGGGATCCTGTTTCTCAGGATCAAAGCAGAAATAAAGATCATTACATAGGCGGAAATCAGCAGGAATACGTCGATAACCACAACGACCTTAAATGCAAACATGCACAGGATCAGGTTGACGATACCTACGGAAAGTACAGCTACATATGGAACACCGTGCTTTTTATCAACTTTGACCATGATAGGCGGAGCCAGGTTATCCTCAGCGAGTGCGAAGAATCCTCTGGATCCGGAAGCTATGTATGTGTTGTAGATAGAGCATTGAGCAAGTACAGCAACAATGACGAAGAAAAGACCAAAGGCCGGGCCCCAGTTTGAAGTAACAACATCCGAATAACCTATGCTTCCTGCCTCTGTTCCCCAGAAAGCCCAGGCGCCGCCTTCTTCAGCTACCTCTTCTACAGAAATTCCCAGGATATTTGCAACTTTCTCATCTGTCAGAGTAGCAAGTCCTGCCATGGTCGGGAAAATGTACACAGACATGATCAACGGAACCGTGAGCATAGTGGCTTTCGGAATAACCTGAGGATCTTTCACCTCACCGGCCACTGTAGACATGGATTCGTATCCTGAATACATCCACATACCGATGGCGATACCCATACCGATGTAGTAGACCCAGTCAGCGAAGCCGATTCCGGAAACACCCATAATCTCTCCATCTGCTGTGAACGGAATAAAGGCATTCTGCTCCCAGTTCATGAAGCCGCTGATCGCTACCATACCGAAGGCTACCATTACCAGGATGGATAAAATAGTGGATACGATGCCTACGTCTCTTACACCTCTGATGTTGATGTAGGTAAATATAATTATCATGCCTGCCTTGAACGCAAACTCTCCACCCCATCCTAAATCAAACTCATTGGCAAGATATCCTCCGGCCAGAATGACATAGAGGGTATTGTCTATGTAGATGGAAATGGTTCTCCACCAACCTGCCTGAAACCCCCAGAATTCTCCGAGAGCTTCCTGCACCCATTTGTAATAGCCACCCTCCTGCGGCCGCGCCGATCCAAGTTCTGAAGCCACCAGACCTAATGGGGTACTCCAGATGAACGGCAGCACAATCAGCATGACTAAAGTTAAACCCGGACCGGACTCCGGTATCATTTCTTCGATTCCGTAAGCACCGGCGGCGCAAAGACAGAATATCATGAACACAACTGTTGACACTTTAAGATCGTGTTTCTTTATGCCTAGTTCGTCCACATCCACTTTGGCTGTCTTTTGAACATCACTCATTCCGTGTTTCCCTCCCTTATATGATTATAAAAAGAATAATAAAACAGATAACTAATTTTATCTAATTTTCTGAAAACAAGCAACTACATATTTGCGGTAATGTGATAATCTATTTGCTATGCTTTGTCCGAGAGGGCAAAAAGTCTTCTTCTACGATCTTATATGAAATTATTCAGGATGAGAAGCAGGATCGCTCCGGGCAATCCCAGAACGCCGACGAAGAGCGCCGAAAGGAGGTTCAGCGGTATATGGAGATCCCAGTTGGAACCGACCCAATTGATGAGCAGAATAAAAAGACCTCCTACTATGCTGTTCCCTATCAGCTTTAAAAGGAATTTCAGAGGCACCAGAAACAGGTAGCCTAAGATATACAAAATCAGAATACCAAACCCATATGCGAGCAAAATACCGATTTCCACGCTCATTTCCATACTTCTTTACCCTCAAATATCATGTATGAACTACACCCCAAATTTATTCAAAAGGGAAACTATGCCAACCTTTTGTATAAAATATGCTGAATATGAATAGAATAGAAGACAAAAGATGAAAGGGCTTTTGTGATTATGGACAGTAATTTTATCGGCGTGAAAGGAGTAGCAGACAAAATGTATCGACACTTTTTGAATCTGCCTCCGGAGCAGACGGAGGAGGAAAAACTCTACGCATCCATCAGGGATGCGGAAATCCAGTGGAAGCTGGCCGAGTCCCGTTTCAATGAGGCAACCGATCCCGATTTAATTGACTTTGCCACTTACGATATCATGGCAGCCAAATCCAGATATGAATATCTGATCAAAACCGCAAAAAAGCAGATGGGGCTATAACTACAGCTCCCGTCTGCCTTCTATGGCTTTTGACAATGTAATTTCATCCGTGTATTCCAGATCTCCTCCTACCGGGATCCCGTGGGCGATGCGCGTTGCCTTTATGCCGGATGGCTTGATCAGCCGGGCGATATACATGGCAGTGGCCTCGCCTTCGATGTTGGGATTGGTTGCCAGGATCACTTCGTCGATTTCGCTTTCCTGTAAACGAAGAATCAGTGATTTCAGGTTGATGTCTTCCGGCCCGATCCCTTCCATGGGAGATATGGATCCGTGCAACACGTGGTAAAGTCCGTTGAATTCTCTCATGCGTTCCATAGCGGCCACGTCTCTTGCGTTTTCCACTACACATACCACTCTTTGGTCTCTGGTTTTGTCGGAGCAGATCCCGCAGGGGTCCTGATCCGTGAGATTACCGCAGACGGAGCAATATTTCATGGAACGTTTGCCTTCGATGATGGCATCCGCAATGGCAATGGCATCTTTTTCGTCCATGGACAAGATATGGAAGGCCAGCCGCTGGGCTGTCTTTCCGCCGATGCCGGGCAGCTTGGAAAGCTGGCTGATCAGATTGTTCAACGGTTTTGCATAATATCGCATGTTCCCGGTCCTTCTCTCTATAATCCCGGAATTCCCAGGCCACCGGTGAGTTTGGCCATTTCCGAGGATGAAAGTTCCTCGATCTGACGCAATCCCTCGTTTACAGCAGCGATGATCAGATCCTGCAGCATTTCCACATCGTCCGGATCCACTGCTTCCCGTTGTATTGTAATGCCTGTCAGTTCCCGCTTTCCGTTTACGGTAACGCTGACAGCCCCTCCGCCTGCTGTGGCACTCACCTCCTGGTCGTCCAGTTTAGCCTGCATTTCTTCCATCTTCTTCTGCATAACCTGCATCTGCTGCATCTGTTTCTGCATGGAGGCCTGTCCTCCGCCGCCGGGCTTCTTTCCGGCTCTCATTCCTCTTCCCATTTCTTCCTCCTTATTTAACCTCGACGGTGATATTTAGTCCGTTTCCTACCAGGCTGGCGATCTCCTCAGCCGTTTGCTTTTCCTGTACCTTGCTGTTTCGGTCAGCCAAACAACAATCCATTTCCAGCTTCTTACCGGTATATTTCTTCATAAGTTTTTTCAGGTAATCCGCATTATCTTTCGCATAGCGCACTGCCATATCGTTGGCTAATTCCAGACGAAAGCAACCATCCCTGATATCTACAAGCCTTCCCCCTCTTCGAAGCAGAGATAGGCTGGCCTTTTCCGATTCACCTTCTTCAACGACCTTACGCCAGATCTGCTCCAGATCCGGGGTCTCTTCCGGGGATTCTTCGACAGCCACTTCTGCTCCTGATTCCGTTTGTTCCGGCTTGTCCTCTTTTTCTGTAGGCTCTGTTTTCTTTGTCCTCTCTTTTTTCTGACTTTTCCCCCCGGCGGGTCGTGTTATGCTCACCTCAGGAAGACAGCCGGGATCGTCGCCGGAAGCCAATCTCACCATGCAGAGTTCCAGCAGAATACGGGGCTGTGTGGACCATCTGGCCTCTGTCAGGGTTCGGGCCAGCTGAAGTATGGCCTCGTTAATAGCTGACAGATCGATACGCATGCTCTGTTCGCGGATCCTCTCAACATTTTCTTCCGATACGTTCAAAAGGTCCTCCGGATGGCGAACAAATTTGGTCATCATGAGGTTCCGGTAATGGGCGATCCAATCCTTCATCAGCTGTTTGACTTCAACTCCTTCGGAGAGCAGCTGATCCAGCAGCAGCAGTCCATCGGCGACACGGCCCTGATCCATCATGTCGGTGAGCTGTATAAATACTTCCTCACCTGATGTCCCGAGTATTTTGATGACATCTTCTCTTGAAACCTCTTTATCTCCTCCGGCTATGCACTGATCCAGGATAGACAGACTATCCCGCACCGAACCGTCTCCGTTGGCAGCAATGATGCCAAGGGCGCCGTCAGAGATCTTTACATCCAGACTCTTGCAGATCTCACGCATTCCCGCAAGCAGCTGTTTTTCCGGTACTCTGTGAAAATCCAGTCTGAGACAGCGGGAAAGTACGGTAGCCGGCAGCTTTTGAGGTTCTGTGGTTGCGAGAATGAACATGACATTGGCCGGCGGTTCCTCCAGTGTTTTCAGAAGGGCATTGAACGCACCGGTAGACAGCATGTGGACCTCGTCGATGATATAGACTTTGCACCTTCCTGCAACCGGTGGATATTTTACGCTTTCACGCAGTTCACGAATGTTCTCCACACCGTTATGTGAGGCTGCATCAATTTCGATAACGTCAAGAAAGACACCGTCCCGAATGGCTATACAGTTTTCGCAGACCCCACACGGGCGATCATCCCGGGGAGCTGTACAGTTGACTCCTTTTGCCAGAATTCTGGCTGTCGTAGTCTTCCCTGTCCCTCTGGTGCCGCAGAACAAATAAGCATGTCCTACCGTTCCATTGCGGATCTGGTTTCGCAAGATCTTGATGATGTGTTCCTGGCCCAGAAGGCCTTCAAAGGTCTCCGGACGAAAGCTACGATATAAAGCTTGATGCATTTCCGCCTCCGAGTTTTCTCCATTTACACAAATTGCCCTTTGCCAGCCCCGCATGGAGATGGAACAGGCTGAGCTGCGGCACATAAGAGGTTCCGTTTATCGCTGCTTCCTTCCGGACCTGACGAGGTTCACAGATTCTTATTGCGCAGGACCCGGACCATGCCAGGCGAAGCTGCCAAAAGGCAATTTGCTTTTCTATTATAAAGGACTTTGTCGGTTCAGTCAATGGGATTCAGTCAGTTGCAACTGCCGTCCTGATTAAAGATTACCTCCATCGCAGCCTCTTCATCGAGAGGTCTACTGATCAGGTATCCCTGAATCTTGTCACAGCCGTGCTCCAGCAAATACTGTTTTTGCTCTTCGTGCTCTACACCCTCAGCGATTACGTCGTGGCCGAGTCTGTGTGCCATTGCGATAATCTCACCGCTGATGGATTTATCGGGACCGACAGTCATCAGTTTATCAATGAAGAACTTGTCTATCTTCAGAGTACTGACATTGATTTCTCTCACCCGGGTCAGCGAGGAATAAGCGGACCCAAAGTCATCGATGGCCACATGGAACCCGGCATTCCTCAGCTTGCTCATGATGTTGTTAATGTAGTTGTAATCGGAAGCAAAAACCGATTCTGTAATCTCAATACCTATGTTATGTGGATCCACACGCATCTCATGGATCAATTCAAAGAGCCTGTCTACAAAGTTGGGACTTAAAAGCTGAATAGCAGATACGTTGATTGAGATACTGGGTCCTTCGAATCCCTGCGCTCTCAACCTGTTCAAAAAACGAAAGGCTTTGATCATCACCTTTTCGCCAATGGGTATAATTAGATCCGTCTTCTCTGCAATAGGAATAAATTCCCCCGGAGAAACTAACCCCAGCTCTTCTGTTTTTAATCTTGCCAGGGCCTCGAAGCAACAGATTGAATCTGTTTTCAGATCCAGTATGGGCTGATATTGCAAAAATAGATTCCCGCCATCATCATCTGCAGCAATTTGGGAAAGCGCAAGCCTTATGTCTTCCTCACGCTTTACGAGAGCTTCAAGATTGTCATCATAGAAACAAACTCCAAATTCTTTACCGGATATCTTAATTGACCTTTCTGATGCGATGAGAACATTCTTCATGAGCAGATCAACATGATCCGGATTGCTGCCCAGTTCCAGGATACCGATTCCACCCCCCACTCTGTCCTTGACCAGCAAAGGCCTCAGGGTGTCGCGGACAAACTCACAAAAATTGACCAGCTCCTTCTTATCCACGTATCCTTTTATGTAAAATGTGAATCGGTTTTCGCTTGTTTTGAACAGCATACACCTTTCCGAACAATATTGTTTGAGCGCTTCGGAAGCTTTTTTTATAAGGTCTTGCGTATAGTGAAATCCGTGCCTGGCCGTAATTTCCTGAAATGTGCTCAAGTTGATATTGACCAGTGCCCTTTTCGCAGTATTCTTAACCCTATTATCTCTCACAAGAAGGGTTTCTAAATACTCGCGATTATATAAGCCTGTCCAGCGGTCATGGGTATTAATGTATCTGAGGTTGTTCTCCATTTCCTTTCTGTCGGAAATGTCAAGGACGATTCCTTCCAAGGCTTCAACTTCACCCATATCGTTATAGACTACCTGCCCCAACTTAAGAACCCATTTATGCTCACCTGAAGCCGTTACGATTTCATACTCGTACTGAAAGGGACGTTTCTCGGAAACAATGCGCTCCCATTCTTTCCATAGAAGCTCTCGGTATTCCGGCGATATCATATCATTATAAGAGAGTTCCTTGTTGTGTAGTAAACTCTCCGGGGCATATCCGGTCAATTGGAGACAACCGGCTGAAACAAACAACATGGTCCAGTCCCGGTCATACTTGCACTTATAAGCCATGCCCGGAAGGTTTGAGAGAAGAATGGATTTGCTGCGCTCGCTTTCAACTAACTTCTCCTCAATTTCTTTTCTTTCCGTTATGTCTCTAAATAAGGCAAATTGGCTAAACTGATCGCTTTCCGGTAAAACAAAGGTGGCTGAGAGCATATGTACCCAGACGATGGAACCATCCGGTCTGACAACTCGCTTATCCATTTCGTAAGCATCGATTTCGCCCCTCATCAGCCTTTCATAATTTCTTAAATCTTCCTCCACATCGTCCGGATGCGTGATTGCAATCCATCCTTGTTTCAGAAGCTCTTCCTTCGATCTTCCGGTCAGCTTTTCAAAGGCCGGATTCATGAAGTACTTACTCTCATCTACAGCATTTGGGTCCTTGCTATGAGAGATTGCAATTCCCACAGGCATCTGATCAAATATTGTCTCAAATATTACCTCTTGCTCTTGAAAGCGTTGCTCCAGAGCCCGCTGTGCTATTTCCAGATCCTCTTGAATCTGTTTTCTTTGCGAGATTTCGTCTCTCAATCGGGAAATCCAGTAGACAGATACGGCCATTACGATAGCGATAACCGCACCGATGGCTGCCAGGATTCGAATAAGAGGGCCAAAATTATAATCAAAAGCCGCTTCTACCAGTATCCATTTATCATTAATCTCATACTTTTCGCTCTCCGTTATGGAGTCCAGGGCTTTATTGAGTATAGTCACCAATTCCGGCCAGTCTTTTCGAACGGCGAAATGCAAAGCCTGTTGGCTTTCGGACTCAAAAGCAACAAATCTTAAGTTAGTCAACCCATTGGAACGAATAAAATAATCTGCGGTTGCCAGATTTCCTACAAAAACTTTTTCAGTCCCCATGGCAACTGCGGTGAGACCTTCTTCGAAAGATTCATAAAGACTGAGGTTGATTTCCGGATAGGACAATAGAAAACTGTGATGGGAGCTGTTCCGCTGAACGGAGGCCACTTTTCCCCTTAAATCCTCAACGCCGGATATGCCTGTATCGGTGTCCCGGGTAACGATTACCCTTTTGATATTATAATAGGGTCGGGAAAATAGAAAATGTTTTTCTCTGTCTTCCGTTCTGTCAATAGCAGGCAGTACATCCAGATCTCCTGCTTGTGCCAGAGCGTATGCTTCCGGCCATGTCAGGCCTTTTGCAACTTCAAACTGTAAGCCCGTTCTGTCACTGATCAGGGCCAGATAATCCGGAGCAATTCCAACATACACACCGTCTTCATCAAAGTACTCGAATGGAACAAAGCCGGGGTCTACACCCAGTCGAATTACAGGATGCTTTTCCATAAAGGCAATCTCATCCTCTGTCCAACTGATACTGTCTGCAGTTGCATAGCAAGGGAACACCATAGCGGTAATGGTAATCACCAAAGCAAACAGTACGGCAATAGCCCTTCTCATGTGCACTCTCCTTTGATCCGGAACATCTCAGCAAGTACAGGCCTACACAATATTCATAATACAACAAAAAACGACAAAATTCCACATACTTATCAGAATTCATAGAAATGAATTATTTTTGAAATCTACGGCAAAATAATACAAACACGTATTTTTATAAGGAAAAGGAGAGCAAAATGGATCGCATGAACAACAATCACATGGGCATTCGGCCAAATGAAGTTAAGGGCGCCGCAGAAGGCACATGGCATGAGATGAAGGACGCTGCAGGTGACATGTGGGACGAGGTGAAGGACACCGCTGACGAAGTCCGGGATAAGGCAAAGAAGATGAAGAACAAGGCAGAGAATAGAATTGAGAACGCAACTGATAAAGCCCAGCGCATGATGGGTAAGGTCGGCGACAAGGTCGAGGACAAGGCCGAGGACCTACTGGACAAAATGGATGATGTGCTCCGCAGAACAGATGACAACTCCGGCAGAAATCATCCAAACACCACCTTATAAAGCTCGTCACTTCCAGGAGCCTCAATGGGAGTACGTTCTTCTCCTCTTATCGCCACTCTGCCCTGCGAGGCTTCCATGATCCTTCCTATACAGGTTACCGGAATACCTGCCAACCGTATCTCCTCCAAAAGCAACTCCTTTTTCTCCGGATGAGCCATGATCATCATGCTGCCACTGGAAATTAAGCGTAGAGGATCGATATTAAAATGGCTGCAGATTTTCTTAGTCACATCCGCAATGGGGATCTTATCAACCCAGACCTCTGCACCCGTCCCGGATATTTCACACATCTCCCATACAGCACCCAGAATGCCGCCTTCTGTAACATCGTGCATACCTACGGTGCCGATTCTGCCGGCGATAACACCTTCTTTTACCACAGAGACCTGATCCAGCATATCCTTTGCTTCCGAAATTTCATTCTCCGTTAAGATACCCTTTAACCTGGCCTCATGATCGCTTGCAATGATGCCGGTACCTTCGAGCCCTGCCTGCTTGGTGATCAGGATCCAGTCTCCCGGCCGCATATCTGCCGCATTCTGTGATGCACCTTTGGCTGCCCTGCCTACTGCAGTGGATACGATGACAGGAGTGTTGACAGCCTTTGTGATCTCCGTATGACCACCGATGATCATAACTCCCAATGCTTCCGAGGCCTCACCCGCCTGGCGCATAATCTCGTCGATCTCTTCGATGGTGGTTCCTTCAGGCAACATGCAAGCTAATAGGATCCCCAGAGGTTCTATGCCGTTTGATGCGATGTCGTTGCAGGAGATCTGAACTGCCAGCCTGCCGATGTCCGACACTGCCCCTGTGATCGGATCTGTTGACAAAACGCAATCATACTGGCCGAAATCCACCAGTGCGCAGTCCTCACCGATGCCCGGACCCGTAATGACTTCAGGTCTCTTAAATTTCAGATGCTTGAAAACCATCTCCTCAAGCAAGTTGCTGTCCAATTTTCCTGTTTTCATGTTTCCTCCAATGTGATCATTATAATGCCCGGGACGATATGGGCATCAGAACTATTCCGGCACCCTGCCGCTTTCCAGCCATCGAACAAACTGGTCCTCTGTGATGATGGGGATGCCCAGTTCCTTTGCTTTTTTATTCTTTGAGGAGTTTGACATACTGTCATTATTTATCAGATAATCCGTCTTTGCTGTAACGGAATCCGTTACCTTGCCGCCTTTTCCTTCGATCTCTGCCTTTAACTCGTTCCGATTTTTGTAATGAGCAACAGAGCCGGTTATGACAAAGGTCAGATTTTCGAAGATCTGCTCTCCCGTCGAACCTTCCATCTCTTCAAACCTTATCTCCTTCAGAATATCTTCTATTGTCCGAACGTTCTTCTCATTGCTGAAAAAATCCACGTAGGCTTCTGCCATGACCTGGCCGATTCCATATATCTGTGTCAACTCCTCAAAGGGGGCGGACTGGATTGCATTCCAGTCGTAGTTGAAATGCTTGCAGATGGCTTTAGCGTTAGAAAGACCCACATTAGGGATCCCCAGACTGTAAAGTAGTCTCACGGAGTTGGTGGCTCTGGCTTTGTTTACGGCATTCACCAGGTTTGCATAAGACTTCTGCCCAAATCCCTCCATCCGGACGATCTGCTCCTCGTGCCTCTCAATATGGAAGATATCAGCAAGCTCTCTGATCAGCCCTTTGGATAGAAGCTTCTCAATGGTGGCCTCGGAGAGTCCGTCTATACCCATAGCGTCTCTGCTGACGAAATGAGTATAGGCTTTTACTTGCTTTGCAGGGCACTCTTCATTGGTGCAGAACAGCACCTTTACACCGTTTTCCTGCCTGATGCTCGTATGCTCGCTGCATACCGGACAGTTTTCCGGGATCTGCACAGTGCCGCTTCTGGTGAGGTTTTCGGCCACCTGGGGAATGATCATATTGGCTTTATATACACGGATCTCATCTCCCAGACCAAGCTCTAAGCCTTCCATGATGCTTATATTGTGGACGCTTGCGCGGCTGACTGTTGTTCCTTCCAGCTCGACGGGTTCAAAGATTGCAATGGGATTGATCAGACCGGTTCTGGAGGCGCTCCACTCCACTTCCAGAAGGATCGTTTCCTTGATCTCATCCCTCCACTTAAAGGCTATGGCATCTCTTGGAAATTTAGCCGTGGTTCCCAGTCCTTCTCCGTATTTTATATCGTCATAGATAAGAACCAGGCCGTCGGATGGAAAATCATAACCCTCTATCTCCCCGGCGAACAGGTTCACACACTCCTCAATATTACTGCTCTCAACTTCTCTGTATGGAACCACATCGAAACCCTGTCCCCTTAGCCAATCCAGCTGTTCCTTCCTGGAGTTGGAAAAGTCTACACCCTCAGCTCTGACGAGTCCGAAGGCAAAGAAATGCACACTTCTCTCTGCTGTAATCCTGTTATTCAGCTGCCTTACGGAGCCGCTGCAGAGATTTCTCGGATTCTTATATTTGGTTTCCACCTCTGCAAGCTCACTGTTCAGCTTATTAAAGTCTGTATAACCAATTACAGCTTCTCCACGCAGGATCAGCTCTCCCGGATACGGGATCATCAGAGGGATGTTCACAAATACTTTGGCATTATTTGTGACCACCTCACCCACTTCCCCATTGCCCCGGGTGACTGCCTTCGTGAGTTTTCCATCTTCATAGGTGAGGACTATGGTGAGCCCGTCAAGTTTCCAGGAAAGGAGCCCTTTCTGCTGCCCTAACCATTCCTTTAAGGCTGTAACATCCTTTGTCTTATCCAGTGAAAGCATAGCCTTCTCGTGCCTTTCCTTGGGCAGGCTTCCCGCCAATTCATAACCAACATGAATGGTGGGGCTGTTGGACAGCACGATCCCTGTTTCACGCTCCAGCTCCTCCAGTTCTTCATAGAGCCTGTCGTATTCCAGGTTGGACATGATCTCCCGATTTTCACGATAATAGGCCTTTGCGGCCTGATTCAATACCGATACTTTATCCTTCATGAGCTGAAGCTTATCGTCCATTCCCGTCTCCTTTAAAGTTTCGTCAGGGGCGCAATATCAATGGCCAGCTTTTTCGTTCCTTCACTCTCAAACGACACCGTTACCGCATTTTTCTCCACTGCAATGACCTGGCCGACTCCAAACTTGGTGTGCTTTACCTTGTCTCCCGGAGTCAGATCCTCCGCCGATAGCTTTGGTCTGGCGGCACTGCTTTGCTTGATAGCACGTAGCTGCTCAAAGGGGCGGAAGATATCCTTTTCATCCGCATAAGTGCTTGTGGTCGCACTGCTGTACCGGTCAAAGCTGCCTCCTGTGAACACAGCATCCCCTTCCAGCAGTTTTCTGTCGATTTCCTTCAGGAACATGGATTCCCTGGTGTAATCAGTCTTCCCGTAGACGGTGCGGATCCCTGCACTTGTCAGGTAAAGTTTCTCTTTTGCCCGTGTCATTCCCACATAACAGAGTCGGCGCTCCTCCTCCACTCCATCTCCTCGCTCAAAAGACCGCCAGCTTGGGAACAGACCATCTTCCATACCGGCCATAAAAACTACGGGGAATTCCAGTCCTTTGGCACTGTGCAGGGTCATGAGGACCACTGCGTTCTCATCGGGGTCCAGGTTATCCACTTCAGCCATCAATGCGATGGATTCCATAAATTCGCTCAGGCTTCCCGATTCCCCTGCATCCTCTTTTCCCTTTTCATAGTCATAAATAACGGATTTGAATTCTAAGAGATTCTCGATTCTGGTCTCCGCCTCTACTGTATTCTGCCCCTCCAGGGCACGAAGATATTCCGTTCGCACCAATAGTGCATCGTAAATATCGGATATTTTGAGGTTTTCCTGTTCACCGGAAAGCAGACTTATTGCTTCTGCCATCTGAAACAGGCTTTCTCCGGACTTTCCTGATAACCCTTCCATGATCTCAGCATTCTGCAGCACCTGGAGAAGGCTCTCGCTCCGGACTGCCGCCAGGACTTTAAGCTTCTCCAAAGTCTTTTGTCCGACACCCCTCTTTGGTTCATTTATAATCCGCTCCAGAGACAGGTCGTCGGCAGGGTTTTGCACGAGCCGCATGTAAGCCACCATATCCTTGACCTCTTTGCGGTCATAGTACCGGAATCCGGCCAGGATACGATAGGGGATCTCCCTCGCCCGAAAGGCTTCCTCAAAGAGTCTGGACTGGGCATTGGTGCGATAGAGCACGGCGAAATCCGAGTACTGCCGCTCTCTGTTGCGCAATCTGTCTATCTCGGACGCAATGTAACGGGCTTCGTCTTTATCATCCTCAGCTCTGAAATAGTGTATTTTTTCTCCGTCGCCCCTGTCCGTCCACAGTTTCTTCGGCTTTCTTCCCTGATTGTTCTTAATGACAGAATGGGCCGCAGCCAGTATGTTACCATCCGATCGATAGTTTCTTTCGAGCTTAATTACCTCTGCACCCTTAAAGTCCTTTTCGAAATCTAATATGTTGTTGATGTCCGCACCTCTCCACTGGTAGATGCACTGATCATCGTCACCTACAACGCAGATGTTGCTGCGGGCCTGCGCCAACAACC
This sequence comes from Firmicutes bacterium UBA1426, assembly GCA_002329675.1. GTDB lineage: Bacteria > Bacillota > Clostridia > Peptostreptococcales > Anaerovoracaceae > UBA1426. The sequence continues at coordinate 3,545 of DCUA01000030.1, read as the reverse complement.
GTATAAAGCGGTACTGCATATAGTTGGTATCCTGGTATTCGTCCACCATGATGTATTTAAACTTCTGCTGGAAGCGCTTCAGGACCTCTTCATCCTGTTCAAAGAGCCTGACCGCCTGCAGCAGGAGATCATCAAAATCCATTGCCTGATTGGCCTTCAGCACCTTCTCGTATGCGATGAAAATATCAGCAGATGTCTTGGCTCTGGGATTACTCATGTTCTCTTCCGCAAATTTCCTGGGAGTTATCCCCTTTTCTTTGCAATCGCTGATAATGGTCAGGAAATAGGCAATCGAATACTTTTTATCATCGACGCCCAGTTCTTTCATGCAGTTTCTTATGATAGTTTTCTGATCTGCCGGATCGTAGACTACGAAGTCCTTGCTATAACCCAGCCGATCTCCGTACATGCGGAGAATTCTCAGGCAGGCGGAGTGAAAGGTCAGGATCCACATACCCTGAGTTGCCCCGATAAGGCTCTCTACCCGATCCCTCATTTCCCTTGCCGCTTTATTGGTAAAAGTCACTGCCAGAATTTCGTAGGGGGAGACCCCTTCCTTTAAGATCAGATGGGCAATACGGTGCGTCATAGTGCTGGTCTTCCCGCTGCCGGCTCCGGCCAGGATCAGCAGAGGGCCATCCTTGTGAATAACAGCCTTCCGCTGTTCCGGGTTCAGTTGTTGTAAATAGTCCAAATCATTGTTCATTCATTGTCTCCTGCTTCTTGTCATAATGATCTCTTCCCCTTCCCTGTCCCTAAATCAGTTTATCATATCAGTCTATTTTTGGGAATACAAAACCAGCCACGCTTCCGGCTTGCCTTTGAACAGCAATAATGGCAAACAAACAAGTGATATCAGGTGAAGTGATGCATGGCCTTGTGTTTTTAGCCAAGTGATACCTGACGAAGTGAAAAGATGTTTTGCGGTATACAGGTAATCGACAAACGAAGAATTATCTGTATACCATAAAGTATTTAAGCCACTAAAATGGAGATACATGCCACAGATTTTTGTATAAAACACCGAAGTCTGTATACCAAACGCAGGAATTTATATATCAAATGCCGATATGGTATACAGATTTTAAGGGTTTAATGCAGTTTTAGGTGGAGTTCTACCTCCTCAGGGGCTCTAATTGGAGTAAAAGACCACAGATTTCAATGTAATCTTGCTTTTTCTGTATAACTAGGGCTAAGCAAAAACTCTATTAATGATTGTTGTATAGATTTAAATACTCTTCATATGTGCACGCCCTGTCGACGATGCTTCCGTCCTTTTTTATTTCAATGATTCGATTTGCTATAGTTTGGATAAATTGATGGTCATGGGAGGAAAACAGCATCGCTCCCTTAAAGTCGATCAATCCGTTATTTAATGCGGTGATAGATTCCAGGTCCAGATGATTCGTCGGTTGGTCCAACACGAGAATATTAGCCCCGTAGAGCATCATGCGCGACAGCATGCACCTTACCTTTTCACCACCGGAGAGAACGCTGACTGCCTTGAACACATCATCCCCCGAAAACAACATCCTGCCAAGGAAGCCACGCATAAAGGTCTCCGTCGTCTCTTGTGTAAATTGGCCCAGCCACTGCACCAGATTCAGATCCGAATCATTGAAAAAAGCGGAATTGTCCAATGGGAAATACGATTGAGTTGTACTTGCCCCCCACTTAAAGGATCCTTCGTCAGGTTCTATTTCCTTCATCAGGATTTTAAACAGCGTGGTGTTTGCAATTTCATTCTCACCAACGAAAGCAATTTTATCCTCCCTGTTCATCTGAAAGGTCACCTTATCTAAAACCTTGACTCCATTGACGGTCTTGCTGATGCCCTCTACAAACAACGCATCTTTGCCGATCGGGCGGTCTATCGTAAATCCTACAAAAGGATATCGTCTTGAAGATACCGGCAGTTCATCCACTGTAAGTTTGTCCAAAAGTTTTTTTCGTGACGTTGCCTGTTTTGACTTCGACTTGTTTGCGGAAAAGCGCTGAATAAAGCTTTGCAGCTCTTTTATCTTATCCTCGTTCTTTTTGTTCTGATCCCGCAATATCTTTTGCGTGAGCTGGCTGGACTCATACCAAAACTCGTAGTTTCCAACAAACATATTTATTTTTCCGTAATCCACATCTACAACATTTGTACAAACGGTGTCAAGGAAATGCCGGTCATGGGAAACAACAATGACGGTGCCTTCGTAATCCAGAATGAAATCTTCCAGCCAATTTATGGCGACGACATCAAGATGGTTCGTCGGCTCGTCCAACAATATAATTTCCGGTTTTCCAAACAACGCCTGCGCTAACAAAACCTTGATTTTCTCATTACCGGTCAAGGAGCTCATCTGCATATGCAGCACATCAATGCCAAGTCCCAACCCTTGAATAAGTATGCCTGCGTCGGATTCTGCTTCCCAGCCGTTCAGCTCCGCAAATTCACCCTCAAGAATAGAGGCAGCAAGACCGTCCTCGTCCGAAAAGTCTTCTTTGGCATACAAAGCTTCCTTTTCTTTCATTATTTCATATAGCCTTGCGTTGCCCATTATGATCGTATCTAATACTGTGTATTCCTCGTATGCGAAATGATCCTGCCTGAGCACGGATATGCGCATGTGCGGAGGAATGGAAACTTCGCCGGTAGAGGGTTCCAGGTCGCCGGACAATATTCTCAGGAACGTTGACTTTCCCGCTCCGTTTGCGCCGATAACACCGTAGCAGTTACCGGGGGTAAATTTCAGGTTTACATTTTTAAACAATGGGGTTCCGCTGAAATTAAGACTTACATTTGTGATTGTTATCATGATTTCTCCTTATATAAAACTGTCAAATATGAATCTTACATCATCTATGCAGATAAAGCAAACCGCAAATAAAAGAAATAAATAAGCGACCCCGGAAAGAATTCCGGAGTCGCCACAGCTTTATGCGATCTATATTCGATTAATATTCGATGAACTTGTCGCCCATCACACCACAGATGCTGCATTTGTCAGGACGTGCCTTCTCGATGTTTCCGCATACAGGGCAGAGGTAATAGAAAACTTCCTCAGTCTGATCGATATTATCCAGTGCATCCTGATAGAGGCCTGCATGAACTTCTTCCGCTTTCATGGCAAAGGTAAAGGACATGAGCGCAGCCTTGTTGCCTTCAGCCTCAGCTTCCTTTACAAAATCCGGATACATATCCTTATATTCATAGGTTTCACCTGCAACACCATCTTTAAGATTGTCAGCTGTTGAACCGATCTTTCCGGCTACCTCGAAATGCTTTAAAGCGTGCAATGTCTCCGCATCCGCTGCTGCCCGGAACAGTTTTGCTGCATTCAACTTACCGTCTTTTTCAGCTTTTTTAGCATAGGCTGTATACTTTCTGTTCGCCTGGGACTCTCCGGCAAATGCCGCCATCAAATTTTCCAATGTTTTGTTTTCACTCATTTGTTAATTATCCTCCTGTGTATGTAAATATTAAACAGATATTACCTATCTATCATACCATCCTTCTCAACAAATTAATCATTTAACTTAAACTTCGCACTTGTAAA
>DCUA01000015.1:970-5934 GCA_002329675.1 Firmicutes bacterium UBA1426 | reverse complement strand
TGACCTCAGTTGTGTGTGGATTTTTTTCCAATATTACTGCATTACTTGAGAATTTGCACGGATCTAGCCTCCAGAATGACATTTTACTCCAATTATCCACTCACAACTAGAAATTTTGCACATGGCTTGCGAATCGATTACAGCCGAACAGAAATCACGTTCTTTGCCTTTTTCTATAATCACCCAAAATACAGAACAGGTGTTTACATTTTGTTCGTGCCATGCTATACTGTGACAATAAGGGTGCAGGGCTTGCAAATACAGGGAGGATAAGAGATGAAACCTTTGAAAGAACGTGAAAAGAAAATTCTTGAGTATATGTTGAATGAAATCAGGAAAAAGGGATATCCCCCCACTGTTCGGGAGATGTGCAGTTCTCTCGGGATCAAATCTACATCTACTGCTCATAAGGACATTGCAAGTCTGGAGCAAAAAGGCTATATTCGCAAAGATCCGGCAAAACCCAGGGCTATCGAAATTCTGGATCCCAACGTGAGCACACAAAATTTGGATATCNNACTGACATAGTAGACATTCCACTGGTGGGGCAGATTGCTGCAGGCACACCTATTTTGGCGGAAGAAAACATAGAAGAAAACTTTCCGGTGCCGTCCAGATATGTTGGTAGCGGAACCCATTTCATGCTTACCGTAAAGGGCGACAGTATGATAGAAGCCGGGATCTTTGACGGCGATTATATTCTGGTTCAACAGCAACAGACTGCCAATAACGGTGAAATCGTTGTAGCCATGGTGGATGGTTTTGAGAGCGAAGCTACGGTGAAAACTTTCTACAGAGAAAACGGTCACATCCGTTTGCAACCGGAAAACCCGAACATGAGTCCGATCATCGTAAAGGATGCGCGGATACTGGGTCTGGTCAAAGGCGTATTCCGCTATCTATCATAACAGCACATTACATAGAAGTGATATGACAAAGCAGACAATTCCGATTGTCTGCTTTCTTTTATTCGACCACAAGGTGTGTCCCCCTGGATGCAAAAGCAGCCAAGGTGTCAGACCCCGTGGGGGCAAAAGCAGCCACGGGGTCTGTCCCCGTGGTTGTTATCTGTTCACGAGCAGCTTCTTGATGCCTTTCTCGATACCCTCCAGACTTAATTCATACATAGGAAACAGTTCACGGATCGCTCCTATGGTCATATGCCCGAAAGCATAATCCCAATCCGACTCCTCAATGGGATTGAGCCAGATATGGTGGGGATATTTATCACGGATCCGCTGAAGCCAATATATACCCGGCAGCTCATTATACAGTCCGATGATGCAATTGCCTCCCGGACGAAGCAATTCTGTAGGTGACATTGCCCCGTCGCCGATAAATATGACCCTGTACTCGCTTCCTAAAGTATTTAAAATCTTTTCCGTACTTTCCCATTCCCCTCGAATGCAATAAGGCGTTGTATAAAGATGTTCGTAAATACAATTATGAAAATAGTAAACCTTCAGATCGCTGAAATGGTTCGCTTTGTGAACTGCCTGAAACAAAGCACTGCAAAGTTTGCTGTACCTGAGCATGGATCCATCCGAATCAAAGAGCAACAGCAGTTTCACAGTGTTCTTTCTCGGCTTTTCGAATACGAGCTTTAGAAACCCTCCGTTATCCGTTGTTTCCCGGATGGTACCATCTACATCCAACTCTGTTCTTTGCGCCTCCACTGTTGCGGAATATTGCCTCAGTTTGCGCAAAGCCACCTGAAACTGACGGGTATCTATGATATTATCCTGACGAAAATCCCGGAATGCCCTGCTGTTGGCCACCTGAAGGGCTGAGCGATACCGACTCTCCCCTCCCACGCGTATACCTTGTTCCGCGTAACCTCCATGACCCAAAACAGAAGTACCTCCGGTTCCGATCCAATAGTTACCTCCTCTGTGACAGGAACGCTGCTCCTCGAGCCTCTGCTCCAGCATTTGCTTCAGTTCCTCCAATTGGTAACGGGGTGCATTGGGATCTATTTTATCATAGAGTTCTTCTTTGCTCTTTTCGCCCCCATTCAGCCATTTCCAGACTTCCTCGGGGATGTCAAACGGAGACTCCAGATCATTGAAATACTCTGCAAAAGCCAGGTCAAATTTGTCATAATCCACTTCGCTTTTCACCAGAATACTGCGGCATAAATGGTAAAAATCAAGTAAGCCGGGTCCGCATAGGCCTCCGTCCAGCGCCTTGATGAGATCCAGCCACTCTTTAATGGATATTTTAACTTGATGCTGCCGTAGCAGATAAAAGAATTCTATAAACAATGACGGCTCCTCTTCTCTGTAAGCTATACCCGCCAGCCCTTTTTGGAGTAGCCTTTTTCTTTGATTTCGCAAACCACATCAAAGTCCTGGTTCTTCTTCAGCAAGACTCCAAGAAATGGCAACTCATCATGGATCCGCTCTACCTTTACGCCTCCCAGCTCAAGGGCCCTGATCCAATCCAACAGCTCAGAGGTACCGGGCTTTTTTTGAAGCTCTTTTATGTCTCTGAGCCAGTAAAAAGTCTCGATCACCTGATCCAGCAATTTCTTCTCCACATTTTCATAATGGACGGCAATGATCTTACGCATTGTATCGCTGTCTGGAAAAGCGATGTAGTGAAAAATGCACCTGCGGAGAAATGCGTCGGGAAGCTCCTTTTCCGCATTGGATGTAATGATAACGATAGGTCTGTACTTAGCCCTGACCGTCTCCTTGGTTTCATGAATGTAGAACTCCATCCGATCCAGCTCCCAAAGCAGATCGTTGGGGAACTCGAGATCCGCCTTGTCGATTTCATCGATAAGAAGCACCGGCTGAGCTTCTGCGGTGAAGGCCTCCCCCAATTTACCCATATGGATGTACTTCTTGATGTCGGCTACATCTCCTTCTTGGAACTGACTATCGTAAAGGCGCTGAACCGTATCATAAACGTAGAGTCCGTCCTTTGCTTTCGTGGTGGATTTGATACTCCATATGATGAGCTCTTTTCCAAGGGCATCGGCAATAGCTTCAGCAAGCATTGTCTTTCCTGTTCCCGGCTCACCCTTTATGAGCAATGGCTTCTCCAGGGCAATCGCCACATTGACTGCATACATGAGCTCCGGTCCGGCCACGTAAGCCTGACTCCCCTTAAAACAGTTCATACTATCCTTCATGTCTTCTCCTTGTAAACTATTAATGAATTTCTCTTATGTTCAGCGGTCGGCCCAGGCGTTCAGTGAATTGATGATTCCTCTGGCAGCCGCTACCGCATAAGCTTCTTTGAACTCCTCGGTAAGCATCACCGCCAGATCATCAGGATTGGATAAGAAACCTCCTTCAATGATCACGGCAGGCATAAGGCTCTTGTTCAACACCGCCAAATGCGGGCAGTTGATGATGCCTCTGTCCTTCAGGCCGATTTCTGCAACCAGTTCTTTCTGTATGTATGCAGCCAGCTCCTTGCTGGTGATCCCATAGCTTTCTATTCCCACCTTATCATAATATAATACCTCGGTACCATTAGATGTCGAATTGTGTGCTGAGTTGTTATGGACACTTATGAGCAGATCCGCATTCATTGTGTTTGCCGCTTCAGGCCGGGAGTAGAGAGACATGGTGATATCACTATCCCGAAGAAGGACTACATTTGCTCCCGCCTGGTCAAGCAACTGATGCAGACGCAGAGCAATGGCAAGGTTCAGATCTCTCTCTATGAGAACCTCTTTGCCGTTTATTTTACCCGTAGCACCTGGATCTGCGCCACCATGACCAGCATCTATGGCAATGAGCTTTCCTGTGGCTCTCCAGTCCAATTCGGGCAGGATACCCTGCAGGTCTTCATTGACCTCACCGGGATTCTGTTCATCCTCTCCTTCGTGTCCGCGATTTCCCTCAGAGCCGGGCTTATCAAAATCTATGTAAACCTCAGATCTGTCCTCAGAAAGGCTTACCTTTCCTGCCACTTTTTCGTTTAGATCAACAACGATACGCACAGTGTCATCGTCAAATTGTGAAAAGCGGACTCCGCTGAATACCTGATTGTCTGCTTTGATCGATCCCACTCTATCGGGAAATGCCGCATTGAAAATATCAATCCCATACCGTTCCGGGCCTTCATAAGCAAAGGTCCGGGTATTTTTAATAGCCTCTGAGCCCCGGGCGATGATCCGATAGCTGTCATCGGTTTCTTCGTAGGCAATCGTACGGATCTCCGAGGGCCCATCCGTTTTGGGAGAATTAATGATGACGGTACGCGTGTCATTGTTCCAGTCCACCGTACACTTGAGATTTTCCAGTACGAACCGTAAAGGTATCATGGTTCTGTTGTTGATGAGTCTTGGCGGAACGTCCATCTCTTTTGTGACCCCATTGACAAAGGCTGTGGTCTTGTCGATTGTCACCTGAACCCGATGACTTCCCAATATGGCCGTTGCCATCTCCGCTTCCTGTTCCCAGGATACCTCAGCACCCATGGACTCAAGAAGTGCACGATACGGAACAAGCGTCCTGCTGTTCTCAATGATTGGAGCCACATCGGTTTCAATAAGTTTCCCATCCAGTTCCAGACAAATCGCATCTCCGGCAAAAGCCATCCCTCCGGCGAGTGTCAGGATGATGGCCACCAGGATTCCTATTCTAATCGTTGCTTTCATTGGAGCTTCCCCTCTTGATTCTGCCTTACCCGGCATCGTTACCGCGGCTGACTAAGTCGATTTTTGTCGAATCAACTTTCATTATAATATGAAAGTGCAGTAAGGGGGAGAGGCTTCCGGCAATGTAACAAAAATGTAAAGATAACCCCAGTGGGTTTTTCAGCTATGAGAAGAGATGCACAAGGACCAACAGGACAACTGCGAATGCAGCTCTCCTGTGCCATTTGAAGAACACGGCCTTTTTCTTAATGTAAAACAGGACTCCTAATAGAGCGGTAATCAATATCATGGTCCAAAGTACGCTGCCCGTATGCAACCGAATGGTTCCCAGTGCCAGGTAGCCGTG
>DCUA01000015.1:0-927 GCA_002329675.1 Firmicutes bacterium UBA1426 | reverse complement strand
ACTGTTGTTGTGGAACACATGCTTATTGAGAAACCGCAGCCAGAATGGAGACGTTATGATTATGACTAATATAACATTCGTTATTCCTAATACTTTATACATGCTTTTCTCCCCCTGGTCTATTCAACAAGCTCCCCAACGACCGGGACCCCTCTTAAACGAGCCACTCCGTGTGGCGATTGATTTTTGATTGCATCTGTAAGATCCTGGCCGGCGGAAAAGCCGTTGTGCTCTCCACCTCTCCAAAAAGAAACATCTGTCACGTCGTAGATGACGCCATCCACTGCTATGTATGCGGGATTCCCATCTTTTCCGTCATACGCTGCCAGTTCTTCTAAAGTCAATTCAAGCTGAGGTAAGTCCCCCTGCGGATCTTCATCCGATGCACATGCCATCCCTGTCCAAAGCAATAAAGCTGCCATGAAGATCAATAATACCTTCTTTTTCATATGGTCTTACCTCCTTTTCTTTCTTATTTGTAAAAAATACCCTGTACAAGGGGTGAGTAATCAAAATAATCTGACTTCGATAAAAAAATTCTGTTTTTTCACGGGTTGATTTTTGTGCGGCCTTCGTTTATAATAAGGCACAGTTGTTGTGGGCGGTTAGCTCAGTTGGCTAGAGCACCTGCTCGACAAGCAGGGGGCCGTTGGTTCGAGTCCAATACTGCCCACCACCNNGCTACACTCAAAACTCCAGTCTATAGACTGGAGTTTTGCATATGCTCCGTTGCTTCGCCTCTTCCCCACAAAGTCTCACGACTTTGCGGGGACCTTATGAAACAACGCTGTAAATCTTTGCTCCGACATTTTTTATTGCCACTCAAAAACCCCAGTCAACAGACCGGGGTTTTCTGGTTATATCAGTCCATGATCATGGACAGGGCTGCGAGGGCAACGAGCACAATGAGAATCCAAAAGCAACCGG
>DCUA01000081.1 GCA_002329675.1 Firmicutes bacterium UBA1426 | reverse complement strand
TGCTGACTTCGCTCAGGTAGCTGCGTGGGGTTCTCAGATCTACTTCGCCCACCCATACACATCCTGGGAACGTCCGCAGAACGAGCGTCACAACGGTCTATTCCGAGCTTTCGTTCCCAAAGGAGTGTCCATTGAGCAGTACTCAGACGAGGACATCCTCACCGCTGCTGACGAGCTGAACGGGCGGCCCCGCAGGAAGCTCGGCTACCGCACCCCGGAGGAACTATTTGAAGCATTCCTTGATTCCGTATTCGTAGCCTAACGATTGCGGCAACCTCAATCACGGACAGAGCCGGCGGCCCATCCGTGACCAAGATTTATGAGGGGGCACTATCTACCACGGGGTGTCCAACTTGCACTTGCAATTTGCGTTGTTTTTTATTACGCATCTCATTCTCAAATTAATTTGTAAGGGTTATCGACTGGGACTGTATCATGCCGTACTTTTGGCTACATCCATCTTATGTCTTCAATGAGCGGAAATTTTACCTCAACATTTTTCATACCCTTCCACTAAAGCTCCTGAATCCTTCGAAGCCAGGCTTAATGGACTGTTAAATCTCCTTCAGATGATTCAGAGTCCTCATAGAGGGAAAGTGTCAGAAAATCGTTTTCTTCGGCCGAAAGCATAAATACTTTTAATAGTGCTGAACCATATGCCCCTAAAGCAATCTCCATCTCTGAACAGTATTGAATTATCAAATGTGTTTTCTCGGAGATGTCACCGAGACAGTCATGCAGTGCATCGAGATTCCTACCGTAGTAGTCCGGCAACGACAGTCTTTCGGCAAGATGGATGTGCGCATTTTCGCGTGATGTCATCTTTTGGCCATCGATAATAATCGTTCTCAAGTGTTTTCATCTCCGTAAAGCAATATAAAGCTCTCATAATGATCCTCCGTATAATAAATCAAACCATCATTAGAGAAGACAATCCGCTTGGCGCCTCTGCTCGTTTTTCCTGAGGTGTCCCCCAAATCGTAGTCCACTCTGAATGAGAAAAAATCGATGTTTTTGAGGTGTCCCCCAAATCGTAGTCCACTCTGAATGAGAAAAAATCGATGTTCAGACGGCTTTTGAACCCGATTTCTGGGCAAATTCAGCCGGCGTTAGGTATGTTAGTGCGCTGTGCGGACGGAACTCGTTGTAGTCCCTTCGCCAGCGCTCAACTTTGTCCCTGGCATCTTGCAGCGACATAAACCAATTCATGTTCAGGCACTCGTCTCGGAAACTGCCGTTGAAGGATTCGATGTGTGGATTGTCCGTAGGCGTTCCGGGGCGGGAGTAATCGAGTTTGACCTTGTTGAAGTACGCCCAAGCATCCAGTGCCCGAGAGATGAACTCAGGGCCGTTATCGACCTTGATCCGCTGTGGCAGTCCGCGCGCTGCCTTGATTTTTTCCAACTCTTCGCAGACTTGTTCGCCTTTGATCGATTTGTCTACGTAGATGGCTAAACTCTCCCGGCTGAAGGTGTCCAGCACTGTCAGGGCCCTGAACCGCTTCCCATTGTACAATTGATCCGATACAAAGTCCATACACCAGCATTCGTTCACCGCAGATGTCAATCCTTTCTCCGGTGTCCTTGAAACGCTGATTTTCTTCCGCCTTGATGGCTTTCTCAGGTTCAGTCCTTCCTCTCTGTACAACCTGTAAACGCGTTTATGGTTGATTTGCCATCCTTCTCGCAGTAACAGGACATAGATCCTGCGGTATCCATATCGCGTCCTCACAGAGGCTATTTCCTTGATTCTCATTCGTAAAAAGGCCTGCTCGTCACGGGTTGGCTGCCTCCGGTGCCATCCCCGGTTGATTTGCAACACCGTGCAGCTTCTGCGCTCGCTTGTTTCAAAACGCTCTTGCAGATATCGCACGGCCTCTCGCTTCTCGGCAGGCCTTAGAATTTTTTTGTTAGTACGTCCTGCAACATCAGCTTATCGAGACTCAAATCTGCGACCAGCTTCTTTAGTTTAGCGTTCTCTTCTTCGAGCTGCCTGAGCCGCTTCATGTCGCTCGGCAGCATCCCGCCGTATTTGCTCTTCCAGCGGTAAAATGTCTGCTCTGCAATTCCGAGCTTCCGGCAAACTTCCGATACCGGCGTGCCCAGTTCTACCTGCTTTAATGCAAACGCAATCTGCTCCTCCGTGTATTTGCTCTTCTTCATTTCGTCCACTCCTTTGTTTCATTTTACTATCTTTTTCTCTTTTTGAGTGGACTGCTTTTTCGGGGTGCAGGTCATTGCAATTTGCGTTGCAATTTTAGTATAATGATGTTAGAATTTGTATGTTATTGGATATTCTGTGAGGTGATATTTTATGTAGTAACTCGTTACACTTATTTGAAACTTGAGAGGAGCGAGATCACCGTTGTATAGAAACCGAAATATACATAATAAGCTAAGGTGTATTACCTGCTTTTTCACCATAATTGTCATGTTACTTCCGATTACTGCCTATGGTGCTGAATTTCCTGTACTCGGCACGCCACCATTAGAGACTAGTGTCGAGCAGGATTGTCTTTCGATTATTATAGCGGATAACTTAACCGGAAGCATTCTAAAGCTTAAAGAGTCAGGGAATAAAGTTAACCTTATCGGAGGTACTATAAGGTTAATGGCAGCTCTTACCGCACTCGATTATATGCAACCTGAGGATGCCGTTGTAGTGGAAAACGAGCCAACCAATCTTCCTCAAGGGGCTAGATTTATAGGTTTTCATAACGGGATGTCTGTTACCGTAAATGACCTGATCGCAGCGATGCTTGTTTATTGCGCAAATGATGCAGCGATCGTTCTAGGCGAAGCAGTCGAAAAGGTTGCTAAAACAAATGACTTTGTTTCACTGATGAACGATAAAGCTAAAAAGCTTGGCATGATCGATACAACATATATAAATGCAACAGGGTTGGCAGTTGAGGGGCAGACCACGACCTTAGCTGATCAACTTATTTTCGCGCGCACTGTTTTTGCGAACATAACAATTAATTCAATCATGAGCCAATCTGAATACCAATCCCAGACAGACGATCCGTACTTTCTTTCAACG
>DCUA01000142.1 GCA_002329675.1 Firmicutes bacterium UBA1426 | reverse complement strand
GTTGGTCATAGCGCACCTCCTCGGCAAACATAATATCACCAAACAGATACATTGTCAACTATCGGAAACAAAAGAATTCGTAAACAAATACCCTCGCCCGAACTGAGATTCATTTTGCAGTTTCCAGACGAGGGTTTTTTGTTATTCATGAATACCCATCATCAGCCTGTAATGCTGCGGCTGCTTCATGACATCAAAGATGATGGCAAACGCATCTTTCATTTGATCCACACTGAAAGCGGAACTGTCGAAGAAGAGACCATCATTGAAATTGGTCACTCCAACATCCAGAAGCGCTATCATAGAAGTGGCAATATTATAGTAGGTGCGGTCGGTGCTACCATCTGCCAGTTGACGTTCAAATTCGCGCTTATTATCTCCTTCGAACAGAAGATCACGGAGCTTTGCTGACTTGTACCCGCCGGTCTGCAGGAAGAAGAATTCAAGAATTTGACGGGCAACACTCATCAGCATCTCCGGGCTGTCGGTCGTGCGAAGCTCATGCCAGAGGGAATCATAATAATTCCGCACCGGGCTCTTATTGATGCGGTAACCTCCGCCGGTCGCACTGATTTCTTCCCAGCATTCCTCAATACGGGAATGATTGTCCTTATCCTTTGTGATCTCAAAGAACGTGACGCATTCGTACTGGGAGATGCGATTGTACGTTATGTCTCGGAAGAAGACAGGGTTGTGAGTCAGGCAGAAAAATTGACGGATGTGTTCATCTGCGCCTTTTTCCTCATCCATCTCGAAATTGTTATAACAGACGGCAATCATCTCCCTGGTAAGGGCAGACACATAGAAAAGGGTCTGTTGATCCATGGAAGAGACCGGGTCGTCAATGACAACGATCTTATCATCAACTCTGCCGTCGTCGGACTGGCTACCCATAACAGTATGATAGAAATAGAGGAATGCGATAAAGTTCCGCTCGCCTTCACTCAGGTCCTTGGCAATCTCAATGGAGCCGTTCTCTTCGCGGACAAGCTCGTAAACATATGATGCTCCCGGCTTTTCCCGCAGATAGAAACCCTTGAAACCAATACTGCGAAGTGTTGCATTGATATCGTCCATAACCTTGGTGGTATTGACGGTTGATTTGTTCAGTTCTCCAATGCGCTTAGTCAATTCCCGGATCTGTGTCTTCAGGCCGTTTACAGTAGTCTCATTTGCCGTCAGGCCGGTTTCCAGCTCCTTCTTTTCCGTTTCGTATTCTGCAAAAAGGTCGCGGCATTCATATGCCATGAAAGACCAGACATTTGCAGTGCATTCCTTTTTCTGGGCTGGATCTGTGATCAGGTGCATGTACTTGGCGATTTCTTCATTGATCGCAGAGATGCAATCGGATACCTTGTGCAAGTAAGGACTGAGATCTTCAAATTCGTAACCGATTTCAGAAGAAGGCTGGTTCAGCTTCTGATCCAGCAGATTGACATTGTTTTTGGCCTTCTCCATGAACATGTCGAACTCATACTGATAGGCTTCTTTCCAGTTATCCGAAACAGGGAAAGGATTTTTCTGATTGTTCGTGAGCACGACATAGAGCCGGTTCAGTGTGTCTTTGTACTGTTTGACAAAAGCTTTTAGCGCATCCAGGTCTTGACGATACTGATCGTCATAACAAGCTTCCAAATCCTCAGAGAAGGAGAAGGGCATGGGTTGCTGACAGAAGGGGCATTTCCCATCTGCTGCTTGCATGTATTTTTCATGGCCATGTCGGACCCAATCCAAATTTCCAAGTGCACGGAAGAATCGTGCAAAGTCGGTATCTGCACGGCTGATAATCGGCTTGGCAAGAATGTCGGAAGGAGCCGGGAGACAACGGTAATCTATAGTGGCATAAGGATCGTAGCGTGGAGGCTCCTCTGTCGTAAAAACTGTCTGATAAAACTGGATGAGTTCTTCAGGATTAGCCTGTACAGGATCACATTTATGGAGGGCAAGAAAGAATTTTTTCTTGCTGGTGGTATAACCACTCTGTGTTGCGGGGAAATCTGTCTTTCTCCACTGCTCAGTTTTATCCCATACCTTTGCTGCATGGCGATCATCGAGAGTGTCGTAGCGGCCTTTTAATTCAGTACCTGCTTCCTCAGAAGTCCTTTGCTGTATCCGAGCATCTGAACGCTCTTTTGTCTTTTCATCGACTTCCTTTTTGATGCGGGCATTCACCTCTGACATGGTAAACACGCCAGGGATATTTCCGTAGCTCTGGATATTGTCCCGGATGTAGTCTTCATTATAGACCATCAGGACAGTGTCCGAGCTGGAACCGGGATGCCAGGAGAGTGGCTTCTTGGAGCGGATAGCCCGTGCTATTGTAGACTTACCAGATCCATTCTTTCCGAAAAAGAAGTTGATAAGTGTTGGCTCAAACGACACGTTATGATAGGTGCGCTCGTTCACGGTCACCTTATCAATGTATGTTCTGACTTTCTGATCCATTGTCTACTCCTTTATCCTGCCCTCACGGACCCACTCATCGATTTCACTAAGCTTAAATTTATATCTCTTCCCGACTTTATAAGCTGGGAGTTTTCCTTCACGAACCCATGTCCGAGCGGTGTCCTCCGTGATGCTGAGATACACTGCAATATCCTCAATGTTTACCCATTTATCAGGTAGTTCCACTACTTTTTTGCTCATGCGTCCTCCTATTCGATCACAACGCCCAGTTGGGCAACAACATTCTGAAGATTACCTGATCGGATGCTCCAGTGCTCCTCATCAAGTTCATTACGGAGCGAAGAATACACCAGATTAAAAGCAGCTATATTGCGGTTGATGATACATTGATAGATCACACTGTATGGCTGAAAGGCAAAACGTATGTTGTCTCGCAGGCAGGTGATACCGGTGATCCGCCCTAAGAGAGCTGGATAGTCATCGTCAGCATACCTATAGGATGGATTTCTCCGAGCGAAAATGCATGGCATCTTCATGATGGATTCTTGTGCAGCAGGACTGAGTGCCCTATACAGTGTTCTATGTTCACGGCTTGTGTATTTTTCCAAAGCTCGGCTTTTAGAAATGCAAAATGAACCGCATTTGTATTCTTCGTTCTCCAGAACGAAAAGGCAGAAGGAATCAGTACTCAGAGACATCCATTCATCCCGGTAGGAAGGCTTTTCAGGCTCAGGTGCCGGTAACTGCTGAAGGCCGAATAGGCGTCCCAGAAGAGCGACAGTTTCTTCTGAGGCTCCATCAAGATGTAAATGAAGCCCATCGTTTAATGTGCCGATAGCGATTCCGTTTCCTGTTGCGGTAATATTTGGGACTACAGCAGGATGGTTACCGGGAATAATCATCTCATCTTTCAAAAAGCTCACCTCATTTCCCAGGGAAAAAACCTGCATCCTGCAGTACTTCAATAAGATCAATCTTCTTAATGGTCCAATGCGTCCGCGTCAGTTCAAATAGGTACATTGCGAGATCTAGAAGATTCTCACTCAGGAAAGAGAAAGGAAGCGGGAAATACCGCTGGAAGTATACTTTGATTCCATTGTCCTGAACCTTTATATCACGAATAAATGCAAAGACAGCCTGCTGCTCGTCGGTACCGTCTCTTTCGCAGGAGATGATCGCGGGCAGTTTTTTTATTTCTGCTATTTTCTCCGGTGTCCACCCGGCGAACCGTTCTTTTACATCGTCGCTTATGTACTCGGTCAGCGCCCGTTTCGGATCGACCAGGATGTGATCTTTTTCAAAAGGATCATATCCGATAATCAGGTTGAAGTAATTCGTGCTGACACTGCTTTTTCTACCATCAGCCATGATGATGTTCATGGTTGTGTTTACAGAGTCCGTATATCCGACAGCGATGCCGTCTCCCTCAGCGTGAACAGTCAGAGAAGGGGTGGAGGGAAGGCGGCCTGTTTTACTGATCTCATTAGTCATCCTTTTTTCTCCGATCTATGTGTATGCCCCCATAAAGGATTCCGGCAGCGATACCATTATCTCTTGCTTCGACGTGAAACTGCGCTACTACCTTTTCACCAGTCTGCGGATTTGTAAAAGGTGCTTCGTACAATTCGACGCGAGGCTCATCCTCGTGAATCTCTTCAACAGTAACATCAGGTTCTGCCGGTTCAGCATCTTCCTCTTCAGCCGTGTCTACCAGCATCTCCTCCGGGAGATTGGCGGATACGGCTATTTTTTTTGCCCTTTCTGCGCCGATCTTCGTTGTGATCTCTCTGGCTGTATTGTAACCAGCGTCTTCGGTCCATTCGAGATAAGTTTCCTGCCCCTCAGATGTATCCGGGTGATTTGCAAGGATACTGCTCCAGACAGATGCAAGGAAAGGCTGCAGCAGAAACCGTTTCTGATTGTCAAGTTCGGGTTTGGACACCGTTCTATCGCCTACATCAAACGTGCCATCGAAAGAATCGTCGGCAAGGATAGCATCAACAATGCCACTAACCAGAAGCCGGAGAGGGAAATCCTCCTGCGTGAGATATGTACGGCAGAACTTATCCATCTGACGAAGAACGGCGGGATAGTCATCTGCGATTCGGGATTGTAGACCGAACTGGTAGGCAGGATTGCTGAAGGGAAGATAGGCGGGGCTTCTGGGAGGATCACCGGACAGGTATTTCGAGAAGTAAGAACCGAGAGTTTCAAGCTTTGCTGGCTGATATTCCGGATTCGTCAAGCGGATCAAATCCGCCAGCATGTTGGGTTTTGTTACCCCATCTTTGCTCTCCCCGTACTCCTGTGGATTCAGTAGAACCTGACATCCAGCACGAAGCAGAAGAAGGAGGAATGTATTACCGCGAAGGCGCTCCATGAGCGTTTTCTCCTTTCAACTCAATCAACTGAATCAACTGATTCAAGTACATTGCAATCAACTCGATCAAAATTTCAATGGCTCTCGGAAGGTGACTTCCGGGGGCATTAATTTGCTCCCTCTGGCGATCTGGCGTTCCGGAAACAGGAACGAACACCAGGGAAACCAGTGAAAACCATTATATCACATTGGCCTGGGAAATTCCAGAGCCGGAAGGAGCAAGAAATGAAAAAAGATCGTGAAGGCAAGAAAGAAAACGGCAAGTACTACCTGAGAGTCGGGAAGACCTGGGTAGAGGTCAGCGAGGAGGTTTACTACGGGTACATGGATCTCGTCTGGCAGGAGGAGAAAAACGCAGATCGTCGTTCCCGCTGCGTGATCGGCGGGAAGCGGTGTGAGGGGAATTGTGAAGAATGCAAGCATGACCGCACCGGCTCGCCGGTCTCCCTTGACCAGATGTATGAGGAAGACGAATTCGAAACGCCGGATAAGAGTCCTTCGGTTGAAGACCAGGTTCTGGCGAAACTGCTGAAGGAAGCGCTGCACCGGGAGCTGGATGCGCTTCCACTGGAAGACCAGGTCCTGCTCCACGACATTTACTTCGAGGACATCCCGTACACGCAGCGGCAGATTGCGAGGAAGCTCCACATCTCCCAGCAGGCGGTCAGTAAGCGGCACCTCTCTCTTCTGGCAGAGCTGCGGGTGAAGCTGGAAGCAGAAATCTGCGGCTGAAGGTTGTCAACACTGGAACAACTGTCCGTGGAAGGATGAGGGGGACTTCGGTCCCCCAATTTATGAAAGAAATACAAAACCGATGAAAGCACTGTATATGGAACCCTACGAAGCAGCCGAGATCATTGAAGTCGACGACATGGAAGAGACCCTGGGCGGGGCCGTGGAACACCTGTGGCCGTTCGAGGATGCAGAAGAAATCTGCATGGTCGTATTGGCGGACCGTGAGGACCTGTCGCCCAACCGTACCTTTGAAGAATGCGGAACGGTGCGCGGACCGATCCTTTTTGTCGGCAGTCACGATGACTTCGACGACCTCACAGATGATGAAATCGCTTTCGTTGAGCGTCGTACCTCCTTCGCGGAGGAGGAGTACGACAGCGACGACTACGATCCCTTTGAGGAAGATGCACAGGAAGA
The DNA here is from genome assembly GCA_002329675.1 of Firmicutes bacterium UBA1426. Taxonomy (GTDB): domain Bacteria; phylum Bacillota; class Clostridia; order Peptostreptococcales; family Anaerovoracaceae; genus UBA1426. Next base: position 817 of record DCUA01000142.1, on the reverse strand, counting down.
GGAAGACTTCTGCGGCACCCGCATCGTGGACGAAGATGAGTTCTACGGAAGTATCAATGGAGATTTTTTCTGATTTCTGGTTGTCAAACCGGGTGTATCTGTCCGTGGGAAGGTGAAGGGGAAAAGACCCCTGACATTTCGAATCCCCCATGTGGGAAGAAAGGAGCCAATGATGGTAAGAGCTATGATTCTGGAACCTGGCAGGGATGCGGAGGTGCGGTTTATCTGCCCGAAGAAGATCGACGAGCTGGTTGACGGCCGCCCTGAGTTTACCGTCCCCCATAAAGGGATCTGCATCGCGGTGAATGAGGAAGGCAAGATCAAGGGGCTTCCGCTGAACCGGTCCCTGCTGGATGACGATGGGGAGATCCTCGACATCTTCGCCGGAACGATGGTCATCTTCGGCTGTAATGATAAAGAAGAAATCTGCAGCCTGACCGATGAACAGGTGGTGTTACTACTGGCTGAGTTCGGCGAGCCTGAGACCCCGGATGACTGGGTGGACGATGACGTCGATCTCACCAGAGAAGACCTGCATCACATCCTCGATGAAGTAATCGACAAACTTTTTTCCTGACTCTGGTTGTCAACCGGCTCCTAACTGTCCGTGGAGAGATAGAGGGGCAGAAAGCCGCCTCGGAAAGGAGGGAGCCGGTCATGACACAAATCACTGGAATTCGCGTCGGGGGCAAGGCGGATGCGAGAAACATTCTCCGAGCCATTAGCGCAGTCGAAGCACGTATGAAAGGAGGAAACGCCAATGAAAGAAGCACAGATTGTAGCGACCATTCACAGAATCGGCGAGGACATCATCGCC
>DCUA01000128.1 GCA_002329675.1 Firmicutes bacterium UBA1426 | reverse complement strand
GGGAGACGTTTCGTTTGCCACCCTGTCATGATTAGTAGTTCATTTCTCAATTTTACTCTAAATTTCTGAACAATTATTACAACCGAAGTGACCTGCAAACAATGATTATAGTTCTCATTCAATTGATTGGGGAAGAAAATGAACTACATTTCCTCTTATTGTAGTTCTCTTTATTGATCTGCTCCGGATTTGTGAACAGAAGGGCGTCTATATGAAACCCGGAGAATCTTGGAAATGAATTTATTGAGCAAAATATGGAGTTATGTGTGGATCTGAAGCTGTAAAACGGTACTTTCTATGCAAAATGACAAGTAATATGCGGAATTCAAGGTTATCCCCCCTTATAATCCACACACAACTCAGTTTTTTGCTCATTTGGGAGAGCAGATATTTTCTTGGACTGGTTAATAACCAGCGAGTCCACAACCTTATAATGCGGACATGACTCAAAACACTGCGAAGCAACAGTTAGGGTTAAGGCAGTCGGTGGCAGGGAGACGTTTCACTTGCCACCCTATTTCAGTACTTTGCGAAAGTAGTCGTACTCCAATATTTTAGCAGAGTACTCAAAAGCTTTGTTTACACGCCTGAGAGTATTTCTGGCATAATCATTGCCTATATCCACGCCCGGATTGGGTGTAAAAACATTTTCAGCCGCATCGTATCTTCCCAGGTCGGATATCCAACTGCGATCGTTAAACTCCACCAGGCCGGGGGAAGGCGACAGGATATCCTGCCCCGCCAGAAGGCGGGAATCGTATGTCAGCCCCATGAGGTTGGCTATGGTGGGCATCACGTCAAGGCTGGAGCAGACTTTATCCACCTCTATAGGCTCTTCCATGCTTCCGCTCCAGATGATGAGCGTGCTCTTGAATTTTTCAAACTTCCTCTCAAGTTCATATCCGGCCAGTTCATCCATCTCCTCATCTGTAAGGCCATACGGGTAATGGTCACCCGAAAGCACGATGACTGTATTTTCCAGTTCACCTGCGGCGGTAAGCTGTTCAATAAGGTAGGATACCGCAAGCTCAAGGTCCAGATTGCAGGCCAGATAAGCCTGAGCAGCCTCCGAATAAGGAAGGTGCTCCACTTTGGATTTATGCTTTTTTGCCATATAGTTGCCATAGAAAGTATAGTTCAAATGGCCGCTGACCGTCATGTAATAGGTGTGAAAAGGCACGTTATTCAGATCACCGGGCAAGGTGATCTGCAGCATTTCAAGNNAGGTTGGGATGGGATTGGTGACGATTGTAGTAACTATAATAATGATTATGGTAAGCCTTGCAGGTGTAACCTAAGGGGGTCAGCAGATTTCCGAACCCATAGGGCATATAGTTCTGACTGGACCGTTTGAAACTCCATAGGCCCGATTTGGGTATAAGCCCCGTAAGCGTAACATACTCACCATCGCTGGTGGACACACTCCATACGGGATTATAGAAATTGTTGAATACAAAGCCCTCTTTTGCCAGACGCGAAAGGGTCGGGGTTATGCTCTCATTCAGTGCAAGGGTTGAAAAAGCCTCTCCTACGAACCAGATCAGGTTCTTTCCTTTGAACATGCCCGTATATTCATTCTGTCTCGTGGCTGCCAACCGACTGAAGTGTTCATGCATATCCCGGATCGTTGCATCGGGCTCATTTGCTATTAGGGCATCAAAATCGATCTCGATCATGTTATAACCGTAATTGATCTCTTGCGGCTCCTCCGGCTCTTCCGGCTCCTCGCCCGGGAGGGGAACCCCGTCGCCATCTTCAGCCAGACCGAAAAGCAGGTACTTGGCATCCAGACGCAGGGTCGTCACCACACCGAAATTAGAAACGGACAGGTTCGGAACAAAGGCCTCCCGATAGAGATACCGCACAGGCATGATCCCTGCGCTGTTATTGAAAATCAGAATAAAAGCAACCAGATAGGAGGCGATCATCCCGAATCCCAGCAAAAATAGTGCGTCCCGGGATTGCCTTCCCTTTGGCCTTATGCGGTCGCCAAACAAGAGAAAAAACAAAATGGGCAGGAGCAAGATCGCGATATATAACATGCTGTCCCTTATTCCCGCGGTAGTCGCTGACCAGAATTCTGTAATCGCACCCGTTCCCACAAAGAGGGAATAAAGGGTCCCGAAAGTCCGAAACACCTGAAAGTAAACGATTTGTGCAATGAAGACCAAGGTCAGCAGAGTCAGCAGGACCCCTGCAATGATTTCATTGGTCCGTGCCTTAAAGAGGCTTGCAATTAAGGAGCAACCCAATCCTACGGATACGGAAAAAAGGCCTGTGTACAGAATCGCCTCCGGGGGAGTCTCGTCAAAACAAGCCATTTTCACAACGATTTCCATATAAAATACTGCTGCCGGGAAAAACAGGTATAACAAACTCAGGTTTCCGCGCACCGCTTCCTTTAGCCTGCCAATTCCCTTATGTCTGAACTGTGTTGCGGGCATTCTATCTCCCTTGTTAACTACTTGTTAAATCAAATTCTTATCCACATACTTTGTTAGTCTGCCCAGGCAGTTTACATAGCATCCGAACTCGTTGTCGTACCAGCCAAAAATCTTGGCATGAGTCACGGGCAGGTTCAGGTCCTGAGTCGTTTCAATTCCATAGGTTCGGAGAGTAGAAGCATCCAGTGACAGGAAGCCGGTCCTCGTATGGTTCTCATGGCCTTCGATCACAACAGCAGCCTCCCTGCCCATCAGATCTGTGGATACATTCTGTTCTTCACTGTAGAGGAGCAGACCTTTCTGCGCTCCTGCTGCAGCCTTGCGGTAAAGGTCATTGATAAAGCCCCGGTTGATCACAGGATCACCGCTGCTGTTAAGTTCCGTACGGAAGGTCAGATTCAGGGAAATAAGTGAAACAGTGCTGGTGGGCACCCGGATGGAGTCTGCCATAAAGCCTACCCTCTTGATTTCTGGCAGTATTTCCTCTAAAGCGATAGCTGCTCCCGTTGAGGTGGGAATGATGTTATTGAAGACGGACCGATTCCTGCGAAGGTCCTTGCTGCCCGCTCCCGGAGGGGCATCCAGTATGTTTTGGTTATTTGTAGCCGCATGGACCGTGGTCATAGATGCTGTAATGATCCTTGCCGTCTCCTCCGTATCCAATAAGGGTTTCACCATATGAGCAAGTCCTGTGGTCGTACAGCTTGCAGCAGAGAGAATATGGTGCTTCATGGGATCGTAAGTGAAGTGGTTGACACCGTAAACGAGCATGGCGCTGTCTTCCGGCATTTTCTGCGAGGAATTGCCTGTCTTAAATGGAGCGCTGGCGATGACCTTCTCCGCCCCCGCCTCCAGATGGCCACGCAGACTTCCTTTGGGATGATCTGCAGGAAGAGTGGGATCCAGGAACTTTCCGGTGCAATCTACCACCACCCGTACTCCGACTTTCGCCCAATCGATTTCTCTTGGATTTCTGGCCTTTCTCAGGACTCTTACCGGGATGCCCTCCATCTGGATGATGCACTCCGATTGATCCAGAACCTTTACATCGCAGCTTTTCCCCGAATATCCATAGAGAAAGCGGTCCAGAGTTCCGTATGTGGAATCCGTGGTCAGGTATTGCACAATATCGTCGATTTTCTTTCCGATCTCCCGGCCTGCATTTATGACAATACCATCGTAGTGCTTCAGGTTGAGATGGTTCCAGAGAGTTAACTTCCCTATTCTGCCGATCCCGTTGATTCCCAGTATTCTCTTGTTGGGTAAATGCATGTTCATTTTTATTCCTCCTCGTAACCTTGGTTCCTATTCATTCCGTTTGTATTTCATAATGTCCTTCATAGACATTGCCGAGATTTCCGTCTATGGATATCTTGTCACCCGGGCCAAATATGTGTCCGTTTATGATACAGACCTTCTCCTCTTCATCCACCCGGAGCCCTTTACAGTTGACAATACACACTTTCCCCAGTCCTGCTGCTGCAACCGCAGCATGGGATGTTGTTCCGCCCTTGCCGGTAATCAACCCGTCACAGTTGAAAATCAACGGAATGTCATCGGGAACGGTATCCGGTCGCACCAGTATTACTTTACTTGTTGGATCCTTGCGCTTGAACACTTTGAGATCCTTCATGTCGAAGGCCAGCACTCCGGACAGTACGCCGCTGCTGACGCCTATGCCCCGCCCTACCAGCTTCATCTCCTGCCCCGGCTTCACAAAGGTGGTCGTCGATTTCTGCTTTTTAAAATTCTGATTCCGGGTCTGCAGAATATACAGGTCTTGCGGGTGCTCCGATTCAAAGGTAAATTCGATCTCCTGGTGGACGAATCCATGCTGTTCAATGAGTTGCTTCGCGTAATCGATCAGCGCCTCATAGATAAGCGGAAATGCGGATTCCAGGGACAGGCTGCTGTCCATATAATATCTCTTTCTTTGGTATTCCGTGATGGGAAGGGTGTTGACCAGACCGGCCACCACATCCTCACCCTGACTGCACAGAGCAAAGTCACCGTAGAGGTTGATCCCGGAATGCCCGTTAAAGGGGCTGTTTGTAAACACCACACCGGTTCCGGAGCTGGAGGAGAGATTCCCCAGTGCCATTTGTTGAACCAGAACCGCAGTACCCCATTCGTCTGCGATCTGCATGTGATTGCGGTAATAGACGGCGCTCTTGGAAGACCAGGATTCCAGAACACTGATGATGGCATGCTTCAGCTGAAGGAAAGGATCCTTTTCGATCTCGATCCCTCTATCCTCTAAAAACCGCTTATAGTCCTGGGCAATTTTCTTCATCTGCTCATTGGTAAACTGGATCTTCAGCTCTACTCCCCAGCGGTCTTTATGATCCAGCATGATGCGGTCGAAGTTGTCTCTTTCGATGCCGTAAGCCATGCCCCAGCTCTGCAGAAAGCGGCGGTAGCAATCCCAGGCTGTCCAGCCGAAACCTTTTTTCCGGCTCAGTGTTTCTGCGATCTCATCGTTCATGCCCACGTTCAAAAATGTCTTCATCGCTCCTGGCATGGAGATGGATGAACCGGAACGCACGGAGAAAAACAGCGGGTTCGTCGGGTCTCCGTATTTCTTTCCGGTTATCTTTTCTATCTCCTTAATATTATTCCGGATCGATCGATCAAATTCATGACTGATATAAGGATGTGCATGTATGGTATCCTTATGCCGGAAAACCTCCGTTGTCAATACGAAACCCGGAGGAACGGGGAAGCCGTACTGAATGAGTTTTTTCAGGAAAAATGCCTTCGCTCCCAGGAAAACAGGATTGTCCATCTCCTCCGATGTCTGATCCAGCCGGCTGAACGTAAAGTCCGGATCATAGGTCATCATGTTTTCAATAAAGGAGCGCGGGTACGTATCCAGCATGCTGCGAAGATTTCCCAAAGTGTTTGTAATGAAGTTGTCCAGATCCTGCACTAAAAAAGCAGTTGCAAGGTTATCCCGCAGGAACTTCTCTGATTCGATGTAGTAAAACTGCCTTTCCTCTATCTCACTCTGGTTCTCAGGCACAGGAAAGACCTGAGGAATAATCCGTTTCAGTGAATTCTGGTAGACATCAAAGAAGTATTCATTGATGATCTGCTTGATATCCTGCGCCATGAACTGGAAGATGTTCATGTATTGATCCAAAGAGAAGCTGGGAGAGGTCAGGCTGAATTTCAGCATATCCAGGTGGGAGTTGAGCCCCTGGTTGTATATCCCATCCAGTTCCAGGCCAATGCGGAACAGTTCCAGCACATCCAGGATGTGGCGAAAGGTCTTGGCAGTAATGTATTCGGGATTAATGGTATTCAAAAGCTCCACCATGAGCTTGGAAGCCGTTTTTTCCAGCCGGTAGGTCATGCCAAGGGCCTCGAACTTGGGCTCGATGTATTGACCGTACATGGAAGGGATGCCGGCTGCAATATGGCGCTTATAATAAATGTTCTCCAGAGCCTCGCTCTGTCTGGGATCCAGTATGATCTCCTTTAGCTGGCTCATAAACGAAAAGATTTGAAGAATGGCGTCCTTGAGCCTGCCCTTTTCCAGATCATCCTGGAGTTTTGCAAGGTCCTCTTCAGAGCAAAGTCCGCTGCCCCTCAGAACAGAGAGCACATCTTCGGATTCCAGAGAGTATTTTTCAGTAAGCAGTGTGTGGACCTGAAAAATATACAGAACCCTTTTCTTATCCCGTTTATTGCCTTCGGATATTGTGGAAAGGCCGGCTTCGATATCATCGATCTCTGTAGCAAGGAGTTCCGGCAGAGTAGCGTGCATCCTGGCACAGAGTTCCCTCATTATTTCATGAACAGAGACAAACCACTCATTCTCCTGATCCAGCCAGTTGTAGACATCCTCGGGTACCAGATCCCTAAGCTGTTCTTTTTCACCGTCATACCAGTATTCGATGATCTTCCTGCTCAACAGGATGTGTGTATTATTGCTTTCTGTATGCGTCTGCTTTCTAAGGAAATGAATCAGCCTGTCTTTGCGCATGGACAGCTCGTCGATGGCCGTTGAGATTTCACGAAGCTTGCCTTCTGCACCGATATCCCTGAAATAGACAGGAAATATCTTGGCCAGTTGCTTCATCTCCCGGTATACCGGCCCGATATCCGCATTGAGAAGTTGCGTAACATCCCGCTGAAACAGATCCGTATCCGATATGAATATCCCACCCAGTTTAAGATTTACGATGAGGGCAGCTAACAGTTCTCTCATCTCAGAGGGCGCGTACTCTATGAGTTCAAGCCACACACGGATATTCTTTACGTGGTTCCTGTTGACCCGGATCTGCCAATCGCTGTTCAGTGTGATGGAACCGGGATAATGAAAGCCCAGCTTCACAAGACCCTTTATGAAATAGGCTATAATGGCCTGATCTTTTGTATCGATGACCTCTCTTCCCAGAGTGATAATGCAGTCAAGAACAGTGCCACCGTGCTCTGTATTCAGTTCCTTGAACTGCTCCATGATCGTGTCAAGAAAACCGGTAACGTCGTCTTCGTCCAGTTCTTTGAAAACGCTGCGCAGGTTGCGGTTCATATCGTAAAGCAGATGGTCGTTCAAATGAGACATGCCCGGCAACCGCAGCAGGTAGTAAATATAGTAGATCGTCTCTAAATAGGAATCGAATCGCTCGGTGAAGCTGCGGAAGTAATTGGATATGTCATTGTAAAACATCAGGTTACTGACTTTTTTCCAGTCATCTGCCTGAGCCAGGCTCTCACGAAGCTTTTCAAAGAATGGTTTACCGATCTCTTTCATTGTGCCCGCATCCATCTGATGAAACAGATGTCTTTTCTCATGGAACCATTCATCTGCTCTTGAAGTGGACTCCCAGTATTCGATGCAACGCAGCAGCAGATCCGCTGTCAGTTCTGTCAGGGCCCTGGTAAAGGTCGGGAATTGGGCGATTTTGTTCAGGTATGTCTTAAAATAGCCTGAGTTACGGATGTAGAGAAACTCATTCTTGTTTATGGTGGCACGAATCAAGTCAATGCAGCGTTGAATGATCGTTTCCGGAAAGTTCTCCAGATTGGCCAGGCGATCCATAAATTTGATCAGCGTCTTTATAAGCAGTTCTCTGGCATCATCGTCCATCCCGGAATTGAAAAGCCCCTCGAAGATATCTACCAAAACAGAAAGCGCTCGCTCGGGATCCTCAGCAGAGTTATAAAACCACAGATCAGTCAGGCAGATATTATGGAGGGACTCGATGACATATTGATCATTTCTGTACTTGTGATTCAGCTCCGTTATGAACTCGCGGGTACGCTTATTGATGCCCCATTTGGAGCCGGAGAGATCCATAAACCACTGCTGTTCTTCCGGAATCTCGATTTCTGTATCTCGTGTTCGTGCAAGGTTTGCCTCTAATGCTTTTGATGAGAAGCCTTCCGCCATTTTTGTTCTCCAGTCAATTTGGGAATTTATCTGCATTTATTATACCACAACAGCAGAATAAATCCATGACATCATGCGAAGCTTTATAATGCCCCGAGTCGCTCACAAATTTTCCTGTTCAACAATATAGCGGTACAACCCCAGCGCCAGAAAATTACCTGTGGTCTCTGTACGCCTTAGAAGCTGTGCGAAAACGTTTATATTTCTATCATAATCCCCGATCAAAAATGTAGTGGACTCTTCTATCGTATCCTGTATATAAGTATTTATAATGTTCCGTAACACCCTCTCATCCCAGAAGGGATTCAGCCCCGCTAAAAGCGATGTGGTTTCAGCCGCATTTTCATACAAAAGCCTTGTGGCCTCGTTGGCCGCTTCCGCATCTCCTTCAATCTGCGCTGAGATCATCGATGTCATCAGATCAACGTACTGAAAAGATAATCGGGCAATCTCATCTGCTGCCTCCTGTCCAAACACATATGCCAGCATTCCGCTGAATTCACTTACGGTCCGGTCCAGTCGTTCCAGTAATATTTCCGCATTTCCCGCACCGGCATATCTGCTAATCAAGTAAGCCCTGGTCCAGCCGACTAATTCGTACACAAACATTCTTATCTCATGAATGGCATCTATCTGACCTCTCGTCAGGCAACGCAGCATAATGGGTATTTCTGCACGCTGCTCCGGACTTAGTTCTTCACATTCCAGACATTCTGTACAAAGTGGGTCATAGGTTAGAAACTGAAAGATCCCCGTTGTATAGTAATCGGCAATTTGCTCTGTTAGTACGATGATCTCATCATACGCTTCAACATCTCTGCTGTAATCTCCCGTCGCAAACGAGTTGGCCATTTGTATCGTTGCGTCCAAATAAGCGTTAAACAATTCCCTCCATGTCGTTTCATCCCAGAAAGGATTGTATTCTGCAAGCAGACGGGCTCTCTCCGCTGCGTTGTTATACAGGCGTAAAAGATTTCTTTCCATCCCCGCTAAATTCCCATCCAGTTGGGCATCCACCAGCTCCCGCAGCGCTATAGTGTTCTCGGTCAGCAGCCATGTAAAAGTCTCGGAAAACTGTTCTCCAAAAATTAATTGTGTCATTCCCCCGTAGCTGGAAAATTCATTGTAGAGTCGCGAAAACAGCACTTCTTTTGTGCCGATACCCAAATATCTGCTGATCAGGTACGCTCTGATCCACGTCGTCAAAGTCCTCCAGGTAAATCTGGAGCTGTTAATAAAATTCATTTGGCCAAAAGTAATGCATTGCTCATTGAAGCCGCCTTCTGTCGCCATAGTTCAAACATCTCCTTTTTATGATACTATTAAGATATTTCAGATCAGGCTTTTTGGTACCAAGATGTGGCGGGGGGGCGTACTGAAGTTACCTTCAAACAATGATAATAGTTCTTATTCAATTGATTGGAGGGGGAAATGAACTACATTTCCTCTTATTGTAGTTCTCTTTCTTGACCCTGCTCTGGATTTGTGAACTATAATGGCCACCGAAGGGCCTCTCGAAGGGCGATTATAGTTCGCTTCTTCTTTCTATTTTGGATTTGTGTACTATATTAGCAGCTAACATGCCCTGAAACGAAGTTCTGAGGGAGTGTATGTGAAAACCGGATATCCTGGGAATGCAGAAGAATCCTATTTTTTTGAGCAAAATATGGAGTTATGTGTGGATCTAAAGTTGTAAAACGGTACTTTCTATGCAAAATGGTGAGTAATATGTGGAATTCCGACGTTATCCCTCCTAAAATCCACACACAACTCAGTTTTTTGCTCATTTGGAGCGCGGATTTTTTCTTGGATTGGCCTCTGCAACTCTAGCTCAAACATCTCTTTTTTATGATATTATTAAGATAAAAGGAGGGCACTGAGATGGAAGTGAGCGAATTGATAAAAGACCCGGGAATATGGGCAGGCCAGAACAAACCAGGGATGACAATAGAAGAGGCTGATATTGTGGTTTTTTCAATACCCTACGACGGAGGTGTCAGCTTCCGCGCCGGCGCAAAGGATGGGCCTGAAGCATTACGGGAAATCACTTATACTATTGCTCCGACGACAGAGGCCTTTGAAAGCTTTGAAGGAATCAACGTTGTGGATCTAGGGGATGTTCCCGGCAAGAGCAGAGATGAACTCTTTGCCAGTGCCGAGAAAATTACACACGATACAGTAAAGGCCGGAAAGTTCTTCGTCATGATAGGGGGAGACCATTCGGTGACTATTCCTGTGCACAGGGGAATAGACAATGCTTTGGATGAGCCTTTTGGAATTATTCATATAGATGCACATTTTGATCTTTGCAGCGAAATGAACGGTGATGTTCTTTCACACGGTTCAACGGAAAGAAGGGCACTTGAATTAAAAAATATTTCCGGAGCAGAGAGTTTGTTCTTTCTTGGAATACGATCCGTAGAGACTCAGGAATTAGAGTTTATCAGAGAGAATAACATCAATTGTCTAAGCGCAAAGGATATGTCGGAAATTGGCATTGAGGCTGTTATTTCCAAGGTGAAAGATCATTTTGAAGGATATAAAAACATCTATATTACCTTGGACATTGACTGCCTCGACCCTGCTTATGCACCGGGAACCGGCACTCCTCAGTTCGGGGGCCTGACGCCGAGGGAGCTGCTGACATTGCTTAGAGGCTTATTTGATCTTCCGATCATAGGCATGGATATTGTGGAAATCGCACCGAAATTGGACAACTCTCTTGTGGCTGTCTTCGCTGCTCGTAAAATTGTCACGGAATGCTGGGGCTATTACTTGAGAAAGCAAGGAAAACTGAAGTAAGGTAAAGTGGCAGGGGGACATCCCCCTGCCACTAATTATATTTAGTTATTCTTTAATAAAACGGTAAAACCACCGAATTTGTCCGCAAAACGAATTGCCTGTACGCTTCCGCTTTCATCCTTCTTCGCGGTGGACTCATCAAACCGGAAACCCAGTTGTTCGAAATACCTACGAGCGCTTTCAACGCTGCGGGTCTCCAGGGTAACCTGACGTTCTCCCTCTGCATTGACCCCTGCGTCTCCAAGATTCAGTCCCAGACTTTTTTTCACTGCCGCTTCGGTCAGTCCTTTGATCTCGTCAAATTTTCCGGAGCGAATCAAATTATCGGGCACCATCCAGCTCCCTCCGCAAGCAATGATCCTTTTGAATTTCAAATATTCCATCAGGTTTGATTCGTTGATTCCACCGGTTGGAATAAAGTATACATTCACATAGGGTGCTGCCATGGCCTTGATAGCTTTCAGCCCTCCCATAACTTCCGCCGGGAAAAACTTCACTGTAGTGAGCCCGAAAGAAAGCGCCTTCTCAATATCGGAAGGAGTGCTGCAACCGGGAAGAACGGGGATCTTGTTGTCGACGCAGTATTGCACAACTTTCTCATTAAACCCCGGCGAAACAATAAACTCTGCCCCGGCGGCAACTGCGCGCTTCACCTGGTCCGGGCTGCTTACGGTTCCGGCACCCAGGAGTATTTCCGGAAATGCTTCCTTCATACGTTTGATCGACTCTTCGGCAGCATCCGTCCGGAAAGTGACTTCCGCAATGGGCAATCTGCCATCGATCAGGGCTTTTGCCAGTGGTACCGCCGAATCTGCCGAATCAAGCTTCACCACAGGGATTATGCCATACCCGTCTAATTTTTTGAAATAGGATGTAAACATATTGTGTTCTCCTTGATGGTTTTATCTTTGCACGCGTCCGGAGCCATCGCCTTTCATCAGTGCGGTGACTTCACTCACTGACACAAGATTGTAGTCTCCTTCGATAGTATGCTTGAGGCAGGACGCAGCCGTTGCAAATTCAAGAGCCTCCCGGTCGGAATCCAGGTTCAGGAGGCCATATATCAGGCCTGCTCCGAAGGAGTCGCCCCCTCCCACTCTATCAACGATCTGAATGGTATATTTCTTTGCAAAATTAAATTCTTTTCCGTCGGTAAGCAAGGCGGACCAGTTATTTGTAGAAGCCGATAAGCTCTCCCTCAGAGTGATTGCCACCCGCTTGAGTCCAAATCGACGGATCAGTTCCTTTGCAACTTCGATATACCCTTCTTTATCAAGGCTCCCTTGTTGTATGTCTGTGTGTTTCGCCTTGATCCCGAATACATCCGCGGCATCCTCTTCATTGGCGATGCAAAGATCCACATAGGGCATGAGGGTTTCCATTACCTGTCCTGCTTTTTCCTTGCTCCACAGATTTTTACGATAGTTCAGATCACAGCTGACTTGCAACCCCTTTGCCTTTGCCTGCTTCACTGCTTCCAGGCACAAGGCGGCAGCAGAATCAGACAGGGCAGGAGTAATACCTGTAAAGTGAAGCCAGTCTGCACCTGAGAAAATGTTGTCCCAGTCAAATTGGTCTGCGCTGACTTCGCTGATGGAAGAAGCTGCGCGGTCATAGACTACTTTGCTGGGGCGCTGTGATGCTCCTTTTTCCAGATAATAAATCCCAAGGCGCTTTCCGCTGCGCAAGATCAGAGAAGTATCCACCCCGTATCTTCTCAGCGAATTGATCGCTGCCTGGCCCAGCAGATTATCGGGCACTGCACTGACAAAGGCTGCCGATTCTCCGTAATTTGCAAGGGAAACAGCTACGTTTGCCTCCCCACCGCCAAACTTGACATCGAAGCTCTCCGTCTGTAAAATTCTCTCATATCCCGGCGGCGAAAGGCGAAGCATAATTTCACCTAACGTAATGATTCTATTCATAGCTCCCTCCATTTTATTATTTATCAAACAACTAAAATTCAAAATTTATTGTAACTATTTTAAGTACTCAGGATAGTGTTTGCTGATTGCTTCCTTATCCACCTTATAGCGAGTCAGATGCTTGTGCATTAACCCTTTGGCGGATTCTGTATCACGCTCGATGAGTGCATCTAATATTAAACGGTGGTCGTCGATAACTTTTATATCCTTTACTGCAGTAAGGGCCATTGCACGCACCCGGTCAAAATGTACAAGCATGCTATTCATAAGAGAGTAGACCTGCGTTAAGCCAACGTTATAAAACAGTAAGCGATGGAATTCATTATCCAGTTCCAGCAGTTTGTTTTTGTTGTCATTTTCAAGATAGAACTGCTGGAGCTTTATGTTCTCTTCTAATGCTATTAAATTCTCCTGCTGCAATCCCATATTGCAGCAACGCTCCACTACAGCAACTTCCAACGTCTCACGCATAAAGCGGGCCTCATCGATAAGGTCATAATCCACCGGTGCTATGATGCTGCCATGCTGCGGGTATACTTCAACGATTTTCACCTTAGCAAGTTCGATAAGTGCCTCGCGCACCGGTCCCCTTGACAAACCCATCTCATCTGCCAGTTCCTTTTCACTTACCAGGCTACCCGGCTTCAGTTCAAGACGTATGATGTTGTCTTTTATTGTACGTAATGCGTAATCGCGTCTGGATTCGTTTGCAAAGCGTTCTGTTATAAACATGTTCCCTCTCCGTGTTTTTCCCATTTTCTTAAAAGTCTATCATGTCGGAACTAAAGAAGCAATTGGACTCAGGAAAGGTATTTGCGTAATGTAGCCCGGATTGCTCCCGGACCGGCCAGTTCCTCTATAAACATTTCTTCGATCCTATCGGCCAAAGATGTTTGTGTCAGATCGCAGCCAAAGATCACAGGATTAGACAGTATATTTCTAAGCTGCCCGGAGTACGTAGAGGGATCGTTCCATACGATACCCGCCAACTTTGCCTGCAGGTCTTCCCTTAAGGGGTCGGGAGAGACCTCCATGACGGCTCCTTTGTCATCCACGGCCAGCAGATACCTGAGCCACCCTGCAATTGCAAGCGGGATAGAGACCAGTGTATCCATGTCACGATCCTGTGCCAGGTAACTTTTTATCGTCTCACCGAAACGTATACCCACCTTCTGTGAAGTATCTGTAGCGATCCTCCAGGGACTGTCGAGCATAAACGGATTAGGAAGACGCTCCTCCATCACTTCATCAATGAAAGCCTTTGGAGATAGAATTCCCGGGTCCGTCACAACAGGCAGGCCTTCAACGTATCCAAGACGACGGATCAACGCCACAATATCAGGATCCTTCATTTCGTCGCTTATTAAGCTATAACCAAGCAGACAACCGTATACACTCATGGCGGTATGGAGAGGATTCAGGCAGGTCGTAACCTTCATGCGTTCCACCTTATTCACGATATCGCGGTCTGCCATATAGACTCCCGCCTTTTCCAGAGCGGGCCGACCATTGGGAAACTTGTCTTCTATTACCAGATACTGTGCGCGTTCCGCGTTGACGAATGCAGCTATGTGGGTATTTCTTCCTGTTATTATAGGTTGCATGTTCTCGACACCATTACCTGCAAGTATCTCGGCTACGCCTTGAGCCGGTCGTGGCGTGATCTTATCGATCATACTCCAGGGAAAAGTGATTTTGCTTTCATCCTTCAGATAGTCAACGAAACCCTTATCCACAAATCCTCTTGACAGCCATTCTTCTGCAACTCTTATAATGCTCTGCTGCAGCTTTTCGCCATTGTGGGAACAGTTGTCCATGCTGACGACGGCCAGTGGGTATTTTCCTGCCTGATAACGCTTATTCAGTAACGCTGCAACGATACTCATGGCATGTCTTGCATGGGCGGGGCCTTTCTCGATATCGGCGTTAACTACAGGTAAAGGAAGTCCATCCGGACCTATGAGCGAATAGCCCTTTTCAGTAATGGTAAAGCTGACCATCTGCAATCCCGGATCCGAAAATATTTCGGTCAGGCGATCCATGCTGGTCATGTTGTCCGGATCCGCTTTGAGGGCTTCTGCTATAGAAGCTATGATTTCGCAAGAGGTTGTAGCATCCGAGTTCAATATGACGTTCATGGTAAGATTGTCATAAGGTGCGTAAATCTTATCGATGATATCATAATCAAATGTCTCTGCGGCAATAATCCCCTTTTCGGCATGGCCTTCGTCAAGCAATTTCTGCTGTAAGGCGGCCACAAAGCCCCGGAAGATGTTCCCCGCACCAAAGTGTACCCATATTGGTGATGCTTTGGTTTTATCTATCATTTCAGGGACGTCGTAGAGAGGCAGCTTAACGTCGGCCGCCTCCCACTCCCTCTTATTCAGTAGACTATCCAGATTCATTATCATGTTAAAACTACCTTTCATTAGAGGACTTCTCAATTGCCTCCCACAAACCATTCAGATAAGTCGCACCCAAAGCGCGGTCATAAAGCCCGTAACCGGGGCGACCCACCTCGTCCCAGATCATCCGTCCGTGATCCGGCCGGACATATGAATCAGGACAGGTCTCGTATACCGCTTTGACGATAGCGTACATATCCAGGTCCCCATCGGAGGATAGATGACTGGATTCGCGGAAATGCCTGTGGCCAAGGTGCTTTATGTTGCGGATATGCAGGCAGCTGATCCGTCCTTTCTCCCCAAAATGGCGAATAATTTCCGGAATGTCGTTGTTCGGATTGGAACCCAGCGACCCGGTGCACAGGCAGAGTGAATTGCTGGGGGAATCGTGAAGAGCGATGATCTTATCAAAATGCTCACGACTGTGGGCGATGCGCGGNNGGGAATGATCGCATCCAGGAAATACTTGTAGTTTTCTCTCAACATGTCGGCAGTCATGCCTTCATACTGCTTTAATGTTCTCTCAAGCTCAGCGAGGCGCTCCGGCTCCCAGCCGGGCAGGGAAAATCCGTTGGAATCTTCAACCGTTTTCCTCACGATTTCCAGCGGCCCCATATCTCCGAGATCCTTTTCATCGAAATAGAGGCTGTTAGAACCGTCATCCGATATTACCCGTGCAAGGTCGGTACGCAGCCAGTCAAACACAGGCATAAAGTTATAAACTATAACCTTGACGCCGTATTTCGCAAGATTGCGTATCGTGATCTTATAGTTTTCAATATACTCATCCCGGGACGGCAATCCCATCTTTATATCTTCGTGAACATTCACACTCTCGATCACCTCGCATTCCAGGCCGGCGGAATGCACTTCGTCAACATAGGCCTTAATCTCATCCTCCGTCCACACTTCTCCGGCGGCTTTGTAATCGAGAAAACCCATAACACCGGTCATAGCCGGTATCTGTTTGATTTGGGCGAGAGAGACAGAGTCACTCTTCGAACCAAACCAGCGAAATGTCATTTTCAAAAGATCCCTCCT
>DCUA01000132.1:15709-25500 GCA_002329675.1 Firmicutes bacterium UBA1426 | reverse complement strand
CACACGGACCTGAACCGTGCGCGTCTGCCAATTCCGCCATGCCTGCGCGACGAAAATCATTGTAACATAGCTTCCGAAAAAAAGCCACTACTTTTTTAAAGAAAAATCAAATGGATAAATCAGTAAGTACAAATATAAGCAACCCATCCTCCTAAAGTTTCCTTTTATATTGTCGAATACAGTACTACAAAGCGTAATTACGAAAGGGGAAATGCTCCATGATAAATCAAATCAAACCCGGCCAGTATCCGGGATCAGCCAAACCGGCAGCATATGATAAAGAGTTTGTTAGCAGACAGAATGTGGAGAAGGATGAGCAAAAGGCCTCAAATCCAAAG
Source organism: Firmicutes bacterium UBA1426 (assembly GCA_002329675.1). Lineage (GTDB taxonomy): Bacteria > Bacillota > Clostridia > Peptostreptococcales > Anaerovoracaceae > UBA1426. The sequence goes on along the minus strand of DCUA01000132.1, from coordinate 25,162 downwards.
ACCGACGCTGTTGCGATAACAGGAAAGAACGAGGTGGCGGTTACTTATTCTAATTCAGTCGTCAATAAGAAATTGGATCCCTCCCAATTGGCTTCCTTAAAAAGTATGGCAGAACAAGCCAATGAGAATCTACGGCGGATCGTCGAGCAGTTGATTCTAAAGCAAGGCAAGAGCCATGAAATCTTTCAGATCAAAGGCTTTTCAAATCAGGGAGAAGTCAGTGCAAAGGATATCGAAGAGGCAAGGCTCGCCATCTCAGAAGATGGGGAGTTTGGAGTCAAGGCTGTGAGCGACAGGCTCGTGGAATTTGCCAAGACCATTTCCGGTGGTGACAAGTCTACGTTTGAAGAACTCAAAGGGGCTATAGACCAAGGTTTTCAGGCAGCAAGAGAAGCTCTCGGAGGATATCTGCCTGAGATCTGCGAAGAAACATATAGAGAAACCATGCGCAAATTAGAGATCTGGGCAACGGAATAATAATGAATCAAACCATCAGCAGTTTATCCAGATCCAACACGGCTATTTTCCTATGAGGTTTTTGTCTGATATAACCGGCATCTTCAAACTCTGCCAGCTTCCGGCTGATCGTTTCCGGCGTTGTTCCGAGGAAAGAAGCCAGGTCCCTCTTACTCATGGGCAATACAAATTCCATAGATGATTTCTCTTCATCGATGCACTCCGCCAGGAAAAGTGCGAGTCTTGTTTCAACCCTTTCCGTGGAAACTCTGGTGGTTTGCTTCTCAGAATTCTCCAGTCTGTTGGAGAATTCTGTTAGTATTTTTAGGGAAATAGAGGGATATTTCATGAGAAACGTATGAAGATCCCTGCGTCTTATCAGGCATACCTCTGTGTTCTCTACAGCTTCTGCAAAAGATTCATGAACGGAATCACTGAATAATGCAAGCTCCCCTGTGAAGTCACCCGCACTCAGAAAACGCACTAACTGTTCCTTTCCCGATTCTGACAAACGATATATCTTGACTCTTCCGCTCTTCACAATATAAAGCGAATCGGATTCTTCCCCTGCGCGGTATATGATCTCTCCTTTTTTATATGTATCAGACTGAATAGCTTTTGTGATCTCGTCCATCTGATCATTTTCCAGATGGTTAAATATAGGAACACGGGAGACACATGTACTGTGCTCCTCGTGTCCGCATCTATGATTATGATCGCTCATATCCAATCCCTTTCCATGACCATCTCATCTTATTTTTTACTCTTGCTGTTGAATCCTATCAATCTCATAGCATTTAATATCACGATCAGGATACTGGCTTCGTGGATGAACATTCCTGATGCCAGATGTACATAATCTGATAATACACCAATCAGGAGTATAACTACAACCGCAACCGCAAAAAAGGTGTTCTGCTTCATGTTTCGGATCGTCACCTTTGCAAGAGCGTAGGCATGAGAAAACTGCATCAGTTTATCCGCCATAAGGACTACATCCGCCGTCTCCATGGATACATCAGTGCCACCTTCACCCATTGCCAGTCCGATATCTGCTGTGGCAATTGCCGGAGCGTCGTTGATACCATCCCCTGCCATAGCCACAATATGCCCGGCAGCTTTCAGATCTTTGACGAATCCAACTTTGTTCTCCGGCAGTAATTCTGCATGGTATTCATCCAACCCAAGCTCATTGGCTACCAACTCCGCTGTATGTCTATTATCACCTGTCAGCATTACCATCTTCCTAATGCCGCTCCTCTTAAGCTCTGCTAAAGCCCTGTGGGCATCTTCGCGGATCTGGTCTGTTATGGAGAAGATGCCTGCAATCTGACCGTCTACTGCTGCAAAGATTGCTGTATTTCCTGCCTTTTCACGCCCGATGGCATAGTCGGAAACCTCATCGCCCAGATGTATACCCTCCGCATCCATCAGTTTACGATTACCGATGGATAAAACACGCCCCTCCACTAAGGCTGTAATGCCGTTACCTTTGATGACTTTACCGTTAAGCACTTCACCGTCCAGGTTCAGATCTCTCTTATTTGCTTCCTTTACGATGGTCTGCCCAAGGTGGTGCTCGGATATGGTTTCTGCCTTTGCTACCAACCGGAGCAACTCTTCCATTCCTATATCCGAATAGGTTTTGATGTCAGTAACTTCCGGCCTTCCTTTTGTCAGTGTGCCTGTTTTATCAAATACCACTGTATCCACCTTGGATAACCGATCCATGACTTCTCCGCCTTTAATGAGGACACCGTTTTTCGCTCCGTTTCCAATTCCGGCGACATTGGATACAGGTGCACCGATGACCAGGGCTCCGGGGCAGGCAACCACCAAAAATGTAATGGCCAGGTGAAGATTAAATGTGATCAGGTAAACTCCGATCGCAAGGATCACCACAGCCGGTGTATAGTAATTGGCGAACTTATCGAGAAACTTCTGGGCTTTGGATTTGGACTCCTGAGCTTCCTCCACCAATTCGATAATTTTGGCGAAAGTAGTATCGTCCCCCACCTTCTCCGCGATCATCTCCAGATAACCGTTATCCACAATAGTACCGCTGAAGACCTTGTCGCCGGCCTCTTTTGTTGCCGGCACGGATTCGCCTGTAATGGCCGCCTCATTCAATGTGGCTTTACCGGATACGATGCTTCCGTCTACAGGAACCTTGCCGCCGGACCGAATGATGATCCGATCCCCTTTCACAACTTCCTCTACAGGAACGATCAGGTTTTCCCCTTCACGGATCACATTCGCTTCCTGGGGTGCCATATCTATCAATGCTTTTAACGAAGAACGGGTTTTTTCCAGAGTCCGGGCTTCCAGATAGGCGCCGAACATGAACAGGAATGTTACAACGGATGATTCCACATACTCATGAATATATAAGGCACCAGTCACCGCAATGGTCACCAGAAGTTCAATGCTGAATGCTCTCATGCGAAGTGCCTGGAAAGCCCGGATGGCGATCGGGATCACTGCTATCAGGGTGGCGGCAATCAAGGCCCAGTCCCTATAGGTCTCCAGCCCGATATAAGGAAGAAGAAAACCTATTACAATCAGCATCCCGGATATTGCTGTGATATGGTTTTTATGTTGATTCAAGTGTTTGATCATTTTGCATCCCCCTCCATCAGTTCCTTTCGCTTCACAACATAACCCCAACTGCAGATCAGACCTTCTAAATGCTCTGCACTTGTTTCTGCCCCGTCAAACTCCGTCCGGATCCTTCCGATCTTCGGAAAGACTTTTGCCCATAAGACACCTCTGTGCTCCAATAGTTTATCCTCGATCTCCTTACCGCAACCGTGGCAGCGAAGCGGTGTTATCTGAAACAGCACTTTGCTCATATATATTCCTCCATCCCAATTGTGTCATGCTATGTGTTCATCATAATTCAAATCCGGATCATGTACCTTGATATGAATCAAGTTTATGACCTTATTTCAAATAATACTGGTATCTGCATTGTTTAAAATAAAAAGCCATGGCCTTAAGTATGGACCATGGCTTTGAATGCTCATTTAAGAGGTTTTCGAACTCAGTACTGTGTAGCCAAGGTTTTCAATAATGAGCTTCTGCTTCTCTCCACTGATCTGTGTATCATCAAACTCCGTTTTCACCTTGCTGGAGTTGAACAGTACTTTTACCGTGTCAATTCCCTTGGACTTCGCCAGCGCAGTTTCGATCTTCTTCACACAGGTAGGACAGGTCAATGGTTCCAACTGAAATTCTGCTTTTGCCATCTTTTTCACTCCTCTCGTATCAAAGACACCCATCAAAGCGCAAATGCCTGCAATAACTATTGGTAACGTTTGAACAGAACGCTGTTTTCCTTAGCGATATGCAGGAAAACATCATCCACTAACTCGTGGAGCTTCTGATAAACGGCTTTCACCGTAGGGCAAGCATACTCCGGTGGAGTAAAGTCGTTTGTTTCCTTTATTAAACGCTTTATTATTTTCCCGGCGCCATCGTGCTCACCTTCCAGTTCATTGATGAAATCACGTATGGCTGCAATATCCTCGGGGGTTTTGTCTTCCTTAAGCATCGCCGGGAACAATTCTTTCTCCTCTTTTGCGAAGTGCTCTTCCAATTCCATTTTGAGCTCGCTAAAGCTTCGATGGATATTCAGCATCAACTCTTTACCATGTTCATAATGCACCAACAAAATTAAATTGACAAGCTTATCCAGCTCTTTCCACAAAGCACGTTCCGTCAGATGATGGGTATCGAGGATCAGGTCGATCAGTTCCTCATCGGAAAGTTCTGTTACCGGCAGGTCTTTGCTCGGCCTTGCTAAATAGTCACTGTAGGCATTCTGTACTTCAGCGATGAAATCAGGTGTCAACCCTGCTTCTACTATTGCTGCATCGAGGGAACGGTCTCCCTGACAGCAGTAATCAATGTGGAGTTCATTTAATCGGGATGTGATCGCGGGGAAAAATGTTACGAGTTCGCCAAGCTTTGTCTGGCCATTTATTGTTATGGTCTGTTTCATTGGATTCTCTCCTTTCACCTTTGTTTACGTCTTTTGATGCTTGTATTCTAATGCATGGTAAGGAGAAAAACCTTGACCTAAATCAATTTTGCGTTTTTGTTCGGCGAATCTAACTCCTTATCTCACCGAGAAACTGCTGAAGCTTTCGTGCCTGCATTCCCTCCTCCTCAGCGGCCTCCTTAAAGAAAGTCCGTAGCTCTTCACTCTTCATTTCCCGGGTATAATGCATGAAATCCCGAACCTTTTCCTGGGTATCAAGCAATGCCTTCTTCAATATATCTTCGGTCGTCATATCCATAGCAATTCCTCCTTGTGTTAAATACTCTGCTGTTTATATTTTGCTATTTCTGTGAATTATATTCGGCTATTTGCAGCATTTGACAAAAGAAACAACACTCTTTCACCATGTGAAAGCCGGATAAATAATTGAAAGGCGGACTTGACCAACCTTATCAATAATAGCAGGAAAAATGAGCAAAAAATCGAGTTGTGTGTGGATTATGAGAGGTTTAACCTTGAGATTCCACTCATAACTCAATATTTTGCACAGTAGGGATCGTTTACAACTTTTGATCCACACACAACTCAATATTTTGCACAAAAAGGGGGTTCGGACATCTCCTTAACAAAACGACAGAAAACTGGTAACATGAAGGTACAAAACATAATCTTGGAAAAAGGAGAAATATGCAATGGTAGAAATCAAACCTGCGATCGATATGGAGCTGATCGAAAGAGTAGACATACGTGTCGGTACGATTGTTTCTGTTGATGATATTGTAAAGTCTGATAAAATGGTCAAATTATCGGTAGACTTTGGAGATTTTATGAGATCTATATTAGTCGGTATGAAGAAGGAACGTGAGAACGTAAAAGAGATCGAAGGAAAGCAGGCATTATTTATCGTTAATTTAGAGCCCAGAAAAATGTTTGGTGAGATATCCGAAGGGATGTTGTTTGATATTGGATATGCGGATGGAATAACCCCTGTTTTAGCGCAACCGGAAAAACCGGTCCCAAATGGTACAAGAGCAGGTTGAACTATAGGTGGAAAAACTTATCATGATAAAAACAGGTCTCTTTCGGAGTTTCCCAAAAGAGACCTGACATGCGATCCTTAATATTTTTCCGCCAATACCCGCGCTGTCAGCACACCACTGGCTGACGCCTGGGACAGGGAATGGGTCACGCCGGATCCATCACCCAGGGCATACAGCCCTTTGATCTTTGTTTCCATATTCTCGTCTACATCGACCTTGGAGTTGTAGAATTTCACCTCCACACCGTAGAGCAGGGTATCTTCGTTAGCTGTTCCAGGTGCGATCTGATCCAAGGCATAGACCATCTCAATGATATTGTCCAGCTGCCTCTTCGGAATGACCAGAGAAAGATCCCCGGGTGTCGCTTTCAGAGTGGGTCTTGTGAAACACTTCTCCATTCTGCGGGCACTGCTTCTACGACCTTTTACAAGGTCTCCGAACCTCTGCAAGAGGACTCCTCCGCCCAACATATTGGAAAGCCTGGCTATGGATTCGCCATAGCCGTTGCTGTCCTTAAAGGGCTCTGTGAATTTATTGGATACCAGCAATGCAAAGTTCGTGTTCTCTGTATGCAGGGAAGGATCTGAGTAGCTGTGACCGTTAACGGTGACGATACCGTTGGTATTCTCTGCAACTACTTCTCCGTAGGGATTCATGCAGAATGTCCTGACCATATCGTTGTATTTATCAGTCTTGTAGACAAGCTTACTCTCGTATACATCATCGGTAATGTGCTTGAAGATCACAGCGGGAAGCTCTACCCGGACGCCGATATCCACGCGGTTTCTCGTGAGGTTTACCCCCACCTTCTCGCAGATGTCGGAAATCCACTTGGAGCCCGATCGGCCGGTGGCAAGCACCAGATGCCGACACTTAAATCTCTCACCTTTTTCTGTAACTACGATGAAGCCCTCATCAAGCCGCTCAACATCTGTAGCCTGTGTATTAAACAGCATATCCACCTTGTTTTTTGAGTAGTTGTAGATATTCTCCAGAATCTTGAAATTTCGATCGGTGCCTAAATGCCGGACCTTGGCGTCAAGCAGGTGAAGATTATGCTGCAGGGCTATCCTCTTCAGATCGGAGTTGGATGTGGTGTAGAGCTTTGCCTCCGAACCGCCCATATCGCAGAGTACCTTGTCCACATACTCCATCATTTCCATAGCCTTTTCCACCCCTACGTAGGAGTGCAGCTCGCCGCCAAACTGTGTGGTTATGTTGTATTTGCCGTCGGAAAGCGTACCGGCGCCACCATAACCGTTCATGATGTGACAGGGGGAACACTTGATGCAGGTGGGCGTCTTTCCCATATTGATAGGACACTTCCTGCGGCTGAGATCCCCGCCCTTATCGATCATCAGGATTTTGGCGTTTATATTTAATTTTGTAAACTCGTAGGACATGAAGACTCCACCGGCTCCAGCACCAACGATAATGATATCATACTCTTTCATAATCAACCTCCAAAAGTATTACGTGTGTATTATATAGTAATCGCTTCTTTCCTTCAATGCCAACTTATGATATGATAGGACAGTGATCGTATCATTCGGATATTAGGAGGGATTTCTGTTATGACTTCGCAAAAAAAGCGATACTTGCTTATAGGACTGCTTTTTGTAGTAATTACCATAGTGGCTGCCCTGCCTATTTTTCGAGGCAACTTCGATAAGTCGAATTTCATCTATGCAGGGATCTGCGCCCTGGTTGCGTTTCTATTCTTAAAGAACGGCTTGTCCCGGGGTTAACAGTTAGTCAAAAAAGTGAAAGCCCGCTGTGAGCGGGCTTTTTTACTTTCTTTGGCTTACTCTGCCTCTTCCTCTTCACATCCGGTGATTTCTTCAAATACCGCACAGACTCTCTCATATTCTGCATCATCTTCAATGTCGATGAGTTCACAATCGTTTTCCTCATCATCAAGTTCTTTGTATCCATAGAGATATACTTCGTCGGAACCATCAGTTGCATATAAGGCAATGTACTCCTTACCATCAACATCAAAAATCCCCATTACTTCGCACTCTACTTCTTTGCCATCGTCGAATTCCAAAGTCATAATTTCGAATTCTTCGTCCGGCCCGCAATCACAACCATCGCTGCAGCAGCCTGGGGCACATTTGTCTTTGTCTGTCATATAAATATCCTCCTAAAATTATACGCTTACTCAGTTGGGTTCCTATAGTATTAAGATACCCCGCTATAAGCTAACTATAACACTATCGTGATTTTTTAACAATCAAAATCTTTGATACCATGAAAACGCCCCTTAATTGTCAACTGTTCAAATGCTTTTTTACGCTCTCCGCTGCCTTTCGATTCATACCGGGGATCTTCTCCAAAATCAGAACATCCGCTGCAGCGATAGCTTCAATACTGCCCAATTCCTTAAGCAGAGCCGCTTTTCTCTTCTCTCCGATACCGGGAACATCATCCAGGGCAGATTTCTTCAGCTTTTTCGAACGTAAACCCCTGTGATACTCGATGGCAAATCGGTGAACTTCTTCTTGTATCGTTGAAATATAGCGAAGAAGGACTCTATTATCGAGAAGGTCCTTTTCTTCCCCCCGTAATATTAATCCCCTGGTTTTATGCTTTTCATCCTTGACCATACCCGCTACGGGAATACTGACCTCCATTTCTGCCAGTACCTGCTCCACTGCATTGACCTGGTTTGTCCCCCCGTCTATCAGCAGCAGATCCGGCATTGGTAAGAAACCGGGGGATTGCTCCAACCCTCTGTTGATCCGGCGGAACACTACCTCTCGGAGGCTGTCCGTATCGCCCCCTCCCGGTGCTGTCTTAATGCGAAACCTGCGATAGCTCTTGCGAGATGGTTTCCCCTCCTCAAAAACGACCATCGCACCTACGGAGTCCGTTCCTGCAATATGTGAGATGTCATAGGCCTCGATCCTATCGATGCCGGCAAGTCCGGCTTTCTGCAAGGCAACTTTGAGGGCTTCTTGCTTTTCCCGTTCCCTGTTTGCCATCTCTTCTGCCTTACGGCGGACTACTTTTACTCTGTTTCGCCTGACATCTGAAAGGAAGTCATCCAACTTCTCCTGATCGGGAATGGCTTTCACCGCAGCTATTTTATCCCGGTACTCTGCTGCACGTTCATAATTCATGACCTCTGCTTCCCGTACCATCTGTTCATCCAGGTAACGGAGAACTTTTCCTGTATTCCCGGATAAAAACTCCACCGCATGTTCCACGGATCTCCGATATTCTGCCGGATCCACCTCTCCGGTACAGATGCCCCGACATTGCTTGAGATGATAATTCAGGCAAGGTCTGAAGCCCTCGGGAAAGCTTCCTGCACTACACCGCTTCAACCCATAAATGTCGGACAGAAGATCGATGAGTTGGGTTACCGCCGCGGCATCCGTATACGGCCCAAAATAGCGGCTTCCGTCGTCTATGATCCGCCTGGTCTTAACCAATCGCGGCCAGGGTTCTCCTAAAGTAACCTTAATATAAGGAAAGGTCTTGTCATCCCGGAGGAGAACATTGTATTTCGGCATATACTTTTTAATCAGGTTTGACTCAAGGAGCAGAGCCTCCATCTCTGTTTCCGTTACGATGTATTCGAACTCCGCGATGTGGGATACCATAGCCCGAACCTTAGGGTCAAGATTGGATTTTGACTGGAAATACTGCCTGACCCGGTTTTTAAGGGATATGGCTTTGCCCACATAAATGATCTCTCCGGTTTTGTCCTTATGCAAATAGACTCCCGGCTTATCCGGAAGGGTTTTCAGGTTCTCTCTGATATCGAACATGGCTTGTCCTCATTACTGTAAATAATAATAATCAGTATATCATATTTTGATCATATCAACGAGGATCACATCATTCCACTGTAACCCCGAGATAATAGTGCTGCAATATTTCCTTATAGTTATAGCCTGCCTTTGCCATTCCGTTAGCGCCCCACTGGCTCATTCCAACTCCATG
>DCUA01000132.1:642-15621 GCA_002329675.1 Firmicutes bacterium UBA1426 | reverse complement strand
TGCTCCATACTTTTCCTTTACTTTTCTCTCAAAGGTAGAAAGAGATATGGAGATGCTTTCATTCTGGTAAGGGGCTTCTCCTTCAAAGCGACTTTCAACACTGCGTAGATATGGAAGTGCCGAAGCAAACACATCTTCCGAATTCTCCGTCTTGCCGCCACTGGCAGAGTGAAAAAGAGGCTGTTCAACCATGTTACCCTCATAGTACATTATCTCACCTGCCGTGGATTCCGTCGCCTCCAGGATCCTGAGCCATCCATCATCCATCCATCCTGTACCCTTGATCTCTTTTAACTCTTCCTCAGTGCGGAAAACCTGGCAATGGGTCGTGTCGCACAGGGGTGCATCGGGATGTTCCCCGGAGTTCCCTCCAGCAGCTGCCCGCGTGATCTTTGAAAGCCCATAAGTCCTTGCAGCGACGGCTTGCGCTTTCAAAGCTTCCATTTCAAAGGTTGCGGGCATCTCTCCTGCGACTACACCTGCTACGTATGACTCTAGATCAAGGGTTATCATCTTTCCCTCATTCTGGCGGTATACGGTGATGGTCCGGCTTTCTCGCTCCGTCCGGGGAAAGCTGATCTCATCCCCGTGAAAAAATGCAACAAGAAATAGTGGTAACAAAACCAGGGCAAAAAGCATAACGCCTGCTGTTGCGGCGCAAATACGCACTAATGCCCGGTTTCTGATCCTGAATCGGAACCTTTTTTTCATACGTGCTCTGATTTTCATCTAATGCCTCCGATCAAATGCTCCACAGGGACAAACCTTGTGGCTTGTTTAAATGTATGAAAGAGGATCTTGTTTCATTCACTATTGATTTTTAGATCGGGTATATTACCATGGCTTCTGGAGATAATTAATAAAGACGGGAAGAGGTGTATCATATTATGTTTTGTCCCCCTTTAGCATAATTGCTTAAGAAAAACCCACCTCTTCCTTTTTATTGATATTAATGGCAGCGAAGTGTTCCTGTGTCGGGGTACCAAAAGGTATATTGTACTTTGACAAAGTGCAGAATGATGGTATACTGTTTCCTGTAGAAAGTGAATTACCCCGGAGGATTAATTTGGCTAAATATATAGTACAGAAGAGCGGCCCGTTGCACGGTGAGGTTGAAATCAGCGGCTCCAAAAACGCGGTACTTCCTATCATGGCTGCCGCTCTGCTAGCGGAGGGTGAGTGCGAAATTCTGGAAGCACCTGCTCTTCGCGATGTTGATGTAATGTGCAAGCTCCTTAGAAGCATCGGCTCCGAAGTAAAAGAGGATTACGATAACGGTCGGATCGTTATTCGCACCGATAAGATCATAGAAGAACAAGCTCCCTACGAACTGGTCAAGAGAATGCGTGCCTCCATTTTGGTTATGGGTCCCTTACTTGCCAGAACCAAAAAAGCAAAGATTGCACTGCCCGGTGGTTGTGCGATCGGTGCCAGGCCTATCGACCTTCACCTGAAAGGGTTCCAGGCTTTAGGCGCAGAGATCGAACAGGGCCACGGTTATGTAGAAGCACGCGCCGACAAGTTGACAGGAGGCAAGGTCTATCTGGACTTTCCCAGTGTAGGCGCAACAGAAAATATCATGATGGCAGCCGTTCTGGCTGAAGGAAATACCATTATCGAAAACGCTGCGGAAGAGCCTGAAATAGTCGATCTGGCAAACTTCATGAACAAAATGGGTGCCAAAGTCAAAGGTGCCGGTACCGATACCATTCGTATCGAAGGAGTTCCCTCACTTCACGGTACACGGCATACGGTCATCCCGGACAGGATCGAGACAGGTACCTTTATGGTGGCCGCAGCTATCACCCGGGGCAACGTCCTGTTGAAGAATGTCGTTCCCGACCATGTAAAGCCCGTTATCGCAAAACTCATTGAATGCGGAGTCAGCATCGAAGACAGCGACGAAGGAATGCGGGTAAGGGGCGATTTGCAGCCCCTCATATCCACTGATATCAAGACCATGCCCTATCCCGGTTTCCCTACGGATATGCAGCCTCAGTTTATGGCGTTGCTCGCCACCGTCAGCGGACCCAGCGTTGTTGTGGAGACGGTCTTCGAAAACAGATATATGCATGTGGGTGAACTTAACCGCATGGGAGCTGAAATAAAGATCGAAGGAAGAAGCTCCATCATACCAGGAGATAAGACTCTCCAGGGCGCACAAGTAATTTGCACCGATCTCCGGGCGGGGGCTGCGATGGTGCTTGCGGGACTCATGGCCGAAGGCACAACAGAAATCTCCGAGATCTATCACCTGGAGAGAGGCTATTCATCCTTTGCAGACAAATTCCGCTCCCTGGGTGCAGATCTAATTAAAGTAGAAGATTAACACCTTATTCCATAAGCCGATAGATCCATACGGACGCCATTACTCCTACACCGTAGCCCACGAGGCCGGCCAGAAGAGAATGGCGTATTTTTTTTACCGCTGTAGCACCGAAATAGACTGCGATCACGTAGAAAACAGTTTCGCAGGTCCCTGCCATGACCGACGCCACATTTCCCAGGAAACTGTCAGCGCCATAAGTGGTCACCATCCGCTCTACCAATGCGAGAGATCCGCTGCCGGACACGGGGCGCAGCAGAATCAGTGAGGTCAGCTCTCTTGGGATTCCCAATTTTTCAAAAACAGGCCCGATGATATTCTCCAGATATTCCATCGCTCCGGAGCTTACCATGGCCTCTATGCCGATAAAAATGGCAATTATGAAAGGTAAGATTTCCACGGCCGTAGCAATCCCTGTTTTGGCGCCCTCAATGAAGCTGTCATAAACATGCACTCTCTTCCACAACCCATGGAAAATGATAACAGTAATAATTCCGGGTATAAAACACAGGGAGATCGCACTTAACAGGCTGGTCATTTACAGGACTTCCTCTCATAGATCTTGCAAACAGCAATGGAAGCGATCATGGACACGATCCCAACAATTATAGACGGGAGGATTATGCTTCCCGGATCTGATGAACCGGCATCGCTTCTGATTTTCACTATTGTAACCGGAACGATCTGGATCATGGACATATTTGCTGCCATGAACATACACATAGCGTCGCTGGCAACAGGGCTATGCCCATTTTCTTCATCCAGCATAACCATACTTTTCAGCGCGAACACCGTGGCACTGTTCCCTGCTCCGAAGATATTTGCACTGAAACTCATGAGCATCATAGCAATGGTCTCCCGATTCCGTTCTTTTGGGAACAGAAATCGGATCATAGGTCTGACAAGCCTGGCAAAGGCATCTATAAGACCGGAATCCTTTGCAATATTCATCAACCCGGACCATACCGCCATGATCCCAGCCAGTCCGATGACAAAATACACCCCCTCGGTACAGCTGGTCATCAGCCCTTCACTGAAGGATCCCAGCACCCCTCTGTAGGCGGCAACAGCAATGCCGGAAAGAAGCATTCCGGCCCAGATATAGTTCATCATACAGGATACCTCTTTTCGGGACCTTTATTTCAGAAATCTTTATAAAGATATATGCCTTCATAGGAAAATCATGTTGAAAACTTCCACCTTTTCCTGCATAATGAAATGTGGAGGTGATGTAGATGGATGCTACTATTACACTAGGCGACGCAGGTCTCATCATTATTGCCATCGCCCTCGTAGTCCTGATTTTTTATTGCATCTCTTTGGTCAGGAATTTGATTCCTGCTGTTAAAACACTTAACAGGATCCTTGAGGATACAGAAAGGATAACTGCTACTGCTGCCGATGGAGTGGAAGAAGCACAAAAGATCATTGGCAACGTAAGCCAATCGGTTTCATCTGTCTCCGGAGCGTTAAAAGGCAATGAAGGCTTCATTCAAGGATTGACTTCGCTGTTCAAAGCTCTTACATCACTGGTCGGGTTGCTAAAGAAATAAAAAAGTTTGACTAAAATGTTGTTTTATGGTAACCTATAATCAGGTGTTAGTGTTTAAANNGTAAGAAAAGTTGACGAGCTGGGTAGAATCGTGCTTCCCATTGAGCTTAGAAGAACTCTCGACATTGAAATCAAAGACCCCATCGAGATTTATGTTGACGGTGATTATATTCTCTTAAAGAAGTATGAGCCAGCCTGCATTTTCTGCGGTAATGCCAAAAGCGTCAAGCGTATCCATGATAAGAATGTATGCGCAGACTGCATTAAAGAGATGCAGAATCTGTAACTAGCTACCGAAAGCAACAAAAAACCTGTTCGAACTCTATTGAGCGCGAACAGGATTTTTTTAATCGTTTAATATGTCTTTTATTTCATGGAGTAAAGATGCATCGATTTCGTCGTCAAAGGAATCATCATTTTTTTTATTCCCCAGACGCCTGATCTGCTGCTTTGTATAGGTACTGTAATCCGTTGAAAGCTTTTCAGGTTTGTCACCGTCTTTCTCTTCGATGATCAGGCGTACTTTGACCTTGTTTTCCAGAATATTGCTCTCAACGACGACACCCATGCCATCTATTGTCTTCACTTTTTCACCAACGTCCGGCATGCCTTTCCGCAGTTCGCAATACACGTCATTTTCAAATTTCAGGCAACACATGAGCCTGCCGCAGATCCCGGAAATTTTAGTGGGATTCAGGGAGAGATTCTGCACCTTGGCCATCTTTATGGATACCGGGTCAAACTCGGGCATCCACGAATGACAACACAAGGCCTTTCCGCAGGTGCCAATACCTCCAACAAGCTTGGCCTCATCTCTCACACCGATCTGCCTGAGCTCAATGCGCATCTTGAAGACGCCGGCCAGATCCTTAACTAATTCACGAAAATCAACTCGCCCGTCGGCAGTAAAATAAAATATGATTTTACTGTTGTCAAAAGTATGTTCTACATCCACCAATTTCATGTCCAGCTTGTGTTTATCGATTTTTTCCTGACATAAGGCGAGGTCGTGTTCCTTTTTCTCCAGGTTTTCCTTGTGTTGCAATACATCTCTCTCATCGGCGATACGAATGATCTTCTTAAGAGGAGCAACGATTTCTTTTTCTTCTACTTCTTTTATATCATCAGACAAGGTTCCGAATTCCAGACCTCTGGCAGTTTCTACGATTACGTTCATACCCTTGGATACATTTATTCCGGCAGGATCAAAGAAGTATACCTTCCCGGCCTTCTTGAATCTTACCCCTGCAACTTTTATCATATGGGTTCCTCCTATAGCATCTTCAATACCATATTTTTTATGGTGTGATTTGTGTTGATATGGCGGCTGATATCCCGCCGCGCCTCCTCGATAAGAGCTATGGCTTCATGTGCTCCCTCCGCGGTCACAAGCCGGCTCAGCTCCTGCATATGTGAATCGGTACATCCTGAAGAGATTCCCATCGCACAGAACAGAATATCCCGATACCATTTTTCCATAGCGTCCAGAAAAGCAACCGCCTTCTCCCGTTCTTCCGTGGCTTCTGAAAGCTTCCCGGCAATGGCATAGTAGCTTTGTCTTTCCAGGATCATAGTTCCGATCGTACAGGCTTGCTCATAAGCTGCTTCAGCTAATGCACTTTCAGACTCCTGCGCATCATCCAGCCGAACCAGTACACAGCGGGACCGGATCGTAGGCAGCAGATGTTCTGCATTGTTTGAGAGCAGGAATAATATCGACCCTCCCGGCGGTTCCTCCAGGGTCTTCAGAAGACGGTTCTGCGCATGATGGGTCATTGTGTCGGCGTCCTGAATTATAGCTATGGTCCGTTCTCCCACCAAAGGCCTGGAAAGCAACCTGGCCAGTAACTCTTCCACCGCTTTATCCTTTACAGACAGTCCATCCGCACATATTGTATGGATGTCTTCGCCGTAGGGGGTGATTGCGCTGGCTAATTCACGGGCAAAGGCAGTCAGATCGTCATCCTTTCGTCCTTGCAGAATATATGCATGCATCAGCTTTCCCTCACGGGCAAACTGTACAAGTTGATTCTTCATTAACTCCTGTATCATATGCTATCCTTTGAGTTTTCCCAGAAATGCAGCGGTTTTATCTATGATCTCCGAGCTGATCTCTTCTACTCCGCGGCTCCCATCGATACAGAGGATCCTTTCCGGATACAGGTCTGCCAGTTTCAGATACCCCTGGTATACATCTCTGTGATAGTGGATCGCTTCCAGCTCCAACCGATCCAGATAACCATTGCTTATCCGCTTTTTCCCCACATCAGGATCCACTAGAAGCAGGAAGGTCAGATCAGGGACCAGACCCTCTACAGCTATCTCATTGATAATGCGTACTCTTTCCCCTAACTTGCGTCCATAGCCCTGGTACGCAATACTGGAGTCCATAAAGCGGTCACATATGACTGTCTTCCCCGCATTCAAGGCAGGGCGAATCTTCTCAGCCACATGTTGCGCTCTGGAGGATGCATAGAGCAAGGCTTCTGTGAGATGAGCCATCTCCTTATGATGAGGATCCAAGATGATTTTTCTGATCTTCTCACCTATTTGTGTGCCTCCCGGTTCCCGGGTCAAAACGGTATCCATCCCCATGGAGGCCAGATAGTCCGTCAGCCTGTTGATCTGTGTTGTCTTCCCTGCCCCATCGGGCCCCTCAAAGGTAATGAATAACCCCGTCCTCATCTTTGTCTCCCTGGTTTCTTGACTATTTCGTCTATTAGTTTATCGATCAAATAGGCGGACAAAGCCAAAACGGGAACACAGAGGAGTGCTGTAAAAACTATCTTCAGGATCGTCATGGTATCCATATCCAGCACTGTCCCCTTTCACTACAAATGGATTTATCCTTTCTTAAGAATACCTCCAATGAGCCAAAAAGTCCAGCAAAACAAGGGTTAGAGGCTAAACTGCCTGATAATTCCTGCCGCCAGATAATCCGCCATTGACAGTGCTCTTTCCTCGTTCATGTCCGTGACGGGAATCTCCCGGGCATACTGTCCCTGCATTCTGAGAGTTGCTATCTCCTCTACCATACGGAGATGATCAAACAGCAATATCTTCCATCGGTCTTCACTCCAGTACGGATTGATCTCCGACAGAAAGAGCGCTATGTCCGATGCATTAAAATACCACTTTCTTCGTGCCATATCTGCCGCCTCTTCATCTCCTGCCTTTGCGGCATTGAGAAGATCTGCTGCAAGGAGCAGGTGGTCACTAAGTAGTTTTTCAAACTTCTTTGCCTTTTCATCCCCATAGTAATTTCTCAATACGTTGGCAAAATCCGTAGGGTTGCGGAGCAGCCTTCGTGTTACCACATCCAGATCCGCAAGTCCTGCAACAGCACTCACAATAAAGGCTCTGGTCCAGTTAGCATGCTGTTCCCAAAGCTTGCGAAACAAGCTAATTATGCTGAGCTGATGCTCACTGATGCACTCAGAATGAACACAGGTCCGTCTTCTCATTTCGATAAGATCTCCTTCCTATTTTATCCTATATTGTATGACGCCATGGAGGAAGCAGTGCTAATTTGAAGTGATGACCAGGACAATGTGATCTGATATTAGTCTGTGTGGTGTGCAGAATTTCAATTAATCTGTGAAAATATAGTATATATCAATGCTATTTGTGCAGAAATTCAAGTAGTCTGTGAATCTATCATAAATACTCACAGACTACTTGAAATTCTGCACACCTTCGGTGAACTCCGGCTCACCGATCCTGGGGCAATGCCCGGGGAAGCATCACAACCGCTTTGAACAGATCACCGTCGATCTTTATCTCAAACCAGCCGTTCTGGAGGACCACCAGATCTTTAGCAATAGCCAGACCCAATCCACTCCCCTCTGTAGTTCTGGATTCGTCTCCTCTCTTAAAGCGCTCCATAAGCTCGTCTGCGTTGATATTCAGCGCCGTACTTGAAATGTTCTTGATCTCCAGCAGTACCTGAGGATCCTTTCCATTGATCCCCGCCACCTCTTTTAAGTCAATATAGACTCTCGATCCGGGGAGCGCGTATTTCAACACATTGCCTAACAGGTTTTCCACCACACGCCAGAGCAACTGGCCATCCGCTTGAACATAGTACCGCTCTTCTTCTGCATTCACGATAAAGCTGAGATCTGAAGCTTCGATCCTTGCGGTCATTTCACCGAGGCCCTGGTTGATGAGTGAGAGCAGATCCACAGTTTCCAACCGCACCGGAATAGCTCCGCTGGAGGCTTTGGCGGCATCAAAGAGATCCTCCGTCAGCTTCTGTAACCGCGTAGCCTTCTGGTCCAGAATATCAAGATATTGCGGCGCATTTTCGCTTTCCAGACCTTCTGTCTTCAATAGATCGATGTAGGTTATAATAGAGGTCAGGGGAGTCTTTAAATCATGAGATACGTTGGATATTAAATCCGTTTTCAATCTCTGGTTTTTTAATTCATTCTGTATGGCAATATTGGACGCCGCGGAGATCTTGTTGATTTCAGTGGCTAACCGATCTAATTCCCCCTCTCCTGTTACGGGGATCTTGTAGGTCAGATTGCCGTTGCTCACTTCCGATACACCTTTTCTGATCTCTTCATACTTCCTTACCCACTTGGGCGCCAGAATCAGGATGAGAACGCCCACAACAGGAGCCAGTACGACTGTAGCAGAAAGAACGCAGACAGCCAGGGTGATGAGAACCACTTTTCGCATGATGCTGCCGCCGTGATACACCGCACGAATGCCATGGAATACGCCTGAGAGAATCCGGAAGATAAGGGAGTTCTTAAGAAATCGTTCTGCTTTTATGTTCCTGACGCAGGACAGTATGAACAGCAGACCCAGGGAAGCAGAAGCCAGACCCAACAGGACAGCTATTCCCATCTGAATCAAACCGGCAGAACTCATGGGAGTTATAGCCCCCAGGTAATGAGGACTGTATTGTAAGCTTTGAAATAGAATTTCTATGAAGAGAAAACCTCCTCCAAAGAGACATCCGGCAATGATGAGAAGCTGCAGTTCCGTAAAGACTCTGTCGATCCGATAATTGGGTCTGTTCCCCTCCGGATCCTTCCTCCCGGTCAGCACGATGGCAAATACCAGAGCAATGATGGTGATCAGTGCACAGGCTGCCACTATGGGTATCCATTTAAGTACAACCGCTTTGCTTTCCCGGAACACCTCTTCCTTAGCGGAAAGGTAGCTTTCGTCAAAGGCAAAATATACCTTGAGTTCCGGATTGTATTGCTCGTAAAAGTGTTCTTCTAAATATCTGTCGTTATTTCTTATGTTCTGATTAATAGATTCTGCGCTAGGAGATGTCTTGATCATTTTACCGTTTTCGTAGATCAGATACTCCCCGTTACCCACCATATCTATAAAGCGACTGCTGTCCATCGGCGAAACAGCATCTGTGCCCGTCGTGACTGCATCACCTGCTGCATTTACGTCCAAATCCCACTCTACCAGATTCGTCACGATATTGACACCGTTCGTTGCATAGAAAAGAAAGCCTTCTGTCCTCTTTAGTCTTTCCTTTGCTCTTTCGTAATTCCGAAGATCGTCCAGGATCAGTTCCTGCTTGATCTGATCGATCTCGTCGGCATAGTCTGCTTCAAAACGTTCACGACCCGAAGCGTTCCCTTCATAGTAATCTCCGTACTTCTCATAAAGGCTTTCATCATTTGCCGCCTTATCGTAGAACAGGCTTCGGATCCGGTTTTCGACCAGATTTTGATCCAGAGATTGACCACTCTTTATATAGTCCTCTCCTTTCAGCTTTTCGATCAAATACAGAATCTCACTGGCTTTCTCCTGAAATTCCCATTGAAATTTTGCGCTCTCTTTATAGCTTGGGTAAAATAAAACATCATCAATATCTGCACCGTTCCCATGTATTAAAGATACCGATTTCAAGGCCATAGCCCCTGTTGTGAGAGTTGCAACGAAAAACACTACACAGAGGACGAAGGCCAGGACGCTCCATGCTTTGCTATGATTATATCTTCTCAATTTTATATCCAATTCCCCACACCACCTTTAAATATCTGGGCTCCTTCGGGTTGATCTCAATTTTTTCCCGAATGCGCCTCACATGCACGGCCACTGTGTTTTCCGGATTGTATGCAACCTCTTCCCATACAGCTTCGTAGATCTGCTCCATGGAAAACACTTTTCCTGCATTTTTGGTCAATAGCTTCAATATTCCGTACTCGATCGGGGTAACGGGAACCTGCACGCCGTCTACAAAGACAGCCTTGGCATCCTCATCCACCACCAGTCCCCCTGATTTGTAGACACCTGTCTTTTTCTCAAAGCTGCCAAGATCCACATACCTCCGCAGCTGGGATTTTACTCTGGCCACAAGTTCCAGGGGATTGAAAGGCTTGGTAACATAATCATCCGCACCGGTGTTGAGCCCCGTTATCTTGTCGTAATCCTCAGACTTTGCTGACAGCATGATGATGGGAATGTTCTTTTCCTCACGAATCTTCATCGTCGTTCTCATTCCGTCCAGCCTTGGCATCATGATGTCCATCAATATGAGATGGACATCTTCCTTTCTCAGAATGTCCAGAGCTTCGATCCCATCATAGGCCTTGAGGACATCGTACCCCTCGTTCTTCAGGTAGATCTCGATAGCACCGACGATTTCTCTGTCATCGTCACAAACCAGGATATTCATTGTGCTGCTCTCTCCTTTATTCATAAATCCCCCTTTTGATTTTTCCGGTATCATCCGGTTCAATTAAGAGGATATCTTATAATTCTTAACAAAAGATGGTTCTGTTCCTTAACAATTTATTACATCACAGAAACCTTCTAAAAATTGTTGATCCATACTATATTAGCATAATTATCAACACAAAGGATCTGCACATTTTGCTTAACAGTGATCTGTCGGCTATAAATTTCAATTCCGGTTGATGGAACATTGCTTTGCTTCACTGCGTCAGATCATATAGCATACAGAATGCGGCACTTTTCTAATAGCGCCGCATCGGATCAGAGAGGAGAAGAAGAATGAAAAAAAGTATTGTTATTGCATTAGTCGTGATACTGGTGTTGGCAACAGGTATTTTTGCCTTTGCGGACTCTATAGTGAAGATTTTTATAAACGGCGAGGAACTTGACTCTACTGTACCACCTTCTGTAGAAAACGGGAGAACCGTTGCCTCTGTGAGAGATATTGCGGAAGCATTGGGAGCATCTGTGACCTGGGATCCGGAAACCGGTACGGTGCACATTGAATCCGACAGGAGCGATATGAGGATCAACCTTCTTGAGCAGGCGCTGATGCCTCAGGATCACCTTTCAGCAGCAAGTACCTGGGCAGAGGCTATCAAAATGAGAAATGGTGCGCTGCAATATGCTCTGTTGACCCCGTCACTGCAGGCGGAAAAGTATGAGGAGTACGTGGCCATGAACTGGGTCACCGGCACATCAAGTCCTTGGGTGAAGGACTATACCGTGACCGAAAAAGGCAAGTTAAAAGAAGATGCTTATCTTTATCTGATAGAATATGTCTATACGGATTCTACACAGAGCACCTCTAAGATGTACGAATATATCACGGTTGTAAAATCGGATACGGGCTGGAAGGTTTCTTCCCTGGATCCCATCAGCGTTTCCGGAAAGATCACGGAAGTTACAACTAACGACAAAGGTGAAGTAACCAGCGTATTTGTAGAAGGCACCGTTGATGGTGTAGGCATTTATGATAAAGCAAAAGTATTGATCGGCGAAAACACAAAGATCTATAAAGGCTACAACTCTTTGGAACTGAAAGCAGAAGACTTAGTAGAGGGTTTGTCCGTTGAGGTTACTTTCGTTGAAGGCCCCATGATCATGATCTATCCGCCCCAGGCCCAGGCTAAGGTGATCCGCATAATGGACTGAGAACAGCCTTGATTAAAGAAAGTAACAGGGGTTTGTAAAGGTGAAAACACCTTACAAACCTCTGTTATTTGTTTTTGGCAAAATTACTTTGAAGCAACTGCCTGTATCGATTTCGCTCTCCACGCATATCGTGCCGCCATGGGCTTCTACAATGGATTTTGCGATCGCAAGACCGATCCCGGAACCTCCGGTCTTACGGTTTCGCGATTTATCCGCTCGGTAAAAGCGTTCAAAAATAAATGGAAGCTCATTTTCCGGGATTCCCTGACCATTGTCTTTAATTTGAAATCCCACGGTTTCTTCTGTTTCAGTGATCTCAAATGAAATAGAGCCATCATCTTTGCTGTATTTTACAGCGTTGGACAATAGGTTCACCACCACTTGACGTATTCGGTCACCATCCGCGTTAATAGCCGAACAATCACCATCGACGGAAATTGTAAGGTTTTTATCTGCGATACCAGCTTCAAAGATTCTTATTACTTCGTTTATGATCTCATGCAGACGGATCATCGACTTATTCAGCTTTATGCTATTACTATCTATCCTGGCAAGGTTTTCAAGCTCTTCGACTAATTTGCCCATTCTTTGGATTTCTTCACTTAAGCCCTCAAGCCGCTCCGTTGTCGGATCCCATATCCCTTCTGTCATCAACTCGATGTGCGATTGCAGGACTGCTATCGGTGTCCGCAGTTCATGAGAAACATCCTCTGTAAGCTGCTTCCTTAAATTCTCCTGCTTTTCTAATGACGCCGCCAGATGATTGATCGAGGAGATCAGCATGTCAATTTCTTTCGTGCCAGTTTCTTCGTCGATCCTCACATCATAATTACCATCGGCAATTCGCTTCGTCACATCTACAGTCTTTAATATAGGCCGGCTCAGATGCCTGGCCATAAGGATTCCGATAAGAACAGAAATAATAAGGGACAATGTGCCAATTACGAGTAGTACGGTATTCAGTGCAGTCAGGAACTCGAAATCGTTTTCACTGAAAAAGTACGGACTGTAATAGCGTATATTCACGGTTCCAAATGTCTCATTATTTCTGTTGAAATAAAAGGTTTCCGATGTGAACGTTCCATCCATTTGAGGAACATTTTTCACCATCCGATCAGATATATCCTCCATCACCTGCGCGCATAGATCCATATCATGGGCTTGCGCATCCCATACGGTCCGGCCTTCCATGTCGTAAAGAGCAGCGATGTAGCCCTCATACAATGCAGACATACCTATCGTATGGATGAAATCCACATCCCAGGTATCTGTGCTTTTCTCATATTGCAGGCTTAAGGTGGAGACAATTTCATTTATTTTCTGCTCCTGCAGTTTAGCAATATATTTATTAAACTGTTCCCCGATAAACAGGTTGCCGAAGAAACTGATGAATGCAACGGTAAGCAGCACAACCAGTGCTATTACAACCGACAACTTCGTCCGTAAATTATGTTTCATACTTATCTGCCCCCGAATTTGTATCCGATGCCGTGAACNNAAACTCATCACCAAGGGCTGCCAAAATCAGTTCGTCCCGTGTAAACACTTTGTTCGGGTATTTTACCAAAGATATCAGAATCCTGAATTCATTCAGCGTGAGCTTTATCTCCTCTCCGCCCTTTAGCACTCTGCGCCTGGCTACGTCAATTTCCAGATCTCCATCGTTGAATGAACCTTTGTGAAACAAGATATCCTCTGTGGACCTTCGTAAAACAGCTTCAATTCTAGCGTGCAACTCTTTCAGGCTGAACGGCTTTTTAATATAGTCATCTGCGCCTATTTCCAGACCTTCAAGCATATCAGCCTCGTCCACTTTTGCTGTAAGCATTATGATGGGTGTTCTTGATTTTCTGCGGATCTCCATGCAAATCTGCTCACCGGATATTTCAGGAAGCATCAAATCCAGCAAAACCAATGCAATTACCTCTCGTTGAAGCAAGGCTAACGCCTCGTTGCCATTTTCGGCAGTATAAACCACATAACCTTTACTTTCCAGAAAGGCTTTCACTACCTCAAGGATCTTAACTTCATCGTCAACGATAAGCACCTTTATTGCCTTCTTAATCATCCGCTTCTCCTTTAATTTATCTTATCCTGCATGATCAGTGTAATAATAACACCGGCAGTTTCGAAACACAATCTCTTAGATCTTCCAGTTTGTAAAGATTACTTTGACTTCTGTCAAGAATTCTTTGGTGATAGTAATGCTGGTATCGTCAATTGTTTTATTTTCTTCAGTGATCGGCACCGGATTGCAACCGCCTCTTGTGATTTCCACGTCATCCATGCTGAAACGATTTCCGCAGTTCTGGCACTCGAGGGTATCCCCCTTCGGGACATAAAATCCCCTGCCTGAGCTATAACACACCTGGCAAGTATTGAAAGCCGTACGTATCGTATCATCCGATGCCTTCACGGCCAGTATTTCCAGCTCGGTATCCTCTATTTCTACTGGGTAAAACGTGGGCTCGTCTGTAACATCAGCTACTGCTATAATAAGATCGCTGTCTTTTACTACGGCATTCTTTATTCCTTCTAAACCGTCTTTATCCGACGCATCGCTATCAAACAGAATTTCTGCTGCTAGTATGACGAGTAGTGCTGCAACGGCAACAACTGCTACTTTTGGGATACTAAATTTTCCTGTTCTTTTCCTTTGTTTACCAGACATAATATCCATTCCTTTCTCTTTTTCATTGTCTATCTCTACACCATCAATTGATGTTCTAAAGTTCATCAACTACTGTAATGGTACTTCGGATCATTCCCATCCAGCAGCTGTAAGTGAACGTACCTATTTTATCAGGAGTAAACTCTATAACGTTGTCACCCGGTTCAAGTTCCTTTTGCTTGTCGAATTCCGGTATCACAATTTCATTGTTGCAACCGTTGATATTGCCTTTCTCTGCCTGGATAATCCACCTGACCGGCACCCCCTTTCCCAGGATAATCGGTTCATACGAACCGGTTGATAATGTCGTTGTTACTGTCTGGACCCCATTCTGTATCACCGCTACATTACTATTTGCAGCACTACCGCTTGCTGAAACGGATGGGAGCGGAGCAGTAATGCCGGACAGATTCATACCGTTGCTGAACATTATCACGCCCAGAATAACGACTAAAGCAGCACTTACGGACATCATCTTACCTGTAAATCGCTTGCTTAATAAGGAACTCAGCGCTCCCAAGCCGAACATAAGCGGTACGGTCCCAAGGCTGAACAGCA
>DCUA01000132.1:0-562 GCA_002329675.1 Firmicutes bacterium UBA1426 | reverse complement strand
AAATAAATTCAACATATTTAACCCTATAATTACCATAAAAATTCCTGCGGCCAGCTGTACAATGCCCTTGGCGGGGCCGGAGAAGCTGATAACGGAACCAGCCGCACCAACAAGTCCGCCAAGGACGGTATATGAAATCACCCTGCCTGTGTTGTACAGGATGCCAGGCGACAGCGCAGAAAGCTTGCCATCAAGATGATGATCAGTTGCTTGTGAGCGGACACACTGGGATAAATTGATACCTCCACACATAGCGACACAATGGAAAGATGTAAGCAAACCGATAATGAAAAGGATCCCATAGCTCATGCCTTCTTCGGCCTGGGGAAATACCCTGAAAAGGCCTGATGCTCCAAAGCGATCAATTAACATATAGAGTGAAAATAGTAGAATCCCAACGCTTGCCAAATCGCCTAAATTTGTCTTTTCTAATACCTTGTCCGACTCCGTGGTCCCATGTACTGCTCCCTCGACTCCATAGCCAAGCCGGTGAATCGCCATGACGATTTCTTCAAAATCTACTGTGTTTGCATCATAAGTAATGACAGCGCTGCTTGAAGAA
>DCUA01000143.1:1959-3966 GCA_002329675.1 Firmicutes bacterium UBA1426 | reverse complement strand
TCGGTAAAATAGACACCTCCCGCTGATAAACTGATAAATACCCGCTTTACCCCTTTTTCAATAAACAATTTTCCTGCTTCTTCTAAAGCCCGGGGATCACGAATTTCCATATCCAATAGAATTTCTGCCTCTGCACGATTTGGTTTTATTGTATGGAATTTTCCGATGTACTTCTTTGCTCGCTCCGCTTTCACTGTAGATACGGGATCCAGGAAAAGGGGCTTGTCTCCCAGCTTTTCAATGGCATAGGCCAGTGTTTCTTCCGTCAGATTGGTATCCAATGCCACCATTTTCGATCCGGAAGCCGCCCGAACGGCTTCATCGATAATATCGGGAGAAATGCGTTCCAGTGCATCCATGTTGGAGAGTGCCAGCTCCATATCGCCTACAATGTTCAGTATTGAAATATACATAGCTGTATTTTCTCCGGACAGGAGTCGCACTCCGGACACATCCACTCCCAGGTCGTCCAGTTCTCTCATCGCTGCTCTTCCCGTCAAGTCCTCTCCCGCTACGGAAAAGAAACTGACGGAAACGCCCATTCTGCTTAAATTTTCGGTAATATTTCTACCGACTCCTCCATAGGCAATAAAGATTTTTCCGGGATTGGAGTCAGCGTAAACCAGTCTCTCATAGGGGTGTCCTTCGATATCTGCGGTAATGCCGCCTATTACAATTACATCACTCATAATGCCCATCCTTTGTGTTATTTACACGAGAATACTGCCACCAATAAATTCACGAATGATAGAGTTATTTGCGATAACGGAATCGTCCTCAATGGTATGGAAAAAGCGGAGGAACCTCAACAGTCTGACCGCCTCACTATACGACGGATCATCTCTATCAATGGCTTGTAGCATGGGTTCCGCATACTTCTTCAGCACTGCAAGCTCGTAAATGTGGGCCGAGTTAAAAAGTATATCTGCCTCTCCGTTGAAGGGGAAGATATTCCTGTCCTCTCCGTCGCGAACCTTTTTCCACTGTTCTATGGTCCGGCTTGCTTCATAGCCCCGGAATTGATGATCTCTTACTATGCGCCGTAGAAATCTGGCATCCGTTGTAGGAATACGGTTGTGGTTATCAATGTTCAGCTGGGTCAAGGGGCTGATGTAGATTTTAAATTTCGTTTCATCGTCCAGCTCCATTGTCAGCACCTTGTTCAGACCATGGATCCCTTCGATGATGATGGGTTGGTTAGAATTGATTTTAGTGATCCTGGTACCATAATGCTTTTTCCCTTCGAAGAAGTCAAACGTCGGGAGATCTACCTCTTTGCCTGACAGCAGATCATTCATATTCCGGTTGAACAGATCGATGTCCAGAGCCTCGATGTCTTCAAAATTCGGTGCGCCGTCAGGCAACAAGGGAGTCTGATGCCTTTCCACAAAATAGTCGTCGGTACCGATGTATAAGGGCTTTTCCCCGTTAACTCTAAGCTGGATGCTCAGGCGCTTTGCAAAAGAAGTTTTGCCGGAAGAGGATGGTCCGGAAATGAGGATGATCCTTTTTTTGTTCCGGATGATCTCATCGGCTATGAGAGCTATCTTCTTCTCATGCAGGGCTTCGGATATCTGGATGATCTCCTTGTACTCACCGGATTCTATCTTCTGGTTGAGGTCCTGCACATAGGAGATCCCCATAAGATTGCCCCACTTTTTTGCTTCTCCAAATGCCTGATAGAGCTTTCTGTCGTCGCGAAACTCCGGAATTTTATCAGGGACTGCTGACTCGGGGAATCGGAGAAGTAAACCGTTCCGATACTTCCTTAGCTCAAAATACTGGATATAACCCGTTGATGGTACCATCTGATTATAGAAAAAGTTCAGGAAACCATTGCAGGAATAAACCGGAACTCTGTCGATATCGGGCTCGCTCCGAAGGATACGGCGCTTTTCTTCATGATTGCTGTCTGAGAACAACTCAAATGCTTCTTCACGGGTGAGCACCAAGCGCTTAAATGGGATATCTGCCTGAACCAGTTCCTTCATCTTCTCCTGTATTTTT
>DCUA01000143.1:0-1938 GCA_002329675.1 Firmicutes bacterium UBA1426 | reverse complement strand
CCCTTGTTCAAGGAGTTTTGTATTTCCACTCTTACATTTCCAAGTACCTCATTAATGGCCTTCAGGTAGATGAAGATCACACCACTCTGATAAATTCTGGCGGCGATAGGATTTCTCATATCCAGAAAGGTGACAGTGCAGGGCTCGGTAAGACCTCGCGTCAATTCACGAACGCGATTGTCCACTTTTGCCGCCAGCACCTTATAGGGAAGTTTGTCTCCGTACTGTTTCACTAACTCCTCAAGAGTAATGCATTCCTCGACCTCTCGTACGATTGAATCTTCTCCCGGTTGCAATATCAGTTTAATGGGGATCATTAGATACTCCTTACCAGTTTCTGGGCAAATTAACTTGTATGTATTATAACATAATTTCCGTTTCCAAAACACCACCCGATTTTGCTGTCATCTTTCTTGACAAATGGAATCCTGCCATATATAATTCGTCTAATATATTAAAAGAAGAAGCGATGACAGGGTAAAGTAAGTGTCTTTTTCTGTTCACAGAGAGTCGGTCATGCTGAGATCCGGCAGCAGAGTTTCACTGAAGTTCCCCCTCGAGCTTGTCCGCCGAAGGGGCCCCAAAGAGGGTTGAATAAGCGAACACGGTTTCCTCCGTTATCGGGATACGGGTTTATTGCCCTAAGTGGTCATGACAGCATTTGCTGCCATGGCAATAAGAGTGGTACCACGGGTCTTCCCGTCTCTTGCGAGACGGAAAGACCTTTTTGTTTGTGATCTAGCAACGATCACGATCACACCCGAAAGCTCCGCCATTACAGAAGAGCAAGACGAGCAGCAAGAAAAAGAAAAGAAGGCTGTCATCAATGCCCCCGAAACGGTCACAACGGTCCATATGGAATACCTCCTTTAGGTTTTTCTTCATAGTATGTTGCAGAAACAAAGTTGGTTACTACCGTGAGGGACATTGAGCATAGAAGAATAAATATTTGGAGGAGAGAAAATGATTTGGAATAAAGCGAAGGAAAGCATGAGCCGGGACGAAATGCACAACCTGCAAAGTGCAAGGCTCCATTCTACGGTAAAGCGCGTGTATCACAATGTGCCTTTTTACCGCCATAAAATGCAGGAACTGGGTCTGGAACCAGGGGATATCCGGAGCATCGATGATATTGTGAAACTTCCCTTTACCACAAAGCAGGATCTTCGGGATAATTATCCCTTTGGTCTCTTTGCTGTACCGAAAAGTCAGGTTGTCAGAGTCCATGCATCAACGGGCACAACAGGCAAGCCCACAGTTGTGGCTTACAGCAGAAAAGACATCGATATTTTTTCCGAAGTTGTGACCAGGGCACTGGTCTCCGCCGGAGTAACTTCCGATGATATAATTCAGGTTGCTTTCGGCTACGGACTCTTTACAGGGGGCCTTGGGCTCCACTATGGAGCTGAGAATCTGGGAGCCACAGTTGTACCTATTTCCGGCGGAAACACAGCAAAACAGGTTCAGCTCCTGCAGGATTTTGGAAGCACGGTTTTGGCTTGCACGCCATCATACGCAGCCTACCTCCTGGAAACACTACAGGAAGAAGGGGTGGATGCCGCTTCCCTGCCTCTTAGGATCGGAATCTTTGGTGCAGAACCCTGGACGCCGGCGATGAAGGCCAAAATAGAAGAAGGGCTGCAAATCGAAGCCTTTGATATCTATGGACTCAGCGAAATCATCGGTCCCGGTGTTTCCGTAGGATGTAATGCAGGTGAAGGGCTCCATGTCTCGGAAGACCACTTTGTACCGGAGATCATCGATCCGACCACATTGGACCCCATTGTGGAAGGGCAGACCGGTGAACTGGTATTTACAACCATCACAAAGGAAGCCATGCCTCTCCTGCGCTACCGCACCCGTGATCTTTCTTCATTGAATTACAGTCCCTGTGAATGTGGCCGGACCAATGTGCGCATGTCCAGGATCTACGGCCGG
>DCUA01000050.1 GCA_002329675.1 Firmicutes bacterium UBA1426 | reverse complement strand
CCTGTGAGCATAACGAGTTTTCTGGTGCCGATGCCTCTCAGTGCTTTAATTGCCTCTTTGCTGTCGTCCTTCACTTCATCGGATATTACGATACAACCTGCGTAACTTCCATCGAGTGCAATGTGCACCACAGTCCCCGGTGCCTGGATTTCTTCAACAGGTATATTTTCCCGATCCATCAACTTGCTGTTTCCGGCAAGAATAACCTTATTATCAACAGAGACTTTTATACCATGCCCCGGAATTTCGTTGTAAGCGGATATGCGGGTTTTATCGATTTCCATACCAAAAGCCTGCAGAATGGAAAGAGCGATAGGGTGATTGGAGTAGCTTTCTGCATAAGCAGCGTATTCCAACAGCTGCGCATCGGAAACAGAGCCATTGGTCACGATTTCCGTAACCTTGAAAACACCTTTTGTCAGCGTGCCCGTCTTGTCAAATACCACAGTATCTACATTGTTCAATGCTTCCAGGTAGTTGCTGCCCTTTATCAGAATGCCGTTTTTCGACGCGCCGCCGATCCCGCCGAAAAATCCCAATGGAATTGATATTACCAGAGCGCAGGGGCAAGAAACTACAAGGAACACCAAAGACCTGTAGATCCATTGGCTGAAGGTGGCCCCGGTGATCACAAGGGGAGGAATTACAGCCAGTGCAAGGGCGATAAATACTACGACAGGGGTGTAATACCTGGCGAATCTGGTAATGAAGTTTTCGGTGGGCGCTTTTCTGCTGCTGGCGTTCTGCACCAGATCAAGTATTTTCGCTACGGTAGAATTCGCGAACTCTTTTGTCACCTCTACTGTGAGTAGCCCGTTTATGTTGATGGAACCGGACAAAATAGAATTGCCGGCAACGACTTCCCTGGGCATGGATTCACCGGTTAAAGCTGAAGTGTCAAGCATGGAGCTGCCTTCCGTGACCAAACCATCCAGGGGCACTTTTTCTCCGGGCTTCACAACGATAACATCACCGATGCTTACTTCATCTGGATCGACTTTTTTTAATTCACTTCCCACTTTCAGATTCGCAAAGTCGGGTCGAATGTCCATTAATGCGGCTATGGATCTTCGGGAACGGTTTACTGCCAAATCCTGAAGCAATTCTCCCACTTGATAGAAAAGCATAACTGCAACAGCTTCGGGAAATTCCTTTATGGCAAATGCACCAATTGTCGCAATGCTCATAAGGGTGTTTTCATCGAACACCTGTCCCCGCAGGATGTTTTTACCGGCTTTAAGCACTATTTTTCCGCCAATCAGCAGATAGCTGATAAGGAAAAGTCCAAACTCAGCCCACGAAGGTAGATTTACAAGTATAGCTGCAAAGAACAGTACAGCCCCTATGGCCAGAATAATCAGCCTGCTTTTTTCAAGACCCTCACCATGGCTGTGGTCGTGGTCATGATCGTGAACTCCGGGGATTTCTTCAACAACTTTAGTGCCCGGGTCAAGCCGATCTGCTATGATCGATATTTTTTCAATAAGATCGTTGATTTGACGTTTGTTATGTACTTCTATAGTTAACTTTTTAGTTACAAAGTCCACGCTCGCTGCTTCCACACCGGGCAATGCTTTGATTTTATCCTCAATTTTGATTGCGCAATTGGCGCACTCCAGGCCTTGAAGCATCAATACCGTCTTTTCCATCCGGAACCCTTCTTTCTGTTGCTATGTCTGCTACTCGTTGATATGAACCAAACCTTCTTCGAATATATGCTTTACATGGTCATCGTCCAGTGAATAGAAAACTACCTTGCCATCTCTGCGGTTCTTCACTAACTTTGCTTGCTTTAAAACCCGTAATTGGTGGGATATTGCCGACTGTGTCATATTCAACAGAACTGCGATATCGCAGACACACATCTCGGATTCTGACAGAGCCCAGAGTATCCTGATCCTTGTGGAGTCGCCAAAAACTTTAAACAGCTCGGCAAGATCGTAAAGATCTTCTTCCGGAGGCATTTTCCTCTTGACTGCATTCACAACATGCTTATGAATAACAGTGCAATCGCATCGATCTAATTCATCTCTGTTTTCCATTTTGCCATCCTTTCGTATGTATGGTTTGAACGTATGAGCAATCATTCATATATTGGCTATATTATACGCCCATGTGCAGGGACATGTCAATAGTCGTATGAATAATTGCTCATATGACAAACAGAGAAAATCAATAGAAACTGCTGGAAGAAAAGTTTATTTTCCTGTAAAGTTTTTTTTCTGTTATCCGATATATACTTCGTGTACCTATATACAAAAGCAACTTTTGCAATGCTATCGGAGGAATTTATGGGCCCGCTTTTGATGTATCCTGCTTTATATTTAGTGATTGTTCCAATGATACTCTTTGTAATTATCATTGTTTTAGATATTACCCATCGTATGAAAGCCGGAAAACTTAAGGGAGATGTAGCACAAGCTCAAACGCAGCTATTCGTCAGCGATATCGCTACGAACTTCTCGCTGAGCGGGGGAACGAGCACAGCGCAGAGAATCGATGGTCTTCTGAAGAAACTGGCGGACTATTATACCGCGGATCTGGTGTTACTTCACCCAACGGATAGCGAGTTCTCCGATCTGATCTGCACGCAGCATTTTGCTAAGAACGGAGCTAAGATAACACCGCAGCAAATGTCCGTTTATCAGAAACGCTGGGCAGATTATCTGTTGGAGTTTTCTGCTGCAGCCGGTGGTGGATCATCCTATATGAACGAGGCTTTGAACCATAAGCTTAATAAGGCTAAAAACCAGCCTTGGTTCTTCATTCCCATATGCAACAAGGATAAATTAATTGCATTTTTATATATCGAAGCCAGTGGCAAACGATCACCGTGGACTGAGGGACAGCTTGTTCCTCTGCCTGTCGTATCAAGAATCGTTTCAGATGCACTGGAAAAAGAAATGTCTGAAATGCGTATTTCTTTCATGGCCTATTATGACAGTCTTACGAAGCTTCCCAATTTACAGCTTTTCCGGGAGCGGGCAGAGCAGGCTATACACAATGCGAGGCGGGATGGTAAGACCTTAGGGATCGTATATCTGGATCTGGATTCCTTTTATTCTATTAATGATGCTTTGGGGAATGACGGCGGAGACCGGGTCATACAGGCTGTTGGGAAAAAGCTTGTGGATGGTCTCAGAAACACCGATATCGTGGCAAGATATGGGGGTGATAAATTCCTTATCCTGCTGAATGGCGTAGGACATGTGGATGATATATCAAAGGTTGCAGATAAGATAATGTGCATTTTCCAGAGTCCGTTCATTGTTGATGATCATGAATTGTTTGTATCAGCAAGCGTAGGGATCTCCGTATTCCCCGTCGATGGAGAAGATGTGGATGTTCTCATCAGGCATGCGGATATAGCTATGCGCACTGCAAAGGATAGAGGGCGGTGCCAATATGCTTTCTGCTCCATCAATATGAGAGAAACTATGGAGTACAAGATGAATCTTTCCAATAGTCTTTTCCGGGCATTGGAACGCAACCAGCTGGAGGTTTACTACCAGCCGATCATCGAACTGCAGACAGAGAAGATCAAGGGGTTTGAGGCCCTTCTTCGTTGGATGCATCCGGATTATGGGATGATCCCACCAAGTGAATTTATTCCGTTGGCGGAAAAAACCGGTCTCATAAACCAGATCGGAAGCTGGGTGCTTGAAACCGCTTGCATGCAGACCATGGCCTGGAAGAGGATGGGGCTGGGTGACATGAACATTGCGGTCAATCTATCTGTAGTTGAGCTTCGCAATCCCAATCTGGTGAAGCAGGTACAGCATGTATTGAAAAAAACCGGAATTGATCCTGGCAGGGTGGAATTGGAAATTACAGAGAGTACCATGACGAAAGAGCCGGACTATATTGTGGGCATCCTCAATGATCTGAAGAAACTCGGCGTTCGTATTTCCATTGATGATTTCGGAACGGAGTATTCTTCACTGAATCGTTTGAAGATGCTCCCTATCGATGTCCTGAAAATGGATATCCAATTTGTCCGGGGCATCGAAAAGAGCATGAAAGACCAGGCCATTACACGAGTAATTATGAATCTTGCCAAGAATCTGGATCTGAAGCTGGTCGCTGAAGGTGTGGAAAACACTACGCAGCGTGATTTTCTTAAGAGCGGTACATGCAATGAGGTCCAGGGGTATTACTATTACCGGCCCATGCCCGCCGATGAGATCCCCTCGATTCTGGCATAAGTATGTTTTACTTTTTCAAGCCGTAAAGAAGTATTTTGAAATGGTCTTCGACCTGCTCCTTCAGATGATATTCCGGATGCCGGATACACCATTCAAAGGTAATGCCCCGGATGGCCATAATCAAATGCTTTGCCAGAGTGTCGACAGGTAAGTCTTCTCTTAGTTCTCCTTGCCTGACCCCTCTTTCCAGAACCTCGGTGAATAATTTGTAGAGCTCTCTGTTATAGCTCATGGCTGAGGTTGTGTCTATGGTTTTTGTTAAGTGAGCCTTATACAGAACTCTCATATTTTCCAATCTGATTTTCGTTTCAATAAAGTCGGAGATTTCCCCTGCCAGCATCATAAGGATATCAAAAACAGATTCATGAGCGGGAAGGGATTCCAGAAAAGATCTGTAAGTCAAATCTGCGCTCATTGTATAGTCGTTGACAAGATCCGCTGTAAGAGCGTCCTTTGATTCAAAGTGTACATAAAAGGAACCTTTGGATACCCCCGCAGCCTTTACGATGGAATTTACACTTACATTTTCAATTCCACTGGCCAAGGCCAGTTGTTGAGCCGCCTCATAGATTCTTCTCTTCGTCTCCGCGGCCTTCAATGTTCTTTTATTATTTTTATTTTTCATCTTTTTTCTCCAGTTATTGACTAATTATGAGCAATTGAGATATAATTGCCCTTGAATGACCGCGGTCATCCAAATCTGTTAAATAATTATACCATACATCTACTCCGATAAACATATTTTTACATAATAATCCATTGCAATGTATCTACTTAGGAGGACGGGGAAAAGATGAAAAGAAAAGCTCTCGCACTAGTAATCACGGTATGTTTAGTCCTGGCGATGATCCCGATGTCGGGATTTGCCGAAACCGCTGCAGAGAAGGTGAATTTAGTTGACGCGAATCATTGGGCGGCCGCTCAAATAGAAAAATGGGCAAGCGTCGGCCTGATCCTTGGTGACGAAAGAGGATTCAGACCGGATGACCCGATAACCAGGGCTGAAATGGCAGCAATACTGAGCAATCTTATGGGCTATCAGGTGAAAGCGGATAATACTTTTGTGGATGTGAAAGATACCGCCTGGTATGCAGATGCAGTTTTAAAAGCTAATGCGTCGGGCGTATTGTCAGGTGACGGAAAAGGGCACGCATTCCCTGAAAAGCATATTACCAGAGAAGAGGCTGCATCAATGTTCGCGCGGGCATTTTCAGTAGATTCAAGTACCGGCAAAGAAACTTCTTTTAAAGATTCCGGTGACATCTCTGCCTGGGCACGGCCTTCTGTCTTTGGAATGGAAGCATATAAATACATTGGTGGTAAAGGAAACGGTGTATTTGCGCCCAAAGCAAATATTACAAGAGCAGAAGTAGTTACTATAGTGAATAATGCGGTAAGAGCATATTATACGGAAGCGGGTACCTATACAGCTAATGTCGAACCTTTGACAAGAGGTGGCAACTGCGTAACAATCGTAAAGGCTGCCGACGTTGTAATAAAGGATGCCTTAATAGCTGGTGATTTAATTGTGGCCGAAGGAGTGGGAGATGGAGACTTCACACTTGATAATACCAGGATAGAGGGCAAGATGATAGCGAGGGGCGGCGGAGACGATTCCATCATAATAACCGGAGACTCCAGCGTGCAGAACCTGCGAATCGAACGAATCGACGGCCAAGTGAGAGTATTCGCGGATGACGGAACTGAGGTGGGCACGGTTATTGCGGACGGAAAAGACGACGTGATAATAGAAGGTGCCTTCACAGAAGTTATGGTATTGGCTGATG
This sequence comes from Firmicutes bacterium UBA1426, assembly GCA_002329675.1. Lineage (GTDB taxonomy): Bacteria > Bacillota > Clostridia > Peptostreptococcales > Anaerovoracaceae > UBA1426. Next base: position 514 of record DCUA01000050.1, on the reverse strand, counting down.
ATATTACCGTTACTGCTAACAATGCAAATATCAGATCAGCTACGATCACAGGTGCAAATTCGAATATTATTATAGGGCGGTATTCTTCGGTAAGCACAATAACAGTTAGCGGAAATGGAACATCGATCAGTGGTCCGGGTCGGGTAGGAACCGTATATGCAAACGCAGATGACATTTCAGTTATGACTCCTGATACCACCGTTACGGCTGGTCTAGGAACGCAAGGTGTAACTGCGGGCGACACGAATGTGGCTCCGGGAACATCACAGAACACGAGCGGATCGAGGACCGGCAGGGGCGGCAATACACCTCCTGACAATAGGAGCTATCAGATCGTTAACGGAGATTTTGAAACCGGAGACTTTACGGGCTGGACTGTAGTTTCTGACGACTCAAAGCCGATTATTTGCCATGCAGATAATGATTTCATCTCATACTATGCTGATATGGGCGATGGAATCGGTGCCATCGATTCCGTCATTTCCATATCTCAGAGAGTTACCGTGAAAAACAA
>DCUA01000227.1 GCA_002329675.1 Firmicutes bacterium UBA1426 | reverse complement strand
ATTTACACACAAAAAAGGACTTGATCTCTTATATTTTTTATTATATAATAAAGTTCAAAAATAATACAGTGTTATGCAAAGATTCCCTATAAAGTTTCACATTTTGTCACAAAAGTACAAATTTCGACAAAAAGGAAACCGTTTACGCCCATTAAAGTACAGCTTACGACAATACAGGAACCTTCCACGACAGATTTATTACTTGGGAGGAAAACTATGGTAGATTAAATCTGAATATTTGCGATTCGTGTTTCTATGTTGTGAGGATGTTTCTATGTATTTGGGAAGCGTAAAATTTTTTAAGCATCTGATATTATTGACACTTGGGCTGGTTTTGCTTGTGCCCGTTGGGCTTGCTACTCACTATGCGTTGATTAATGTTCAATTAAATAAAGAATTACAAGCATTGAAATTAAGCAATCTAGCCAACCTGGTATATGTGCAGCAGAGGGAAACGGAGCCTGTATGGCAGCATAGTTTTCAGGCCACAGAGGAAGGTGTCATCGATTATAATTTTGATTTAGAGTATCAAAACCTATATGAGGACCTCTACGTAGGTGAGATTCCCAAACAGGAGAGGGCTTCCAATGCTATCTATCTTACTTTTGATGACGGACCATCCCAATTGACATTGAAAATATTAGACGTTCTTCTGGAGAAGAAAGTGAAAGCCACCTTTTTTGTTGTAGGGAAGAATTTGGAAAGCGAAAATGGAGAGCATATTCTCAAACGAATCGTACAGGAAGGCCATGCAGTGGCGATTCATACCTACAGCCACATTTATAGTGAAATCTATGGCTCGATCGAAGATTACCTCAGAGATTTCTACAAAACCTACGATTTGATTTACCGTATAACCGATATCAAGCCGGATATATACCGTTTTCCCGGAGGTAGCATAAACAGCTATAACAACACCATTTATCAAGAACTTATTTCAGAAATGTTCCGCCGTGGCTTTGTATACTATGACTGGAATGTATCCTCGCGGGATGTGGCCGGCAAAGTCACGCAACAACAAATCTATGATTATGTAGTTCCCTCATGCTTGAAAAATTCAAGAAACATTATTCTCTTTCATGATAGCGCAGGAAAAGTAAACACTCTGAAAGCGCTTCCCGCTATCATAGACGAGCTGACAGCCGAAGGATATCAGTTTGAAACGCTAAGTCGAAATGTCGCCCCAATCACGTTTGGATATCGCGATTAAGGTCTTATAAAAATGAATCGGGAGGAAATGGTATGAGCATCAAAGAGAATGTAGCGCAAGCCTGGAAAGAAATAATAGGAGTTGTAAAAGTGGATGAAGAGACGGAACAAGAGGGGACTCCGGAGACTGTAGATTTTTTGTGTGAAGCAATCGAAAAGGTGGATACACGAGCCACGAGTCAGGATGCACAGGTGTATCCTGTGAGCATTATTGCGGATGGAATGATGGTTGATGGAGATGCTGAGGTAAAGGGCGACATTGAGATTCGTGGGGCGATAAAAGGAAACATTACGGCAGATGGTAACGTATCGGTAACAGGTAAAGTGCAAGGGGATCTATTCTGTAAAAAAGACGTGGTTCTAATTTCAGCTGCAGTTCTCGGCAATATAACCGCCTCCGGAGCGATTAGCTTAGACAAGGATTCAACTGTTGTTGGAAACATGGATGCAAATAACGTGACAATTGACGGAAAGATTAAAGGGTCTCTCTCCGTGAAAAAAACGGCTTGCCTTAAAAAGGATGCGGTGCTGATCGGTGATGTTGACGCCGGCAGAATATCTATGAGTGAGGGAGCGGTAATCATAGGTTCTTTGAACATTGATTCGGATTTTATTCCCTCCATAGAGTTTGATGAAGTAGGGATATAAGGCTGTCCTCATGAGGATTGGGGATGAATCTATATCGCAAAAGTAAATTATTACAGTATATGCATGGTAATCGGGTATTGATAGGACCTTGCATTCTTTTGCAAAACAAGTATAGTTAAATTGTAGAAATATACGAAAGCAGGTAGGGTATGGAGTCTGTTAAAGTCGACCAAAAATTGGACATATCCCAGGATGCTCTTTTCTCTTTGCTTAATCTTTTTCCCATTCCGATGGAGGCCTTTTCTCCCGATGGCGTTTGCTTATTTATGAACAAGGAATTCATAGTTTTTTTTCGTATTTCTAACCCTTCAGATATCATCGGGGAGTTCAACGTTTTTCATGACTCTTCTATCATGCAAAATCTTGGATTGACAGACTACATAAAGCGTGTATTTTCCGGAGAAATCCTGTCCGTTTGCGATGTAAAGGTGCCCTTTGAGGAGCAAGAAATCTATCAGGACATTACCAGTTTTCCTCTATTGCATATAGACGGAACAGTGGCCTATGTTATCACGGTGTTCATTACAAAACGCACCTATCAGTGGAGAATGGATACCATCAGGGTTAAGGAATATATCGACACCCATTGGATGGATGACTTTGATTTAGCCAGGGTTTCGGGCCATACTGGCTTGTCCCGCCATCACTTGACACGGCTGTTTAAGAGTTTTATGGGGATTACGCCTTATCGCTATTACCAAGACCTCAAGGTTGGAAAGATCAAGGAAGCCCTTGGGGATTTTGACCTGAATATCAGTGAAGCCTTTGCTTTATGCGGCGCTGATTATAATGGTGGTCTTGCAAAGGCCTTCAAAAGGAAGACGGGGATGACCCCCTCCGAATATAGAAAGCACCTTCAAGCTGAACCTTTTCGCACAATACCCGTATCTCCTGTTTGCGAATCCCGGGAGCAACTCTTTCAAATATCTGAACTTTTTCCTATTCCTGTACAGATATTTAAGAGCGATGGTGACATTGTTTTTATCAACGATGCCGTTCTTCGGATGTGGAATGTCAGGGACACCTCCCTTATTTTAGGAAAATACAATCTGATTCGCGATCCCTTCGCGAACGGTCAGCCTGAGCTGAAAGACGGTATCCGAAAAGCGTTTGAGGGTGAAGCTGTTCTGATTCCCGATGTCCGGATCCCGTTGGAAACATTTTGGGAGTGGTATAAGACTCGCAGTCCCGTTTATGATATTGAAGCGATCTATACGGATATCCTGAACCTTCCTGTGCCGGGCGCTGACGGCCAAATGATGTATATGATGAGCGTATTTTTCACGAGCAGGATCTATCAGGGTAAACCGGAAGTAGCAAAGACCAGAGAATATCTTGAAAATAACTGGAGGGAAGAATTCGATATTGACAAAGTTGCAGAGGCTATACATGTAAGCCCATCCCATCTTATACGGTTGTTTAGAAAACATACCGGTATGACACCATTTCGATATCATCAGCAGTTGAAGGCAAACCGACTCAAAGAAGCCTTGCAGAACAGGAGCCTAAGTGTTGCAGAGGCCTTTGCATCCTGTGGCTTTGCATATCCCGGAAATTTTGCAAGATATTTCAAGGAACAAGTGGGAATGACGCCATCCCAATATCGCAAGAGGATGGATTGATCCGTGGCTTTTTACTGCCCGAAGACCTATGAGCATAAATGAATGATTTTAAGCACTTATCCGCTATAAAGCGGAGTTTTCTTTTTATACAATGAATAGGATCTATGCATTTTTACTTTTGATACTAGCCTATATTTTGATGCGTAATGTGATAGTGTCTACTAAGCTATGAAANNAGCCTATATTTTGATGCGTAATGTAAGGGGGAGATTCGTATGAAGAAAACTTTATCACTGATCCTGTTATCCGTACTAATACTGGCACTTGCCGCTTGTGGAGCTGCAGAGCCGGCACCGGAAGAAGCTAACGGTGAAGCTGCTCCTGCAATATCTGAACAAAGTCAAACAAACGATGATTCTCAAAGCCCGCAAACCTCCTCTGATTCAACAACTCTTCCTGCTAACTATCCCAAGGATGTTTTGCCCCTGGCAGTGGATGCTGAGATCATTGATGTGAGGGAAAACCCTGCAAGCAAAGGGCTGGAAGTCATGTATGTTAGTGATAATGACGTCGGAACTCTATGCGACTTTTATGAAGGAGCATTGAAGGATGCACCGGATTTAAACACACTGGAGACAGCAGATGGGTATATGATTTCCGCAAATATGGACGGCGTTGGATACAACATCATGCTCAGTGAAGATGCGATGAACCCTAATCCGCAATATGCAGGGAAAAAATCCGTCTATATTATGCTGTCCGGTTTGGAATAACTGTGCGGCAGATTGTCCTAAGATTAAGACCAACTTGGAGGAAAATTATGAAATACAGAAGATTGGTATTTGCGCTGGTCTTGTTGCTACTTGTGAGCTCCATACCCTTAGGCGCTTCAGCCGCAGACTCAGCTCCTTTTACACTGGATGCTCCTAAAAATCTGACAGCAGAATTGAAGTATGACCAGAACAANNTGGCCTTACTTTGCCATTAAGCTGGATGTACCCCAGAGCGTTCAGGCGATCAATAAGAATTTAATAGAGAACCCGCTGTACTTTTCCGGGACAAACAGCTCACCCATAAAAATAAGGTTTCAATTTAAGTATGGGGATTACGATTGGAATGAAGGTCCTTCCCTCTACGATATCACGGAGATGTCTGTGGATGATCTATTAGCCGGGAACGTTTTTACGTATTACCCGTATGCATATGAAGATGCACAAGGGGGTATCGATTTAA
>DCUA01000211.1 GCA_002329675.1 Firmicutes bacterium UBA1426 | reverse complement strand
GTCTTGACTTTTAATAGTTAGTCTATCTTCACCTCTGGTCTCTTGTATGTTGTGGCAACTAGATTGTAACTCTTTTAACGCTGGCAAAAGGTATTTGAATGGAGTATTCCACCTAAAAAAGGACCAAGGCCAATAGTCTGTATACCAGGCGACTATCTGGTATACAGATATCACCATATAACCTTGAAGTCTGTATACTTTTACTGCTGGCAAAAGGTATTCGAATGGAGCAATCCACCTAATAAGGGACCAAGACCAATAATCTGTATACCAGGCATCTATTTGGTATACAGATAACACCATTAAACCTTAAAGTCTGTATACTTTTACAGCCGGCAAAAGGTATTTGAATGGAGCAATCCACCTAAAAAAGGGACCAAGACCAATAAGCGGAATCTTACCTACTTCTCTCATATGAATGGCTAACCGAAAGGGATTATTCAGCCATAGATTGAGCTAATTCATAATTATGGCTGACCAACGAGGGTAAATTAAGCCATGGATTGCATAAATTCATAATTATGGCTGACCAACGAGTGTAAATTAAGCCATGGATTGAGCTAGTTCATAATTATGGCTGACCGGCAAGGGAAAGGTCAGCCATTTCCGCTTAACAGATCTTCAGATTTTATTCAAGGGGTTTGCCGGCCTCCATCAGAGCCTTGCTGCCCAGAAGAACAAAACATTCCGCTGCCATCAACACACCAGTAGCAACCAATATCCATTCGATGGGAATGATATCCGCCAAAGGACCGAAAAGCAACATGGCCAAAGGTATCATTGTACCGGATATCATCGTCATAACACCAAATACTCTTCCTATGAAATCCTCATTCACCCTCTGTTGAAGTAACACAGTGGCCGGCGTTGAGAAAATAGGCATAGAAGCACCCGTGACAGTCATAACAAGCAAGTATGCCCAAAAGATTGGGATGACGCCCAGTCCGATGGTACAAATGGCAAAGATGAAACATCCCAACGCAATAGCATGCATCTTGTTTTTCAAGCTTGTCCAGTATGAAATCAATATCCCGCCCAGCATCATCCCTATGGAAAAGGCTATCTCGATGGCGGTCAGCCTCCAGACATCGGGACCAAAACTTCTGGCAACCTGAAGAGGCGTGAGAAAGCTGGCGGGTGATATGAGAAAATACAAGATAGCAAGCAGTATAAAGAACTCCCGAAGGAATTGATTATCCCGAATGTAGAGGATCCCCTCTTTCATGTCACGGAAATAGCTGATCGGCTCTGCAGCGAGAGCCTTCTTATGAAGGGGAACTTTGAGGAATATGCCAAGAAAAGCAACTGCGGTCAGGGCTGTGACGACATCGATAAAGAATATGGTTTCAATTGGTGCAAAGGTCAAAAGCGCTCCGCTCAACATCGGGGATCCCAACATGATCAGCGATTGGGCGCTGCTGTTGATCCCATTGACCTTCATCAGCTTCTCCGAAGGCACAATCTGAGGGAGAAACGCACTGACCGCCGGCATCTGCAGAGCCGCACCCAATGAGCGCAGGGATGCAGCAATAAAGAGAAGCCACAGCATGTTGTACCCATTATAAAATAGCACTGCCAGTATCAAAGTCACAAAGGCAATAAAGGAATCCGAAAGCATGATAAGCTTTTTTCGATCGAAGCGATCAGCCCAGACTCCCGCAAAGGGAGTAACGAAAAAAGTGGGTATCAGACCGCAAATAATATAAATGGTCATCATGATCCCGGATTGAGATGTAAGAGTTATGTGCCACATAATGGCATACTGCACCAGAAAAGATCCAAAAATGGAGATGGCCTGACTGGTTAAAAAAAGGACGGTGTTCCTCACCCAACGCTGTTCCATATATCAGCCCTTATTCATTCATATAAAATTGATCAAGCAACTGCCAACAGGCTGGCGGCCATGACCATCATTCCCGCGATCATACCGTAAATAGCGATATGGTGCTCACCGTACTTTTCCGCGGAAGGAAGCAGTTCATCCAACGAAATATAGATCATGATCCCCGCTACGCCGGCAAAAGTAAACCCGAACATAGCTTCGTTGAAAAACTGCATGAGCAGAAAATACCCCAATAAAGCTCCTAATGGTTCCGAAAGACCGGACAGGAAGGACAACTTGAAAGCCTTCTTTTTGCTGCCCGTTGCAAAATATACGGGAACGGAAACCGCAATACCCTCCGGGATGTTGTGAATAGCAATGGCGATCGCAATGCTGATACCAAGAGCAGGGTTCTGTAAAGCCGCCATAAAGGTAGCGAGCCCTTCCGGGAAATTATGGATCCCAATCGCCAATGCGGAGAAAAATCCCATCCGCAGCAACTCCGTCTGGCTCGTTATTCCTTCTTCCATTTCCTTGACATCCCGCATTTCATGAGGGTTTTCCCCGCTGGGTATCACCTTGTCGATAAAAGCCATGACAAAGATCCCGATGAAAAACGCGATCGTTGTATACGCATATCCCCTGGGGTATCCATAGATCATCTCCAGCGAAACTCTGGCCTTGACAAATATCTCCACCATCGAAACGTAAATCATGACGCCGGCAGAGAATCCTAAAGAAGCAGACAAGAATTTCGTATTCGTCTGCTTTGTAAAAAATGCGAGAGCGCTGCCCACTCCCGTGGACAGCCCTGCAAAGAGTGTCAGACTAAATGCCATTATCAGATTCGAAGTGCTAATATCCATAGTTGATTACTTTCATTTTTTTATTTTTTTAAAGATCCCAGGATTCCGCGGATCAGGCTCCGGCTCACTTCCCTGCCAATGGTTGTGACCACTGCATTGGTTGCCTTCTCCATAGTGCTCTGTCTCTGATAGCCACTACCGGAAGACTTCTTTTTCCCGCCGAGAATGCCTCCCAGGGTGCTTTGCTTTTGGGATCTCAGTTCTTGCTCCTGTTCCCACTGTTTCTGTTTCGCCAGGCGCTCCTCTTCTTCCCGAATCGCTTCCTGCTGCTTGGCTACCCGTGCCTGCAATATCTCATAAGCCGATTCCCGGTCCACTGCTGTGGCATACTTGTTTTTCAGCTCGGATCTGGCGATCAGCTGAAGGCGAAGAGCCACATCCAGACTTCCGAACGCGCTCTGAGGCGGCAGAATCATAGCCCGCTCCACAACACAGGGGCGGCCATCTTCATCAAGGAATGAGACCAGAGCCTCACCCGTAGCGAGTTCGGTAATGACCGTTGCCGTGTCAAAGTTCGGATTCACACGGAAGGATTCCGCAGCCGCCTGCACGACTTTGAGCTCCGCCGGTGTGTAAGCACGAAGTGCGTGCTGCACCCGGTTCCCCAGCTGACTCAACACATCGTTTGGAAGATCCATGGGATTCTGCGTTATAAAATATACCCCAACCCCTTTGGATCGAATCAGGCGAACCACCTGTTCAACCTTCTGAAGCAGAACTTTTGGCGCATCCTCGAACAGCAGATGCGCTTCGTCGAAGAAAAATACCATCTTCGGCTTATCCAGGTCGCCAGCTTCCGGAAGATTTTCAAAGAGCTCCGATAACATCCACAAAAGGAATGTAGAGTAAAGTACCGGATTCAGAAACAGTTTTACGCTGTCCAAAATATTTATGTAGCCTCGCCCATCAGGAGCTGTNNATGGCACCGATGGTCTGCGTGGATATATTTCCGTATTCTAATGTGAATTCCTTTGCATTTTCTCCAACATACTGAACCATTGCTTTCAGATCCTTGAGGTCCAGCAGCAGCAACCCCCGGTCATCGGCAATCCGAAAAACTATGTTCAGCACACCGGTCTGCACATCATTCAGATCCAGGATCCTGGAAAGCATGAGTGGTCCCATCTCAGAAACGCTGGTCCGGACAGGCAGGCCGTTTTCTCCGAAAAGGTCCCAGAATTGTACCGGAAAGGACTGATAATCGAAGTTGTCTACGCGCAATTTCTCAAGCCGCTCCTGCATTTTGGGACTATCGGTTCCCGGGACTGCAAGGCTGGCCAGATCTCCTTTAATATCCGCGAGAAAAACAGGAACACCCATGGCGCTGAAGGATTCTGCCATTACTTTCAGTGTAACGGTCTTACCCGTTCCGGTGGCTCCCGCGATCAGGCCATGTCTGTTGGCCATCCGCGGCAACAAATATACAGGAAGATCACCTTTTCCGATCAACAACTTATTATCAATATACATGCCCCTGCCTCCTTATAGCTCATTACCCGCACCCGTGATGGGTTAAAAAAATACCTCACAGCGCCTAGCTAAAGCTGCAACGCTATAAGGTAATTGTAAAAGATATCCTGTCATTCGTCAATGAATTCAATACTTGACTTCCACCACGAGTTTGCCCTGTTCTCTGAGCTTCTTTGATATGAGTTGTATGGCTGATAATCTGGGGCGCACCCCTACCTGCTTGAAGATCATGGAGGTGTGAGCGTCGTTGATAGCGGTCCCTACATAAAAGGTGATCACGTCTGCCTCCAACATCATGGAGCAGAATTTTTCAACGGTAGAGCTCACATCCAGATCAAGGCTGTCCTCATCCAGCAGGTTGTAAACCTGGTTGAGCATGATGGCGCCTTCAGTGACCAGATCGATTCCTTCTATTTTGTATTCCGGCGGGGCTCCGAAGGATCTCCCCTTCTCTACGAGTCTGACCTCTCTGCCAAGTTCTCTGGATACGATGTCTGCCGTCGTTGAGCCTGCAACCACGTGCAATCCCGGCGATTTCATGAATTTCTCAACGATTTCCCTGTCCTTTGACCGCAGCGCCGGAGGCCCTGTTAAAACTACTAATTGGCTGGCCTCTCTGCACTGGAGAACGGCAACGGTGGAGTCATCCTCATAACGACCTCCGCTGACTCTCGCCGACATCTCCAGTACCTCTTCCGGAAGCCGGTGTAAATTGGTCTTATGGCTGGATCTGCGATTGATGAAATCCACAAGTCCTTCCGTTCCGATACCAAAGGAGGATCCTCTCCCCAGACCTGATTGGGTGATCCCGTCGGACACGATCACCAGGCTGTCTCCCAGCTCCAGTTTTCCCGTGGTCTCTCCAATGGCCTCATATTCTGCCGCATGGATGATCGGCTTCAGAGCAACGGCAAATCCGTCCCGGATCATGACCGGATCCGGAGCCTCATAAGTGTAGGCGATAAAAAGCCCGTCGTTTAGTATCTTAACAGCCGTAAACGCAGCAAAGGGGATTCTTTCCTCCCGCGCCCGGTGCATGGAATCCGCAACCATTTCGCTCATGCTGCGCATGGATACGCCGGAACGATGCAGCTCCACCATACGATTTGCGCAGGTGATGGCTGCTATATTGGCGTAGACCCCGGATCCGATACCATCACAGAGCACGAAAAAAGTGCTCTCTGTCGTCCGCTCGCAAATGTAGGTGTCACCGCAGACAATATAATTGTGTTTGTTCTTTTGCTTTACTATATCTTCAATAAACTTCAAGACTCATACCCCATGCACAAGTTATTTCCCGTCCTCGTAAAGACTCGTGATCCTCTTGACCAGCTCTTCGCTCTCAGCTGTACTCTTTCCCAAATAGTGAGCCATCTCCTGAGAGAAGCTTATTTGATGGTACAACAATTCTCTCACGTGTTCAAGGGTTTGGTTCTTTATCGCATCGATCTGGCTATCGTCAAACTTCAGTTTGGAAACATCCGTGTAGATCCCTACGTATTGCTTTTCTTCCTTGAGGGGATATGCGATTTCATGGAACTTGATCCCCCGCTTCGTCCGTATAGTGTTCCGGGACTCTATCTCTCCCGATGCGATCTTCTCGAAACTGTCCGCATCCAGAAGGTAGGAAATATGCCGGCCCAACAAGCTGTTATTACAGGAAAAGAGCTTCTGAAATGCCGGATTCATATGGATGATGTGAAGGTGATCGTCCAGAATGACGATACCGTTGGGGCTGGTTTGTATAACGATATCCATCCGCTGCTGCGCCAATCTCCGCATATAAGGCATGCACATGTCCGGCTCTGCCATACCTCTGGCAACTGCAATGGCATTGTCCCTGCAGGATCTATAGCCGCAGGCACCGCAATTCAACTGAAGCAGGGGATCGCTTTTCCCCGTCTCTTCCAGTATCTCGTTGATCCTTCTTTCACTGATTTCCTCTGAGATAATGGATTCCGAATCATCGGTGAACACGGTGTTGCAGTTGACCTCAGGATTTTTGTCTGCCTTCGGAAATATCCCCGTTTTGTTCGAATAGGCCATCAAGTCCTGTTTTCGCAGAAACAGGTTTTTCTCGTCGTCGGGGAAACAGGGACCGTTTATACACCCTCCGGCACAGAAAAGCGGCTCCACGATATCGAAGTCCCACTCCTCGGCCGGCATATCAAACAGTTCCATGACATCTTCCGCTCCGCTGATGCACAGCACATCGGGGTCCGTTGCCTCGTGGCTGATGTTCCCTGCCTTGAGCATACCGCCCTCCACCGGGAAGAGCCTGGCGAGTTTCAGATCTCCAAAGCTCTCAAAACTGCTTTCCGAACAGGTGGAAAGATCGATACCCTCTTCCTCCATCCACTGGAGCAGTTCCGAAAAGGTCAGAACACTATCTATGAGTCCCGCATATTCCGGGCGCAGAGCTTCCTGTTGCTTCGCCGCACAGGGACCGATAAATACCACTGCCCAATCTTCTCCCAATCTTTTCTTGAGTAGTTTTGCATGGGCGATCATGGGAGAGACAAGCGGCATCAGCCGATCCAAGTAATCCTCTCTGTATTTCTCGATATAGTTTACAACCGCAGGGCATGCGGTACAGATATTACCCCTGTCCTTTGCCTCAATTGCTTTTTCCGCTATCATTTGTGCGCCTTCAGCGGTTTCAGAAACGCAGCCGAATCCGAGTAGTCTTAGAGCGGAAGGCAGGCGTAGGCTGCGCCACCCGCTGAATAAAGCAGGAAAAGAAGGGGCCACGCTTGCGGCCACCTTCCTTCCCGAGTTCAAAAGGCTTTTCACATCATCGATACTGGGGCGAACCGTTTTCGCGCCTTGCGGACATTCTCTCACACAGGTTCCGCACTTGATGCAAAGCTCATCTTCAATATATGCCTGCCCATTACTGACCCGTATCGCTTTTACCGGGCAGACTCTGACACAGCGATAACAGTCCTGACAGTTGGCTGTCAGCGTATAGACAACGTTCTCTTGTACGTTTGATTTGATTTCCTTATAGGTTTCCGCGTGCATGGACTA
>DCUA01000029.1 GCA_002329675.1 Firmicutes bacterium UBA1426 | reverse complement strand
TGTTGGTACACATTATGCTTCCCAGTAACAGAGATAACAGTAACAGCATGACGAAGTTATTATGACCCCCTACCTATTTAATTCTCATTCTTACCTGTTCTGTGCAAAAAATCGAATAGTGCAGTGATATATTACATATATTTNNTCCTGCACTAATCGAAAAATTGCACAGATTTGGCCTAAAAAGGGCTTTTTGTACTGCATTACTTGAAATTTTGCACAGATACGTGGGCGGCTCTTCTACAGAGCCTCACCCTTACGTTTGTATAGGCCAAACAACAAATAAATCAGCACTCCGACCAGGTTGAGCAGGCCGTAAAACAGATAGACACCCCGGCCACCATAGCTTTCTACTATTATGCCGCCGAAGAATTGACAGGTGATTGCCCCGCAGTTAGAGGATATGGCTGTGTAAAGGGGTATGGCAAGGGATATCATGGCAGGGCCAGCAAGCTTTGCTACATATTTTGTTATCTCGACAATACCGATACCATTGGCGATCCCCTGAAGCATAAATGTTGCTGCGAGGAATTCTACTGAAGGGTTGGTACTGTACCAGAGAAAACGAAAAGCCGAAACGGCCATAGCCAGTAAAATTGCACGCTCCATCGTCAAAGCCGATGAAATGCGTTCAGACCAGGCCATAAATGGCGCCTCGCTGATCACCATAAGCAGTAGAACAATACCCATCCCGGCTATTGTTCCTCCTACTTCTATATAGAGGAAGCTAAAATATGTGTTGTGGGAAAGGGCGGGGCCGACAAAGAAAAATGCGCTGAAGATTAAGGCCATATATTTGCCGTTGTGCAGCAAGTCTTTATAGGATCCTTCCTTTTTTGATTCCTTAAGCTTGTCCCATTCCTCAGAGCTTTGGGGGATCCAGCCCCCCTGGTTATAGGCTCTCTCTCTTTTCAGGTAGATCCCGATCAACAACGCGGTGAGCAAAAAGAAGGCAGCAAACATGGGGAAAATTGAAAGCAGGCCGAATCGGTCGGCCACGGCACCTGCAACTCCGATCCCCAGAGCAAAACCTACTGCTCCCCACTTTCTTATCGTTCCAAAAGGATAGTTGACCTCAATGATGGTCGAGTCGATCAGGGGGTACACCGGATTCTCAAAGAAAAAAACAATAATATATAATAGTAGGAATATCCAGAACTTCCCCACCGTCATCATCAAGAGCGATAACAGTGCCGTCGCTACGCACAGAAGCTGGATCAACTTCTTCGTTCTTCGCCGGCGATGATAAATACCGCCCCAAAAGGAATTGGACAGAATGCCTATTGCCGTTGACGAAGAGGTGATAATACCGATTTGACTTCCTGAAAAACCGATGCCACTCAAATACTGCGCAATCAGCGGGAATAGTGCGCCAATAGCTGCATAGGAGAAAATATACATACCGGAAAGATATCTGGCTCGCGATTTCATCGGTCAGGCTCCGCATTCTTCACAGATTCTGTTAAACGTCTTACTTGATTCTATCAAACTTAGGAATAACTAGCAAAGCAATTGTAAAGCATAAACATACATAAATGTACCCGGAGGTTTCTTCATGTTCAGTGTTTTTACACGAACCGTTATTCTTTATATGGTGGCGCTCTTTGTTATCCGCGTGATGGGGAAAGGTGAACTATCAAAGATGGATCCCTTCCAACTCGTAGCGATGTTTATGATTGCGGAGCTCGCAACCCTATCTATCGCCTCACCGGATGTGGCAGTTATCACAGGAGTGACTGCCATGATAGCGGTCCTTATCGTTCAGGTGGCGATTTCCATTCTATCCATCAAAAGCAACGCATTCAGCAGCATTATAAAGGGAAAGGCTTCTATCCTCATCGAAAAGGGCCGGGTCAATGAAAAGGAAATGAGGAAGTACCGCATAACCATCGATGATTTAAGTCAGCAGCTGCGAATTAAAAATTTTCCTTCTATTGCAGATGTGGAATATGCGATCCTTGAGGCTAACGGCGATATGAGCGTCATTCCGAGGCCCGGAAAGAGTGCCGCCACGAGAGAGGATTTGGGGGTTCCAACAGGTATTGAGATCCTTCCCATGGTGCTTATCGCTGACGGGACACTGTATCAGGGGAATCTTTCGCGTTCAACAATAGATGAAAAAACATTGAAGGACCGCCTTGCAGCGGAAGGAATCAGCGACTACGCACAGGTATTCCTCTGTTTTGTAGACGAAAATGGTGTGATCCACATTCACCGCAAGGTTGACTCAAAGCCCCATACAGAGAACACATCTGGCAGCTCCGGGGAGAGCGACATGCAATGAAGGCTTTATGGATATCTGTTGCGGCAACCGTGGCTCTATTGCTGATCTGGGGTGCCTTTATCAACTATACAGGTGAAGGCACTGCCAAAATGACTGTAGATATTGACCACGCTATCGCTTCTGCCGAAACTAACCAGTGGAAGGAAGCTCAGGATTCTATAGACAGCGTCTCCCGGCAATGGTATGACCACCGGCTTGTATACTCTTTGTTTTTTGATGCTGTATCCATAGGAGATGTAGAGACATCACTGGTACGTGCGATTGCTTATTGCCGCTCTGAGGAAAAAGGATCTGCCATAGCAGAGCTTGAAAGCCTGCGTCACCTCTTGCTGTTTCTTTATGAAAACGAAATGATAACTATTGAAAATATACTTTAACCGTGCTATGCTTACCAAATAAAGTAGAGTAAATATTGTGCGTTTGCCTTGTGATCAAGGCACAGTGTCATGGGATGGGATGTTGCCCATGAACGAAAACATTTTGTTGCGATACAATATTGCGTCCGCTGCTGCATTAAAGGAGTATCGAAGGAAGCCTTCCTTCTTTAGTGTAGTATTACACTATCGATAGGAGGTTTTTTTATGAAGAAGTTTAACACCAAAACCCTGATACTGATGGCCTTATTTGCAGCCATAAGTATCATCCTGGCACGATTTATGGTCGTTTGGCTCACTAATAGCGTCCGGATCAGCTTTGGAAGTATCCCTATTCTGCTGGCGGGACTGCTTTTGGGACCTGTAGCCGGTGGCTTTACAGGAGCAGTGGCCGATATAGTCGGCGCCACGCTCTTCTCCCCCTTCCCCTGGTATCCTCCCCTGACCATTCCTGCGGTTTTAGTCGGTGTGCTGCCGGGACTATTGAAACCCTTGCTTTTAAAGGAAATCCGTTTATGGCGGGTTTATCTGATCATTTTTCTCACCAATATCGTTACGAGCATCGGGCTGACCACATGGCTTCTCTCGGGTCTCTACGGAACCGGGTATTTCGAATTGCTCGTTGTCAGGGCACCTATATCTCTGGCCGTGACCCTTGTGGAAGGTTTGGTAGTCTACATATTATATAAGAGGCTCAGCAAAGAATTGCGGTAGGTAGCCAAAGGTGACAAG
>DCUA01000229.1:3238-7847 GCA_002329675.1 Firmicutes bacterium UBA1426 | reverse complement strand
TGCCTGGAAATGGGAACGGGACCGTAGGTGTATAGTACACCACAGAGAAAGCAGAGTCCTCCGACGAGTAAAACGATGACATCTGTCAGAACCACCAGCCAGATCCCAAGAGCCGCGCTGATCAGAAAGAGAATATAGATAATGATCAACGCATTTCTTCTTTTAAACTGGAGTACCTGATCGTTCGTCTTCGTATCTATGTAATTGTTTATGGCTGTAGTTGTCAGGTCGAAAAGGAACATCCCGGCAAAAAACAGCAATGTACGCGACAGGACGATAGGCTGTTCAATATAGAACAAAAAGCTCAGTGTCATCAGAAATGCAAAGATGCTGGTTATTTTCGTCTTAATTTCTACGTAGCCGAGAAATCTGGCAAGCATTGCATTCCTCCCGTTAAAAGATCCGATACGCCTTCTCCAATATAGACAGCAGTTTCTCCCTCTTGGCCGTTGAAACCTCTACTTGATTTATTATGCGCAGAGATTTCGTATAGTATTTTTTAGCTATTAAGCGGGTATAGCTCAAACCGCCGGCTTTCTGAACCGCCCTGTCGATCTCTTCCCGTGTTACCGCTCCTTGTTTCGCCTGTTCTTTAAAATCTTCCATCCTCTCAAAGGTATGGATGAGCGGCAGGGTTATGACATTTTGCTCAAAATCCGATTTAACCGGTTTTTGGGCAACCTTCTCAGTAGTTTCAAAATCCATGCAATCATCGGTGAGCTGGAATATCATTCCTATATATTTACCCAACCTGGCATACTGCTTGATCATAGGTTCTTCCTTCACGCTGAGGACTGCACCTGCATGAAAGGACGCCTCAAACAAGGCTGCGGTTTTTCCGGCAATGATTTTCAGGTACCGATACACGGATAGATCGAAATTGCCGTTGTTGATATGCTGATTTAATTCTCCCAGGCAAACCTTACTCATATAGTCAGGGAAACTGCGCTTAACATACTCTTCTCTATCCTCTATGAGAGAGGCCGTTTTCAGAGCCATGCACAGCAAATAGTCTCCGCAGATCACAGCTGTCCGTCTGCCGTACTTCTTCTGCAGGGACAGTTCACCCCTGCGAAGTTCTGCATTGTCGATAACATCATCATGAACCAGGGTTGCCAGATGCATGATCTCCACGGCAGCAGACAGTTTGACCGCATCCGGGTGGATCAGGTCATCCTGGTCCATAGCACAGGCAAGCAAGGAAGCCGTACGGATATACTTGCCCGTCGAAAGGGACAAATGCTTCATGTATTCACGAATCACAAAAGGTGAGGTAGATAAGGTTCTATCTACCTCCTCCTTTACTTGCTCATAAGCCTGTTGGTAGGTGATTCGCTCAGTTTGATTTTTGTCTTTGATGGATCCGTTAGTCATTATAAATATACAGCTTTCTAACCAATGGTAACTTCTTCCAACCTTCCTTCATGGCCGGCAACACATAGTAATCCAATCCAAAGGATCTGCCTCCGGCTATCAGCACGGCGATTCCCGCGAATATCATCCAGAAGGTACCCAGGTAAAGACCTGTCGTGCATACGAACATAAACTGCAATATGATAGAGAGTGCCGCCGCCGGGGTTGTGAACAATCCGCCGATCAGGGCTAATCCGATCAGGATCTCCGCTATAACGATGAATGCCTGCATAGCAACCTGCATTCCATCGCTGGCTAACACTACTGTGTCTAAGAACCAGTTCATGGCCGGGATATCGAACTTGAATGCATAATCACTCAAAGTGGAATGTGCGATCTCTTTGCCGCTGACGAAAATGGCCTGGATCAATCCGAAGAAGTCCCAGTTAATGATCGTCGTACCTACTGCAGCTGCTGCTTCACCGCCACCGGCTCCGGTAGCTGCTGTCACTGCATCTGCCACGGCACCCGCTGCTTCTCCCGTAGCCTGAGTCACGCCGTCTGCGCCGGCTGCACCGGGATTGATGATGCTATCATACCAGGCTTTCGCACCGCCAAAGAAACCACTGAGTTTCGGTTCAGTCATCCACCCCTCAGTCCATTTCATAATACCTTCAAAGAGCCATACAGCTCCGAGCCAAATACGTAGAGGAACAAGCAGGAAACTTGGTGTCCGGTTGGAAAAATGTCCGCCCACATAGCTTCTGCAATGTCTGATGGTAAAGAACTCATGCTTGCTGTAGCTCCATACCTTGTTCCAGCCCAGGACCTGAACAAAGTAGATCATGTTGATCATGTGCTTCGCCATCATTGCAAAGAAGGACGGAAGGTTGATCATAAAATTGGGGAACCCTACACGTGCTACACCGTAACGACCACCGATGCATACCATGAACCCGTGGAATTTCGGATCGTACTTTTCCAGTTCTCCCTTGCCTGTGATGAGGCATTCCAGGTTATGTGCTGCTGTTGCGGCACTGTGCTCGCAGTTCTCTACGACCTGGGGTACAGGACGATCCGCACCTTCAGGTGTATAGAGCATGTTGTCTCCGATAACAAATACATCCTGATTATCCACAGAACGCAGATGCGCATCGATCTTGATACGTCCGCGGTTGGCGGATTCCAATACCTTTGCTGCTTCACCGGTGATATCCGCACTCTCGATACCAGCACCCCAGATAACAGTGGAAGCATCTCTGCGTGTAACTTCTTCACCTGTTCTCGTCTCGATGAAGTCTTCACCGATACCGCATACATTGGTGCCGAGGATTATGTTAACACCCATCTTCCGCAGGCGTCTTTCCACTTTCACGGAAAGTTCCGCAGGAAGGTTAGGTATTGTTCGATCTAATATATCAACAATAGAAATATTGACATCTTCGCGATCAATCTCAAATTTGTCACAGATAATGGGCAGGTATTCTGCCAGCTCTCCCGCCATTTCAACCCCGGTAAATCCGGCGCCTACGATGTAAATGGAGAGCAGCTTCCGCCTCTCTTCTCTGTCTGCGATCCGACATGCTCTTCTGAACAGGTCGATCAGGTGGTGACGAATAATAACTGCATCGTCATATGACCACAGCTTGAACGAATGCTCCTCTGCTCCGGGGACTCCAAAGAAAGTGGGCTTCGAGCCTGCGCTCAAGACTAAGTAATCATAGTCATAAGTCTCTAACTTCCCGATGACACGCTTGTTGTCAAAATCAAAGGATGTGATCGTATCGAGTTTTACATCGACCTTACGGCCTGCAAAAACCTTTTTCAGGCTAACGCGGATGCTATCTTCGTCGACACGATTAGCTGCGACCTCATGGAGTTCGGTAAGCAGAGCATGGAACGGATTTTTGTCAACGAGCGTAATAGAAACGTCGTCATTCTTCTTAAACTTTTTTGCTAACTTCTTTGCGGTGAGGATACCCGCATACCCCGCACCAACAATTACAATCTTAGTTCCCATACTGTCCTCCTACTCAAAATATTTTCAATTCTCTCAAATGCGACATCTTTTGTCAATAGGTTAACGACATATAGTTTTGACATATTATGTTAGTTTTTTAACGCAATTCACAAATTTTCATATGTAAAACCTTTGTGCTTTTATTAACATACCCTAAATTGTCCAACTTAATCAACGCCTTAACACATTTTCTTCTTGTCGAATATCATGATAAAAATATGACTTACTGCGCTGAGGCCTTGTTATGAATAATGAAAACTTTAACTATATATTGTGTATCCTGGTCCTGATCATGGCACTAATCGCCCTTGGTATTTTATGGTTTAATGTAAGAAAATCCCATAAGCGAGGTGCAGAAAAACTACAAATCCATGAAGCTTTATCCTTGGCTGGATATTCCTACGATTCCCGCCAGGATATATTCTATTCAAATATCGATGCATGGCAGAAAGACTTCGGCTATAGCCAGATCTATGATGAAGCTGCAGCGGCCATGAGCATGATCATTGATAGCGAGCCCATAAGGTTCAATTACGGCGGCAGGAAATGGCTCATTGAGCTGTGGAAAGGCCAGTACGGTATGACCACCGGTGCCGAGATAGGAGTCTACTCTACATCAGGCGCGGATTTAGAGATCCCCGGGGTTGCAGACGCCACCTTCTACGAATGTGCCGACGAAGAAGATTATCTTTATATGGCATTCATTTTACGAAAAAACGGAAAGATCCTCTTTCAACGGGAAGCACGGCATTGGTGGCTCACCGGTTTTGTATTGGGTGAGTTCTCTGACCCGGAAGATTTGCATATGGAAGTCAGCATCACTTTTAAAGACAGTGCAATGCGCCGGGCTTTTGTAGAAGCCTTGCTAAACCTGGGATATTCAAAAAACCATATTAGCGTACTCCATACTACGGTATGGCTGTTTTTCCGAAATCCTCTTTCTCCCCAGCCCCTGACCCGCAATGCAATAACCGATGCAATCGTACAGAAAAAGAACCGAACGCTATGCGATCGCTATCATGATATGACAAAAGGATATACAAACAGCCTGGACAAATTGGCTGTTCTTTGGAATAAGGCTCCGGAACTATTTGAGTCCGTCCTCAGGATGGGGAAACCACTGGAATTATTCAAGCAGTAAGGAGTTATTATGTTTATACAAAGCCGTATCTCACAGGTTTTCCATAATGCAGCGGAGATACCCTTCAATGACCACTCGAAAATTGTCATCATGAG
>DCUA01000229.1:0-3225 GCA_002329675.1 Firmicutes bacterium UBA1426 | reverse complement strand
GCTTTGACACAATATTATCATCAGGGTTACACCTACATCGAACTGGGTGACGGGGACGAACTATGGGAAAATAACAAAATCTCAAAGCCCTTAGAAGTTTACGATCATGTGTACTGGCTCCTGTCGAAATTCTATAAAGAGGCTCGTTTTTATATGATGTTCGGCAATCACGACATCGTGAAGGGTAAGAAGAGTGACTCCTTCAGGAATCAGCTAATACGCTGTGAGGAAGACCCGGATGAGCTCTGCCATTTGATTTTTCCCGGTATTCTGTTTCACGAAAGTCTGATACTCAGGCATACTGATCAGGATCTGAAATTATTTTTGCTCCATGGCCACCAGGCGGATTTCTTCAATGACAGACTCTGGTGGTTAAGCTGTTTTCTCGTTCGCTTTTTATGGAGGCCTCTTGAGCTGCTTGGGGTCAAAAATCCAACAAGTGCTGCTACAAGCCCGAAGCGAAAGAAATCTGTAGAGCGAAAGCTCATACGCTGGGTCGAAATGCAAAATCAGCCCCTTATCGCCGGCCACACCCATCGGTCTGTATTTCCAAAAACGGGAGAAGCATGTTATTTCAATGATGGGAGCTGTGTGCACCCCCGCTGTATAACGGCGTTGGAAATTGCCGACGGCAATATTCGACTGGTCAAGTGGAGCTATAAGACGAAACTGGATGGAACGGTTTACGTCGGCAAAGATGTTCTTGCGGGTCCGGAAGGTCTGGTGGGATTCTTTTCAAAACAGGGATAGAAAGTGCCGCATCCGATTTGCCCTCCCGAATCCCCCGTGGGCTGCGTCCGATAATCATCGGGAAATTGGTGAACTACAATAGCCCTGCCCGTAATCTCACTAGGAACGAACCGATCCGAATAAACGATCATAAATGCATGATTATAATAGGCCATGAGCACCGGCAAATCACCGGAATGGTAAGGATGGGGCTGCTCTGTGGGAGAGTAGTGCCCTCCAATTCCTCGAAATCCGGTATATCCCTCTCCTACAACGCAGGGTCCCGTCTGGTGAATGTGAAATCCGTAAAAGCCTGAAAAAGGAAGGCCTTGAATATCGGCAACCAGCAAGCTACCCTCCAAAAAAGGATAAACCCACACTTCACCTTTAAGATTGGGATTAAGCTGACTTCCCATGATCCTGGCACAAACCACCGGGTATTGGGAAAGGGTTTCAAAGAGCAAAGGCATTGTCTGTTTCAGCATGATGTTCCTCCTGACGAAATTCACAGCTTTCTTCGCTTCGTTCATTTTATGCATCATAGGGAACAAATGTCACATACACTTAAAAAGGCCCCTGACGGGGCCTTCGCATCGGCTATTTATTTATCTTTTTCTCCCTTTCGCTTCTTTACGCTCTCGCTCAGCAAATATTCGATCTGACCGTTGATGGATCGAAAATCATCTTCCGCCCAGGCGGCCAATTCCTTCCAGAGCGAGGGTGACAATCGAAGCAGGATCTGTTTTTTTTCTTTGTCCTTGGGTTCCATTCATCACCCTCCCTTCATCAATGCAAAGTACCGGGTACTAGCTAGTATAGCGAGCCGCTATTGACGATAGGCTGGGCATCCTTATTTCCGCAAAGAACAACCATTAAATTGCTTACCATTGCAGCTTTGCGCTCTTCGTCCAATTGCACGATCTCATGCTCGCTGAGCTTAGACAGAGCCATTTCTACCATCCCTACGGCTCCTTCAACGATCATCTGCCGTGCGTCGATGATGGCGGATGCCTGCTGTCTTTGCAGCATGGCGGCAGCTATCTCTGGTGCGTAAGCTAAATGAGTGATCCTGGCCTCTAAGATCTCCAGCCCGGCGACTTCCACTTTCGACTGGATCTCTGCCTTGAGACTGTCTGCAACCTCCTGGCTGCTGCCTCTTAAGGTCTTTTCGTTATCGTCTCCGGATACATCATAGGGGTAAAGCCTGACGATGTTTCTAAGAGCGGAGTCACACTGGATGGACAGGAACTCACCGTAATTATCTACGTTAAAGACAGCTTTCGCTGTATTGACCACCCTCCATATCACAACGATACCGATTATGATGGGATTTCCAAGCTTGTCGTTGATCTTCTGCTTATCATTGTTCAGGGTCATCGTCTTCAGGGATATTTTCTTATTGGTGCGCACCGGCAGATTCAATCCTTGTGCAGAGAGTTTAGTCGCCTGGCTTGACTTATCCGCCGATACTATGGTTCCTGATGATGCGGCATTAGTCTCCGGATGTGTTGCACTGACGAAGGGATTTACAAAGTAAAAACCTTCTCCCCGCAAGGTACCGTAATACTTTCCAAAGAGAGTTAAAACCAAAGCTTCATTGGGCTTCAGGATCTTCAGCCCCATAAAGAGTATCGGCCCGATCAAAAATAGATACAGGCAGCAGGAAATGATCAGGGCGATCCACGGTCCCACGGGTTCTCCGGCATCCAGCTTAATAATGCTGTAAATAAAACCCGCAACGGCAGCGATACAAAGCAGGATGTTCAATATTAGGATCAGCATACCATTAATGGATCCAGCCACCTTTTCTACCGTTAGAAGTTCCTTCGTTTCTTTTATTTGATTCTTGGACATATTTCAAACCTCCTTTAGGTTGTATTAATAAATGCTCTCGCACATGAATAACAAATGCTATCTTACACACAGATGATTTCACATATTCATTCAGTTTCAATTTTAAGTCCGGTTGATATTGGGTTCGGGTCCTGTCCGGAATTCCGGTTTGAGCTAATATCTGTGGTTTCGGTTTTTTTCTAATATCCGAGATCCCGGTTTAGGTCAAGGATCTAGTCTAGGTTCATATTCTGGGTTCAGTTCTGTCTCCATATCTGAGCTCAGACCAAGCTCCGGTCTATATCCAAGTTCTGGTTCGGGTTCTGGTTCAGGTTCAGGCTCCGTCTCTGACCCAAGTTCAAGTCCAGGCTCAGGATCGGTTCAGGTCCGATCCGGAATTCCGATTTGAGCTAATATCCTAGGTTCCGGCTAGGTCAAATCTCTAGTCTAAGTTCATGTTCAGGTTCAGGTTCAGGTTCAGGTTCAGATACGAATCTAAGTTCAAATCGGACTCTGGTAATAATCTCTCTGTCTAATATCATTTTGATATCATAACCATATTATATTGATTTAATGATTTTGTCAACAGCTTTTATCCAAAAGATTATTTCTGTCCTCTTTGTTCATGCTTTGAGTCTCCTATCTTCACCTCTGGTCTCTTGT
>DCUA01000153.1:6034-6307 GCA_002329675.1 Firmicutes bacterium UBA1426 | reverse complement strand
TTTTGCCCCCACGGGGACAGACCTCATTTTCTATCCTTGGTTTAATAAAAAGAACTATATTCTCGGGAATTATAGTTCTTTTTTTTCATAGCGTTCCTTTTTATGTATTAATTCAGCTGTTAATGGGGGCTATTAACTATGTTAAAAGCTTCAAATAGTTCATTATCTCTCGGCTTTCTAATATGTCAACTATCTACTAAATTCGAATCTCACCTTTTGCCAGGATCTCCCCTGAACCTCCCACGCGGATTTTCACACCTGATTCGTCAGAAC
>DCUA01000153.1:4664-5938 GCA_002329675.1 Firmicutes bacterium UBA1426 | reverse complement strand
AAAGCCGGCGCAAAATTACGACAGTAGGCTGTTACCTGGGCGAAATCGCAGGCGCCTTCACAGCATTCAGATCCGATCAGGCCTTCCCCAGGGGCAAATGCGTGAACACCGACCACTCCATATGTTTTCGACAGATCTGCCAAAGCAGGAAAATCAGGCTTGATGCGAGCAAGAGCGTCCACATCTTTTACCGGCAACAGGATATCAGGCAGTCCGGTAGAGATTATTTCCGGGAACAGTTCCCACTGGTCATCCAAAGGAATTCTGTCAGTGACTTCTGTTAGGCCCATGATCTCATAGAGCCGGTCGACCTCTGCCTTCTCATTGATCATACCCAGATATTCCGGCGTGGCCATGTCCATCATGACAAATCCATCCCCTACGCTGATCTCCATTTCTCCGGCAAGAGTTTCTGCAAAATAGTTTTTACCTGCAGTAACCAGGCCTTCTTCCTGTAAGGCACAGAAGGAGGCTATGGTAGCATGTCCACAGAGATCCACTTCCTCTGTGGGGGTGAAGTAGCGCAGCTGAAACCGGCCTTCCGGTTTGGGCAACACAAAAGCCGTTTCAGAATAGCGGAGCTCAGCAGCGGTTTTTCGCATCACTTCCTCTGCAGGATATTCCTCCCCTTCCCGGAGAAGCACCACACCTGCGGGGTTTCCACCGAACACCTGCTCAGTAAAAGCATCCACGATATAGAATCTCATAATAACACCTCCTCCTATTCTTCAAAGCCATTAAATAATTATAACAGAATATCAGCCAGAGGGACAGACCCCGTGTCGAGGTGTGTCCCCCCGGAGGCAAAAGCAGCCACGGGGTCTGTCCCTCCGGAGGCAAAAGCAGCCACGGGGTCTGTCCCCGTGGCTGCTTTATCGTTTCATAATCTTTATTGAGCTACCGGGCTCATGACCACGAAGGCCGCCCAGTCAACATCTTCATCATAGCTGTTGCCCCAGTCATAGATCAACCGTTCGAAAGACTCAACCACATAACCGTTCTGGTTGTGGTCTGTCGTGTCATAGGGATCCATGAGCAGGATTACATCATCGCAGGTACCTTCCGTTCCCATGTTGTCATAGCCTATGATAGTCTGATAGTGGCCGCCCCATTCATGCCACATGACCATGACGGGAATACCTTTCTCCAGGTAGTAGGGGATCATATCTCCCAAATCGATGTATTCGCCATCCACCACGATACCGCATTCAAAGTAGGAATCACCATCCACGATATCGTAGGAGGACTTCACATCCCACTCTCCCGGAAGCTGT
>DCUA01000153.1:0-4598 GCA_002329675.1 Firmicutes bacterium UBA1426 | reverse complement strand
GCCTGCTGTATGCTCTTATATTTCGGCAGCACGGTCCGCGTTGCTGTGGATTTGAGATTATATACATCTACATTCTTGTAATAGGGTGAATATTTATGATCTGCTGTGCGGAAAACATCTGAAGAAGCCGGTCCCGACAGGCCGTCTGCCCCAAACCAGTTGGGATAGTCCGTGGCGTAAGGTTCTACACTGTCTAAGGCCAGAATATCGGCTGCTAAATCTGCACCATAGGGAATCATATGCTCGTTTGTGAACCGTCCGGAATTTTTCATATCATTTTTAATTCCGTCGCCCATAACCAGAGCTTTCCCATCAACACCTTCCGGTGTGGCAACCAGGAAAATTCCATAATCAAAGTCCGGATCCCATCCGGCGCTCCAATCCCAGATGAGCCGTTCAGCCGATTGGATCAGATAGCCGTCCTGATGATGATCCGTGGTGTCATACGGATCTGCCAGGATCAGTACATCGTCCGCTGTGATTTCTGTTCCAAGGGTATCATAGCCAATGATGACCTGATAGTGGCCGCCCCAGTCATTCCAGCCCACGATGATTGGTTTGCCTTCCTTAAGGATCTGCGGTACCAGTTCAAAGAGGTTTACCCTCTCACCTTCATAGGTGGCATAGGGATAAGCTCCGTCATCCCAGTCGATTTCCGCGTCGAAGGTGGAATAAAGGTCCCATTTCTGTCCCATGTTCTTTTCCAGGCCTTCAAAAATGTTAATCATCTGACGCAGAGAAGTAGCTCCCGGCTCATCTTTCTGACGTAAATATACCAGATCCATCTCGTTCAGATCGCCCCTCATGTCGTACCATTCCAGGACCGTCAGTGCCGATGCGGGGCCGCAGGTCCATCCATTGGTCTGCTGGGTAGTCTTATAATTTGTCAATATGGTCAGAGTATCACTGGATGTCATATTGTAGAAATCCGGGATCTGCCAATACTGCGAATCCATGATGGAAGGGGTGCTGTCAGTGACCGCTCCCTCTAATCCATATTCATTGATCAGTCTCTCTCCGTATGGAATCTGCCACTTTTCGTAGGTTCGATCTGCGGAGGTAAGCCTTGCCAGCATAGTATCATCTTTATCCCCGGCAATGGCCAGCTTCATGGCGCGGTGGAGCATGATGGCAATGTCGCCTCTGGTTGCTCCCTGTGATCCTCCCTCGATGCCGGAAAGGATGCCAAGTTCTGTTCCCTTTTCAACATAATTTGCAGGCCAGACCTTACCCACATCTTCAGAGGTATAACCGAGGGCACGCACGATCATGGTGATCGCTTCGTCGTAGGACACAGGGTTTTGCGGACGGAAAGACTTGTCCGGATAGCCCACTACAATATCCAATTTGTCGGCATAACCCACGTAGCCTTTGGCCCAGTGGGTGCTCACATCAGAAAGACCGCTCGCATACAAGCGAATCGCATCGTCATCCATCTCCAAAGCTGCTATGAGTAGCTTTGCCAGCTCCGCCCGCGTAATGGTATTGTCGGGGCGGAAGGTACCATCGGGATAACCATCGATGATTCCCAAGGTGGTCAATGCAGATACCGCTTCTTCATATTCTGTATCAACCACATCGGCAGGAACGGCGCCGAATGCCATACCAAAGCTGCCCAAAACCAACGTCAGCGCCAGAAATACTGATAATAGTCGCCTCATGAACTTACCCTCCTTCATTTTTTTAGCATTTGCACTATTAAATTATACCAAATCTGGTGAGTATATCAAGAATTTTCAGTTAATTAACTAACGCTTTACTATGCTGAAGTTATTACATGAAGTTCTTACCTACCTGTCCAGGAGGAGACCCCTCTAGTGGTTTTGCGTTTTAAGCTGCTTGAACGGGGTAAATATTTATAATAAACTGAATTTGACCTATAACAATAAGGCAAAGACCTATAGGGAATTATACAAACAAATAAGGAGGAAGACATGGTAGATATTATTAATGTTGGTGCACAGGCGCCCGATTTCAAATTAAAGGATCAAAACGGAAAAGAAGTAACTCTGAGCGAGTTTAGGGGCAAAAAAGTCCTCTTGTCCTGGCATCCTTTGGCCTGGACATCCGTCTGCACGGATCAGATGCGGGCACTGGACAGAGAGTATGATAAATTTGCAGAGAAAAACACTGTTGTACTGGGCTTGAGCGTGGATCCACAACCGAGTAAATCCGCTTGGGCAAAAGCCCTTTGCCTCAGCAAGCTACCCGTTCTGGCTGACTTCCACCCTCTCGGTGAAGTAGCCAACGCTTACGGTATTTTCAGCGATATGTACGGAGCCTCCAAGCGGGCCAATATACTGGTGGGTGAAGATGGCAATGTCATCTGGGCAAAGAAGTATGAAATTCCGCAGTTGCCGGACTTGGATGAGGTTTTCGCACAGCTCTTCTAACCGGCTATGGCAGTTACCTCATACCAAAGGTAGACTCCTAATCGGAGTCTATTGAAGCAATGGAATCTGTAGCAGCAGGAGCTTTTCCGACCCCTCGGGACCGGGAAAACTCCTGTTTCTTATCTGTCTGGAGGGGGTGTTATTGACAATGCCTCTCTGGTTCCTGCCCTGACTGGGATGCTAACCATTTTGGCAAGGGTCAAAGGAAATGGTTAGCTTCTGCTCCGCGCCCTGACTTTAATGTAAACCATTTCTGACCGGACCAAAGAAAATGGTTATTGACAAGAAATATTGGTATAATATAATTATTTTTCTATAATTTAACATATGCTATAATCAAAGGAGGCTTCCATGCCCATGCCCAATGACGCCCTTATCATGCTCTATGAGGAACATGAATTTGAAAAGGAGTTGCTGAGTAAGTTCCCGGACGAGATCTCGGCTCTGCCGGTTGGTGGAATTCATGCTAAAATCGTAAATGGTAAAGAGCGCTGTTATCATTACATGCCCTCCACCTCCACAGGGACAGCCGGCAAGCGCGTCTACCTATGCAAAGAAAATGCAGAGCTCCTATCGGCTCTTTGCCGAAAGCGATTCTTGCAGAAGAGTATAAAAAGTCTTCCGAATAGCATAAAACATCGAGAGGAATATTCGAAATATTGCTCTTCATATGATCCGATCTCGATGAAAAGCCAGCTCCCCAAATCCTGTGTCATTCTATGCTATCTCCCACTTTCGAGATCGCACAACGAAAATGCGGCCGCATGGACCTGGGAGACTTTTGAAAAATCAACCCTCTATCCGGATCAATTGATTTACACATCTCCCAACGGAATCAAAGTCCGGTCAAAATCAGAGCTTTTCATTGCAAGCGAATTGGAGTTGTCCGGCGTTCCATACCGCTATGGGCAGCGTTGGCCCTGGAGGGTCGATACTATTACCCGGATTTTACCATACTTTGCCCCAAGGACAATCGAGTGATCTACTGGGAGCATTTCGGAAAGCCGGACGACCCGGTGTATGCGGCATCGATGAACGAGAAGTTGTCTGTTTACAGAAGAAATAAAATCATACAATTTCACAACTTGATTGAGACCTGTGAAATGCCGGGGATTCCCTTTGATGCACACCTAATAAGAAGAATCATAAAAGGAATTCTGTTGCCCTAAACCCGTATAAAAGCTGCCCGTCCCCTACAATCGAAAGGAATCAATCATCACTCCCACGGATGCTCACGTCAGGATCCGACCCAAAAGGCTGGTGCTTACACCGTTTACATGAATCCTGATAAAACAAATCAGGTTGAACGATTTTTTAGTTCAACCTGATCCTGAAAAGCGCTTATTTCATCGGGACAAATTCGATTATCATTTCATTGGGACAAATTCCGTTTTCATTTCATTGGGACAACCCTTTTATAAGGTTAAGCATTGCCGGGCCGTAGCTACCTTGGTTCAGGATGAAGACCTTGCAGGTATCCGGCTCTGCGGTGGGATCAAAGCTTACCGTCACCCTGTCATCGAATCCGTTCAGACGGAGCATTGGGCTCCTTGTGGCGATGCCAACCATCCGACCGTCCTCGTACAGTGTATAGACCACATTTAGGGTCTCGCCTTCTCTCCCTCTGAGGCTTTGAATGTTGACATTGACATCCACCGTGCCGGCCGCTCCGTCGATGGTGCATTCAAAGATATCATCGGGGGCAGGGCTGTTGATAGAGATGATTGCCTTGTGGATCACGTTTTCATAGGTATAGGAGACGACATACTCTCCCATGGCATCCGGGGAGAATTTTACAAACTCCGCTTCCTCGCCGGTCATGTCGGTAAGGATCAACCCGGCGGAAGTCGTCAACCCATCTGACACATTCAGCGGTTGGCTAAATGTGTACTTATCACCGACAGCGTTCCCGTCGTAGGTCACCAGACGGAACTTGGTCCGGCCGTCGCTAAGCGAATGCCCCAAGATGCGGTGGCCCTGAAAATCCTGATTGAAATCTTCTTCTCCGATGGCAAGCCATGTTGTGGGCCTGTCATAGTCAAAGGATCCGATTCCGGTACTTGCCTCGCCGGTTCTCTCAATATTTACATGATAGTTCCAGCCTAAGCGGAGTATGCCCGCGGAATCGCTTTCTGAATAGGCCGCCACAATATACTTCCCGTCACTGGTGGCATATTGGTCCGCTGCGTTCTCCAGCTCTCCATC
>DCUA01000093.1:15554-23161 GCA_002329675.1 Firmicutes bacterium UBA1426 | reverse complement strand
GTTGGCACTGTTCCAAGCAGTAATATGTTTATCCAGAACCAGATGTCGAATTCCAGCTGGAATGCGGCAAGAGGGTTGGAAAAGGAAAGGGACAGTATAAAGGCGATCCCAAAGGTATAGATCAGAATCGTAAGCTGCTTATAAGTCTTGAGAAGTTTCTTGCTCAGCAGATTCATGATCGCATAGCACAATCCGGTAAATAAGCCGAGTATTATGCCGATAACATCTGTATCCAGCACCGCCAGAGAGCCTCCGGTAGACGTAAGGAATGCCCCCACTACGCAGATAATTACAGCGATGATCTTGATTCCTGTCAGTCTCTCCTTAAAGGCAACACGCGCGATCAGGAGAACGAACACAGGAGCCGTATACATCAATGATACTGTCGTAGCAATATTGGTACGCTCAATGGCAGCATACATGGCCAGATTGTACAGGATGTGACATACGATAGCCATGAAAACCAGGTACAGGAATCCTTTTCTGTCTATTCGGAGCAACTGCCTGTCTTTGAAGAAAGCGCACAGGAATAACGTCACAAAGCCTACGATCATTTTCCATGAGACGAGATCCTGGGATTTCAGGCCATGATCCAAAATATATTGAATGTATAAAAAGCCCGTACCCCACAGGGTCCCGCTGAGGGCTACCAGTAGATAACCCTTTAGTTTTTCCGGAAAATTCATCATCAGATTGTTATACCTGCACCCTCTTCTGCAGATCTGCAGAGTTGAGCATAAATATGCATCATGCCCTTCTTGATCTTCGGTTCCGGCTTGACCCATCTGGATCTTCTTTCTGCCATCTCCGCATCGCTGATATGAAGTGTCAGTGTAGCTTCTCTGATGTCCACTGAGATGATGTCTCCCTCTTCCACAAGGGCAAGAGGACCGCCTTCATAGGCTTCCGGGGTCACATGGCCGACAATGGGTCCATGGTTAAACCCGGAAAATCTGCCGTCCGTTACAAGTCCTACAGAGGAGTCCAGCCCGCGAGCCACAAGAGCGTCCGTAGTCAGCATGATCTCTTTCATACCGGGTGCGCCTTTTGGTCCTTCATAGCGGATAACCATCACATCACCGGGCTTGATCTTTCCTTCCATAACTGCAGCCACGCCATCCTGGTCTCTGTGGAAGATCCTGGCCGGGCCTGAGAACTTTTTCATATTTTCCGGAACGGATGAGGACCGTATGATCGCACTTCCGGGTGCCAGATTCCCTCTCAGGATCGTCAGCCCACCGTCTTTATTGATGGGATTGTCCAGGCTTCTGATGATGTCCGGATTCAGGTTTCTTGCCTTTTCGATCACCTCTTTCATAGTTTCTCCTGTTACGCACTTCGCGTCCAGGTTAAGAAGAGGCGCCAGTTCCTTCATCATGGCCGGTACACCACCGGCATTGTGGAAATCAACAATGCTGTAATTTCCGGAAGGTTTGACTCCGCAGATGCAGGGAACTTCTTTCCCTATTCTCTCAAAGTCATCGATGGTGAGTTCCACTCCCATCTCCCTTGCCAGCATGATCAGATGCAGTATTACATTCGTGGATCCACCCATGGCGATATCAGTCGTCACCGCATTCAAGAAAGCTTCTCTGGTGAGAATATCGCTGAGACGGAGATTTTCGGAAACCATCTCCACGATCCGCTTGCCTGCTCTTCTTGCTGCTCTCAGCTTATCCGCATAGACAGCGGGGATGGTGGCGGTATGGGGTGGTGTGATACCCAGTACTTCCATCATGATCTGCATGCTGTTGGCAGTACCCATGCTGGCGCATGCACCGGGGCACATACATGCGGCGTTTTCAACCTCCATCACCTCAGGAGAATCCGGGTCCTTGCCTATTGTCATCGGAGCCACATCGCAGGGCAACAGATCAACTCCCTTATGCTCAATAGGCAGCATTGGCCCTCCGGTAAATATGATTGCAGGGAGATTCATTCGAACAGCTCCCAGGCAAACGCCGGGAATAATGTTGTCACAGCTTGCGAGCAGGATCAACCCGTCAAACTGATGTACAGTAGATACGTATTCGATACCCATCGCGACGGCATCTCTGCCTGCTAATTCGAATTTCAGCTCCTCTTCACCAACGATCATGTCTCCGCAAGTAGACGGAGCTCCAAATTCAAAGGGAACTCCCCCTGCTGCCCACACGCCTTGCTTAATCACTTCCACATATTTTTTCAGGTGCGTGTGGCCGGGTGCACCCTCGTTGTAAGTATTGACGATGCCGATGTGGGGTTTATGACGGATGTCTTCATCGCCAAAACCGCATCCCTTCAACATCGCCCTGCGCATGAGTGCGTCTGCACCAATAAATTTCTTATTCATTACATAAATCCCTCATATTTCTTTTTGACAACTGCGGAATAAACGTGATCGATCATGGTAATGAAATCAAAGACAGGCAGTCCCGTGGCTTCCTGTACAGCCTTGCCGTAAGGCGGCAACATGCTGCATTCCAGAAGAATCGCCTTGATATCCGGGTTTTCCTTTACCATATTTGTAGCAATTTCCACTACTTCGGCTTCTACCAGATCGGAATCGAACACGCCGGTCTCCTCGACACCGTATTTGGAAAAGTGCTCTGTATTTTCAAGTCCCTTAACTATTACGTTTGCAGGATCCATATTGACCGCATCAAAAAATGTCTTGTCCAGACTACTGGCTACTGCACTGATTATACCTACTTTTTTCCCCTTTCCAATAATGGTGGAAATAAACGGTGCCTGCAGCAAGCTGGATAGAAAAACCGGGATATCCAGGGCCTCGGATACTTCCTTCTGGAAGAGTGCAAAGAAACCACAATCGGCAGTGATCGCGCGGACTCCTTCCGTCTGAAGTTCTTTCGCTGCTTTGAGCAGGATCTCCAGAGCCGTCTTATCTTTATTGAGCAGCCGATCAAAAGTCAAGCCTTCAACCAGCTTGTATCTCACCGGATACTTATATGTCGATGCGTTCCCTACATCGCCGGGGATAAATGGAGCAAAAAAGTCCAGAAGCAGTATACCAATTGCTTCTCCGTAATTCATTTTACCCGGTTGCGCTTTATATAACATTTTATCCCTCTCCTTCACATATTTACCTGTTTATGACAAAAGCCAATTGCCCTAGTCAGGAAGAGATTATTCCTAATGCTTTAAGAATAATCTCTTCCGGTTCGTTAACTATGTTGTCTCTTTATTTATAGTTGTCGATTTCGGAATAGTACAGGTCAAGCAGATCTCCGGCTCTCGGTCCGCCATTTGCTCTGAACCAGTCGTATACCGGCTGGCTATACTCGAAGAATACCTGTCTCTCCTCATCAGTAAGGTTAACGATCTCGATCAGATTTTCGCTTGCCCATCTCTCGAGGATTGCATCATCGTCTTTGGACAGGCCTGCGGTATATCTCTCGTTCGCCGCTTGATCAGCGTCAATGATGATCTGCTGCATTTCAGCGTCCAGGGAATCCCAGAGGTCTTTGTTTACAACAAAGGTAAAGTTGTAGATGTCAGCATTGGGGAAAGTTGCATAATCGCAGACTTCGTAGAATTTCATGTTGTCAACGGCGCTCAGCGGGTTGGTCTGGCCGTCTACGACGCCCAACTGCAGGGCAGAGTAAACTTCCGCATAAGCGATTGGAGTTGCACTTGCGCCATAGGCTTCAAAGCTCTTTGCGATCAGCGGTGCAGCCATGGTTCTGATCTTGAATCCCTTGAAGTCATCAGGGCTTCTCAGCGCTTTCGTACCTGTCCAAACGAAGTACCCTTCCGGCGCCCAACGGATGACCTTCAGGTTCTTCTCGAGATGCAGCTCGTTCATGAGCTTCATTGTCTCGCTGTTGTCGAAGAAGTCCTGTGTCTTTGCAAGATCATCGGGGAGCATGAAGTGCAGCATCATGAAGTTTGCTTCCGGCAGGAAAGCACCCATGGCGCCGGGATCAGTGAGACCGAGTTCAATGCCGCCGCTCTGAATCAGTTCTGTGCCCACCTGGGAGTCGCCAAGCTGGTCGACAGGGTAGATCTCAAGCACATATTTACCACCGTTTCTTGCTTCAAATTCTTCCTTAAAGTATTGTGCATAAATATCCTGATAATCTCCGGGATATTCTTCATGAACGTATTTCCAAACGATGGGTTCTGCAGTTTCGCCATTGTCCGGCGTCTCGGGGTCAGTTGCACCACCACCGCAACCTGTCACGACCAGGGAGAGGGCTAGTATGGCGAGTAATAACAGTGTCAGTTTTTTATTCATCCTTTTAATTCCTCCTTAATAAAATAACTTCATTTTACTTTTTCTATTTAAAGCTGATCATTCAGCATTAAAAGACGTAGACGAGATCGCGGAACCAAAGTGCAGCCTGCGGGAAAAGAACCATGGACGCCGATACGGCAATGTACATCAAGAGGTAAGGTACAATGCCCGATATGACAGTCTTGAAATTTTCGTCAAAAATCGCAGCGGCGGTAAAGATATTGCATCCAAAGGGGGGAGTGATAGCTCCCACAGCAGCCTGAAGAGTCACAATCATCCCAAGGTGAATGGGATCAACGCCTGCATTTACGGCTACTGGGAAGAAAATCGGTGTCAAAATCAGGATGACAGGGATGGAATCTACGAAGCAGCAGCATACGATAAAGAAGACAGTGACAATTAGCAGGACACTCATTGCACTTGGATCCGTGCCCAACGTAGCAGCGATCAAACGCTGAGGTATGCCGGCGTATGTAATGACCCAGGAAAAAGCTGCACCGGCAGAGAGTAGAATGAATATGGTTCCGGTTACAGATCCTGTTCCTAGAGCAAGACGCACCAGATCTTTCCATGTGATGGATTTGTAGACGAATTTTTCTACGATGAAAGCATATAGAACGGACACAGCTGCTGCCTCTGTGGGGCTGAAAGCTCCGGTGTAGATTCCTCCCAGAATCAGGACTGGAAATCCAAGAGGTATCAGGGCTTCTTTCGTAGCTTTCCATCTATCGGCCCATGAAACTTTTTCGATTTGGATGATGCCCTTTTTTTTGGCTACGAGAAACTCGTAAATTGAAAAAATCAAAAACAACATCAGACCAGGGCCGACTCCGGCAATAAACATCTCTGCTACCGACACACCGGTGAGCACCGCATACATGATCATAGCGATGCTGGGGGGAATCAGAAGCGCAATGTTAGCTGTTGACATGGTGAGGCCAATGGCATGAGAAGTTGTATAGTTCAATTCCTTCATCTGGGGAAGAACGGTCTTCCCGATGGCAACCAGAGTTGCCTGGGTAGAACCGGAAATCGCTCCGAAAATGGTGCAGGTACCTGCTACGGTAATTCCTAGTCCCCCGCGGAAATGACCTACAAAGCTCTGTACAAAATTCAGGAGCCTGCGGGCAGACTGTCCTGCGCTCATGATATCAGCAGCATAAATAAACATAGGAACTGCCAACAGAACAAAGGAATTGACGCCTGTGACAAATGTTGAGGCTATGTTTGTGAGACTGAAATTGGGATAGTATATATCCATCACTGCCAACGGTCCTATCATCATACCGAGGAACATGGGCAGAGCCAGTACTAAAAATCCAACCATAAAACCTAATAATATTGTGATCATCGTTTATTTCTTCCTTTCAGCGATATGAAATCCTACAGTGTCATTTCGTCCGTATCAATTGTGCCGTAAATGCGTTCCGGACCCACGTAAACATTGTCCTTGTCGCGGATGTTCCTTATGAATGCAAGTAAGAATTGCAAGGATCCAAGGGCGAATCCAAGAGGCATAATGACCACAGGCCACCATGCTGGCATCTGCAAGGCCGGTGTGACGCGACCCATAGTGTAGACGTAGATGACATAGTCAAGGGAAATCTTAGCGAGGAATATCAGCGAGACTACGCACAGGATGGAGTTTACAATCATCAGCACTTTCTTTGCCTTGTACGGAATCAAATCCAGGACGATGGTCATCATGATATGCTTGCCATATCTAGCCGCATAGGCTATCGCAACAAAGGTTACAATAAGTACTAAATACGTACTGATTTCTTCAGCAGCCTTTATGCTAAAGTTCAAGAAAGATCTGGTGATAACATTGGCTACCAGAATCACTGTGATAATGATAATTCCGAAAGATAAGAGAAATTCTTCAAACCTCTCCAGTATTTTGTTGAGCTTGCGCAAAACGTTCATATGTAGCATTCTCCTTTTTATTTCTCAAATTGCATGCCTATTACGTAATTATTACAATTTTCAGTTAGAATTTATACCCCCCCTAAAGGCTATTCACCTCCCTTCCAGGTGTAATTTTCTGAATTATTAGACATATCTGCCAATTAAGACTTTTTGTTGCTTAGGCTTTTGAGCTCATGTTTTCAAACCACTTAAGAGCCGTTCTTACATGGAGTTCGATGCCAATTTGTATGGCATCCTCATCCAGCCTGAACTTAGGGTTGTGCAGCGCGTAACTGCTACCCTTTGCCTGATTGCCGGAACCTACATGGATGAAGACCCCTGGGATTCGATCGGTGAACTCAGAGAAGTCTTCTCCTGCAGTAGATCTCTCTTCTACAATAGCGAGCTTCCCATCTGATATCCTGGGTACGACACTCTTTACAAAATCAACGACCCGGCTATCGTTATAGACTGCCGGATGGCTGTCCGTCCACTCTAGTTCATAAGTGGCACCGTATGCTTCACAGGTGGATTTGATTGAGCGCTCCATCCTGCCCCGTAAATCTTCTTCATCCGTCATTTTATACAGGTACCTGGCGGTACCTTCTAACACGACATAATCCGGTACGATGTTGGATGCTGTTCCTCCATACATCTTTCCTACCATGATCAGTGTAGGTTTCTGTATGTTGATCTCTCTTGTCTGAATAGCCT
The DNA here is from genome assembly GCA_002329675.1 of Firmicutes bacterium UBA1426. Taxonomy (GTDB): domain Bacteria; phylum Bacillota; class Clostridia; order Peptostreptococcales; family Anaerovoracaceae; genus UBA1426. The sequence continues at coordinate 16,302 of DCUA01000093.1, read as the reverse complement.
GTAGCCCGAGAATCACTGCCGATGAGCAAAGGATGGGATCCACCGCCAGGTGGGGACTACCTGTGTGTCCTCCCTTTCCGATGATTTTAATATGAAAATGATCCGTTCCCGCCATCACTGCCCCGGCAGTCAGTCCAATTTTTCCCGTTTCGAGATAAGGCCAGTAGTGGATCGCCATACAGGCTTTGGGATCATAGGTTTCAATGAGTTTGCCTTCCTTTATCATGTTCAGGGCGCCGGCATTTTCCTCGTTTGGCTGAAATACGAAGAGGATCTTTCCTTTTATCTGATCCTTCTGCGCAGACAGGATCTTTGCAGCAATAAGAAGTGACGCCATGCTGGCATCATGACCGCAAGCATGCATTAAACCGGGTTCCCTGGAGGCGAATTCCACTCCGCTTTCTTCTTTGACCTCCAGCGCATCCATATCGGATCTCATTAAAAGAGTGGGACCCTCCACATCCGCATTCAGCAGGCCGGTAACTCCTGTCTTTGTGATGTTCGTCGTTACTTCCAGTCCTAAGCCCCGCAGATAATCCGCGATCTTTTCAGAGGTTCGAAACTCTTGATAGCCGAGCTCCGGGTGCATGTGAAAGTCACGCCGCAGTTCGATTGCCTCTTGCATAAAACTTTCTACCTGTGTTTTCAGATCCATGATTTTTTCTTAACTCCTTCCTGCTTCTTGATGTCTTTATCATTTCAGCCGGAACCGCTGTTACAGTGTTCTTCCGACCTCGTAACCGTCCCA
>DCUA01000093.1:761-15521 GCA_002329675.1 Firmicutes bacterium UBA1426 | reverse complement strand
GGCAGATATCCCACAGCTATAATCACAGTATTTGCCGGAATCTCCTCCAGATTGCCATCTCTATCCCTGGCTTGGATCCCATTGTCTGTGACTTTCTCTACGCATGTAGCTGTACGGACTTCGATGTCGTAAAACTTTATCATGTCCTCAAGCATCATCTTGTTGGCGTGAGAAATGAACACGACACTCAGGATTTCTTCCATCATCTCCACCAATACAACATCTTTACCCTGTTGCTTAAGCCAAATGGCAATTTCACATCCCACCAGGCCTCCACCAATCACAGCGACCTTTTGGCCTACCTCTTCGGGATTTGTCAGGGAATCACAAGCGGTCATGACTATCTCGCTGTCAATTCCAGGCAGACCGGGTATTCTGTCTTTTGCGCCGGTAGCTAAAATAATGTCATCCGGTCTGAACTCTTCTATTAGCGCTTCATCGACTGTAGTATTTAAGCGAACCTCAACGCCGTATTCCTGCAGTTCTTTTTCATACCATTTCAGGAGTCTTCTTTCGTCTTCTTTAAAATCAGGCACTGATGCCTCGAGAATATGTCCACCCAGAATGCCGCCTTTTTCGAACAATGTAACCTTATGACCCCGGATCGCAGCAACCCGGGCAACTTCCATACCGGCCACACCACCACCGACTACCATGATCTTTTTACTCTGCAGAGCCGGGTGAAGCCTGTATTCGTTTTCCCGGCTGCATGCAGGATTCACTGCGCAGGAAACGACCTTCTTGGTTTCCAGCCTTCCCATGCATCCGTCATGGCAACCTACGCAAGGACGGATCCGGTCAACTTGTCCTGCCCGAACCTTGTTTGGCCATTCCGGATCAGCTAAAAGTCCCCGGCCGATCAGCGCCATATCGATTCTGTTTTCAGCGATTGCTGCATTTGCAAGCTCCGGTACATCCATTCTGCCTGCTACCAGGATGGGGATATCAACTACTTCTTTGAGTTTCTCTACATGAGATATGTAACACCCGTGCTCCATGTACCCAGGAGGATGTGCCCAATAAAGTGCTTCATAAGAACCCAGGTCTGCATTGAGCCCATCATAACCGGCTTCCTCAAGAATTTTCGCTGCTTCTAGGCTCTCCTTAATATCTCTGCCCATCTCTACGTATTCCTCGCCGGGGAGGCCCCCTTCTCCTAGAGCCTTGATGCAACTCTTTACACCAAATCTCAAGATAACCGGGAACTTCTCGCCCACCCGCCGTTTAATCTCCTGAAGGATTTCGATGGGTAGAGTCAATCTGCCTCTCAGGTCTCCGCCATATTTATCCGTTCTATGGTTGAACGCCGCCATGGCGAACTGGTCGATCAAATAGCCTTCATGCATAGCGTGGATTTCCACACCGTCAAACCCAGACTCTGCCGCTACTTGGGCCGCATCACCCATTTTCTTCACAAAATACTCCACTTCTTCGGTAGACAGTTCTCTGCACATAATATCCGGTTGCCAAAAGTGAGGAACCGGCGACGGAGCAATTGGCATTGTTTTCACCATGTCCGGATAGAAGGAAACACGCCCGAATCCCATGGTAATTTGAAGGAAAATCTTTGCCCCGTATGCATGTACACGCTCGGTCATTTCGCTGGCCAGCAAGGAAAATGCATCAGGGTTTGGACCAATATTCTGGAAAATGCCTGGTTTTGTCTCTTCGAGCACGTTCTCCACTTCAATACCGCCCGTGATAATAAGTCCGGTGCCTCCCTTTGCACGTTCCACATAATAGTCCACAGCTCTCTGGTTGAAGCAGTAATCCGGCATGCACATTCCCGAAGGAGCCATCGGTGCCATACCGATCCTGTTCTTTATCTCCACATGGCCGATCTTTATTGGGGTAAATAAACTGCTATATTTGGTCATTTATACTTTTCTCCCTTCAGTACTAGTCCCTAAATTTTATTCGCAAAAAATAAAGGATATGCTTTGTTGGTTTGGTTGACAGCATCTTACAATACCCTCCTAATCGCAATTTTCTGAATAATTTGTATATTTAGAAGAATATCTCTATTCTACAACCAAATACAATAATCCTAAATTGCCCTATTTAATTAATTTACCCCCTCTTTTTAGGTAGGGGGTGCTAAATTAGTTACGTTCAGAGTACACTTTGATGATGAGATCTCCACGACTGTTGAGATTCATCTTACGGAAAATACTTTTGATATGTTCTTTTACAGTATAGAGACTTATGAACAGCTCGTCCGCGATCTGACTGTTGCTGTACCCGCAAACGATGAGATAGACCAACTGCTTTTCCCGTTCTGTAAGATCATATTGATTGATAACCTCGTCGAGGCTGGAAGTCATCATAGAACTAAACCATTCTTTTTTATATATGAAAACAACATAATGGGTATTTAAGTTTTGTAAATCATCAAATTCATGGCTTTCAACCAGTTCTATGATATAGTTATCCACAGATTTGTATATAGTGAGATGCTTTTCTACCTTTTTTTCCTCGCTCAGCATGGTTTTAATGATCTGGGCAAAGTCCTCGATCATTTCCGCGGCCATTTCTTTTCCGGTTATCGCACTCATCCGGATAATGGCCGGTTTGTTGGCCTTGATCAACGAAAAATGGCGATCGAAGATCAAAGCTCCGAAGTACATGCTGTTCAACTGAATCTTGAATAGACCGGCATCCTTTCTTATCTCCTGAAAATGTAAATGTTGCGTGTATAAATTACCGATGATCGGTGCCAGGTATCGGCATCTCGCTATTTCATAGTCCTGGAAAGGCTTGTCTTCCTCGCGGCGAAACAGATGAATGCCATCTCCGTTATCATTGATCAGAAAGAAGCGGTTATGTCTGACATCCCTGACGATCGTATCGAATCTTGTGTGATAAGCATAATCCGTGTCTCCATCCAGATCGAAGACTAACACATCACCTGGTGCAAACCTTCCGGAGGGTTGGAACCCGGAGCTGCTTGAAACAGTACTGCGACGGTAAGCATCGCTGTATACTTTGACCATAGCGGGATCTACGCCATGCTCATTAGCCATTCTTATGGTAACATGGCTTGATTCGGAAATAACAAAGATACCTTGATCGAAATCAATCAGTTTCTTCAGGAATTCAAGGGTCTCCAGTTCAAAATCTTTGACCTGAGATATTGTCTGCGTATAATCTATGATCTGCTTGTATTCACTCGCATTGAAGATGTCACCCATTTTATCGCTAGTATAATACATACTGTATTACACCTTCTCCTTTCCATAACCATAAACCAAGGAATGAATGCGGACTTAGATAATAGCGTGCTGCTAAGCTCGCCGATCAATTATGAGATTGAAACATCGGTTTTCTCATAATTTTATACTATTCAGATTTTTAATGCAAGTTTTTACTTTTCATTAAGACAATGTGGCCGAGAATGGATTTGCCTTTTTATGTGTACAAGTATATAATCTAAGGGCAAGTGTATAGCACAAAAAGGAGAGAATCAAACATGTATAACTTAGAGAAAAAGTATCCTTACGTAGAAGTGGATCTGAAGAAATTGAGCCAGAACATCGAGGAAGCACTGAAGAGATGCAGAGCTGCAGGCATCGAAGTGACTTGCATCGTAAAGGGCTTCAATGGTATTCCAGACGCTCTGAAAGTATACGGCGAAAGCAGTTGTTTCGGAGTAGGCAGTTCGCGTCTTGAGCATCTGAATGATGCCAGGATGATGGGCGTAGAAAAACCATTAATGGCTATCCGCATTCCTATGCTCAGTGAAGTACCGGATCTGGTGAGACTGGCAGACATGAGTATGAACAGCGAACTGACAGTTATCAAAGCCATTGACGAAGAATGCGAGCGCCAGGGCAAAACGCACGGTGTGATCCTGATGGCTGACCTGGGTGATCTGAGAGAAGGATACTGGGACAAACAGGAAATGGTTGAAGTAGCCGTTACCGTCGAAAAAGAATATAAAAACATCCACCTCCTGGGAATCGGCACCAATTTAGGCTGCTACGGTTCCATTTTAGCTACACCTGAAAAGATGGAGGAATTGATACAGATAGCCCGTAATATTGAGGAAGCCATCGGGAGAAAGCTGGAGATCGTATCCGGTGGCGCGACTACAAGCTTCCCCCTGGTCTTAAATGGCACTATGCCCGCCGGCATTACCCACCTGCGCATGGGAGAAGGGATCCTGCTGGGAAAGGATCTGGAAGATCTGTGGCATCAGGACATGAGTTTCATACACAAAGATGTATTTACCTTAAAAGCCGAAATCATTGAAATAAAGAAAAAGCCCAGTTATCCCGTGGGAGAAATATTCGTGGATTGTTTCGGAGGTGAAGGACAATACATAGATCGGGGAATCCGTACCAGAGCCCTCCTGGCCGTTGGCAAGGTCGACTTTGCACTGGACAGCCAGCTGGTTCCCAGGATACCCGGAGTGGAAGTTATAGGCAGCAGCAGTGACCATCTGATCCTGGATATCGAAGACAGTGCCACTCCTTTGAAGGTTGGAGATATACTGGAGTTTGACCTGCGTTACTCTACGATGGTATATTTGACCAGTTCGAAATATGTAAGAATTGAATGCAAGTAATAAGTGCAGAAGTAATAAATAGTTACAGGGGAGAAGTTGATGAATCAGGCAGATCGTGAATTCGTTCCTCTGCTCTTTGCAGGGGATATTAATGTATACAGTATGGCCCGTGCATTTCACGAGCAGTACGGGATCCTTCCGCAAGTATATGGCAAGTATCCTGCCTGGCCCTGTCACAATAGCAAGATCATGCACTATACCGCAAACAGCAGCATCGACCAGCCGGACGTCTTTTTTACCACCGTCGTCCGGTTTGCGTCGGAGCAGCAGGGAAAAACTGTGCTTCTTATCGGATGCGGTGATAGTTATGTGCAATTGATCAGCACATATAAGGATCAGTTTCCGGAAAACGTGGTTGCCCCTTATATTCCCATTGACCTGATGAACAATCTGATCCATAAAGAAAAGTTTTACGCACTCTGCGAAGAATCCGGTGTAGACTACCCGGACACCTTCGTCCATCGGAAAGAAATGGGACAATCTTTCCAATTACCTTTTGAAGGTCCCTTTATTATTAAACCCTCTAGTGGCATCGAGTATTGGAGGCATCCCTTCCCCGGCCAAAAGAAGGTATTTAAGGAAGACACCCGTCCTGCCCTTGAAGATGCCCTGAATAGGATATACCAATCCGGATATGATGACAGCATCATCATCCAGAACTTTATCCCCGGAGATGATACGTATATGCGAGTATTGACCAATTACTCCGATCAGCGGGGAGAGGTCAAGCTCATGTGTCTCGGTCATGTACTATTAGAGGAGCATACTCCACATGGAATCGGGAATCACGCAGCCATCATAACGGAGAGAAACGAAGCTCTTGAACAGCAGTTCAAGACTTTGCTCGAGAAGATCGGCTACGTAGGTTTCTCCAATTTCGATATCAAGTACGATCAGAGAGACAATAAGTACAAGGTCTTTGAGATTAATACCCGTCAGGGAAGGAGCAACTATTATGTCACGGGAGCAGGGGCTAACCTGGCTCAGTATGTGGTGGAGGACTGGATCTACCACCACCCCATAGACTTCCGCGTGGTGGATTCCGATTCGCTTTGGCTGGTCGTCCCTAAAAGGGTGGTCATGCTTCACGTAAAGCAGCCCCATTATAGGAAGCAGCTCAAAAAGTTGATTCGCGAAGGACGCACTGTAAACCCGTTATATTATTCCGTCGACAACAGCGTGAGCAGAAAAATCGAGAGGTTCAAAACGCAGATGGCTCATTTCTATAAATTCTGGAAATACTATAGATAGTTTATTATTAGCGGCCTTAACCGGTCGCATATCTGATTATAAGGAAACGAACATGTGGCATGACAGCAGCAAAATACTGGGCATCCTTGGAGGGATGGGCCCTTTAGCAACGCAATTATTCTACCGTATGATCATCGATTGCACCGATGCAAGTAAAGATCAGGAACATCTGGACATGATCATATTCAATCATGCGTCTTTGATCGACCGCACCCAGGCAATTTTGACCGGCCATACGGAGGAACTGTACGATACCCTTTTAGAAGATGCAAAGAGAATGGAAGAAAGCGGGATCACCTCTATAGCTATCCCCTGCAATACTTCACACCTCTTTGTCGATCGGATGCAGCAGGAGTTGAATATCCCCATCATCAACATGGTCAGAGAAACTACCAAGGTGGTAGCGGCTTCACCCAGGGGCATTAAAACCGTAGCAATTCTGGCTACTGATGGTACCATCAAAAGCGGGCTGTATCAACAAGCCTGTATCGATGCCGGTATAGAACCGGTTGTCCCATCCGAATCCAGCCAGAAGCTTGTAATGAAAATCATCTATGATGGCATCAAAAGCGGTGGAGCAATTGACTACAATGACTTCATCCGCATTGAAGGAGAACTGGCTTCAAAGGGATGCCAGGGTGCCATACTGGCCTGTACCGAGCTTTCCTGCTTCAAAGAGCAGTTCAATCTTCCGGATTTCTACATCGATGCAATGCAGGTTCTGGCGGTCCGCTCAATTGAATCCTGCGGAAAAAAAGTCAAGGAACAATACCGGAGGTAACAATATATGAGAAAAACCTACACTTTAAGATCATATTTCGATTTATTGCACGAAAACCAACTGATCTCATCTTTTCATCTGGAAGATAGTCATTTTGACCTGCCCGTTGAACACCTCACCTTTCATTCTAAGGACGAGGTTTCCGGAGGCATTTATGTATGTAAAGGTTCGCATTTCAAAGAGAGTTATCTGACGGAGGCCATTAATAAGGGAGCTATCTGCTATATCAGCGAAGTTGTGTATCAAACAGAAGATGTGAACTTCCCCCGTATCATCGTAACGGATATCCTCAGGGCTATGGCGCTGCTGGGTGATCTGTATTACGATCACGCGTGGAGGGATCTGACGCTGATCGGTATAACGGGAACCAAGGGTAAGTCCACCACGGCTTATTATATGAAGCATATACTGGATGATTATCAAAGATCACTTGGGAAATCAGAAACCGGAATTTTATCCAGCATAGACAATTATGATGGGGTGACTCTTGAGGAGGCTCGTTTGACAACGCCTGAGTCCATCCCCTTACATCGTCATTTTCGCAACGCTGTGGACAGCGGAATCACCCATATGACTATGGAGGTCACCAGCCAGGCTTTAAAGTACGGCAGAACCTACGGGGTCAACTTTAAGGTGGGCTGTTATATCAATATTGGCCTGGACCATATCAGCCCTATTGAGCATACGGACTTCGACGACTATTTTCAGTCCAAGCTCAGGCTGATCGAACAATGTGAGGCTCTGTGCGTTAATATCGATTCCAACCATGCTGAGGAAATATGTGGTGCTGTTCATCCGGACCAGCGACTCGTTACCTTTGGCACCGTTGAAGCTGCGGATATTTACGGGTATCGGATCCGAAAAATAGAAAAAGGTATCACTTTTTCCGTGAGAACACCTTCTTATGAGCAGGAGTTTGTCTTAGGGATGCCGGGATTTTTCAATGTGGAAAACGCATTGGCTGCCATAGCTCTATGCTATGTCCTTGAGGTGCCGGTAGAATTCATACAAAAAGGGCTATGGGAAGCCAGGGTCCCAGGCAGGATGGAAACCTTTTTAGGGGAGAAGAGCGGTACATTAGTTATCGTGGATTACGCACACAACAGACTGAGTTTTGAACAGCTGTTCGCTTCAACTATCCGGGAATATCCAAACCGCAGGATATTCGCGGTCTTTGGATGTCCGGGTAAAAAAGCTTATGACCGGAGGCGTGAATTGCCGGAGATTGCCGGCAGATATGCCGCTAAAATCTATATTACAGAAGAAGATGCCGGTGAGGAATCCGTTCTGGATATCAGCCTTGAGCTCGCACGTAACATCAAGAAAACCGGCTGTCCGTATGAAATCATACTGGATAGAGAAGAAGCTGTGCGCAAGGCAATTGAAGATGCTGATGATAAGACTGTTATACTTATCACTGCCAAAGGTCGGGAAACCCGCCAAAAGAGGGGCACCGAATATGTTACCTGCCCCACCGACGTAGAGTACGTGATGAAATATCTCAAATAAAGGCTAAAGGCCATTTCCTTTCTCTAAAACCGCTAGAGGGATTAAAATAATATCCCAGTGGTATATCACCTGTCAGATTATTTTGATATTATTCGTTCATGAGGTAATATCCGGTATTTACACAATCATCGGAACCTTGTATTTGTATGTTTATTATCGGTCATACTTTTGTGAATCGAATAGTATCTTTTTTAGTAGGAAGGAGTACAGAAATGGCAGATATTTTTGAGAAGAAAGAATCGAATGTGCGGTCGTATTGCAGAAGCTTCCCCACCATTTTTGATCGTGCGTTGAATGCTGAGCTTTATTCTGACGGTACAAGGTATGTGGATTTCTTTGCCGGAGCCGGAGTAATCAACTACGGCCACAACAATCCATACATCAAGAGCAAGATCCTGGACTATCTCAGTGAAGACAACATCATCCATGGCCTTGATATGTTTACCGTTGCAAAGGCCAAGTTTATCGAAACCTTTGATGAGAAGATATTAAAACCCAGAGGTCTGGACTATAAATTTATGTTCTGCGGACCTACGGGTACAAACGCGGTAGAAGCTTGCCTGAAGCTTGTCAGAAAGAACACCGGAAGAACCAATGTTATAGCTTTCTCAGGTGCTTTCCATGGCATGAGCTTGGGAAGTATTTCTATGACCAGCGATAAATCAAGCAGAGCCGGTGCCGGAGTACCTCTCAATAACGTGACCTTCCTACCCTACAGCAACACCATGGGCGATTACAAGAAATCTCTCGAATACATTCAGTTTATGCTGGAAGATGACCACTCCGGTCTGGATAAGCCCGCTGCCATGTTCTTGGAGCCCATTCAGGCTGAAGGCGGTGTAAACGTTGCCGAGATCGAATGGCTGAAGGGCATTCGTGCACTTTGCGACAAGCACGATATCCTTATGGTATGCGATGAGATCCAGGTAGGCGTAGGCAGAGCCGGAACCTACTTTGCATTTGAGCGTGCAGGCATTGTGCCTGATTTCGTACTCCTTGCAAAATCCTTAAGCGGATTCGGCCTCCCCTTCTCTCTCCTGCTGATGAAGCCGCAGTTTGACTTGTTTAAGCCCGGCGAACACAACGGAACATTCAGAGGCAATCAATTGGGATTCGTGGGTGCAGTAGCCGGTATTGAATATCTCATTGACAACGATTTGCTCGGAACGGTCAACAAGAATGCGAAAATAATTGAGGATTTCATAAAGAGCAATATCCTGCCTATTGATAATCGGCTTACTTACAGAGGGATCGGCATGATCTGGGGTATCGATTTCACCGGTATCGATGCTGCACTCTCTCTGGATGTTATGAAGAAGTGCTTTGAAAATAAACTCGTGATCGAACGTGCAGGCAGCAGCGATGCACTGGTTAAGATCATGCCGCCTCTCACCATTGATGAGCCGGTATTGATGGAAGGCCTGAAGATTCTTGAAACATCCATCAGAAGTGTCTTAAAGAAGTAAGTTGCACAGCAACATTACAATAACACCTCCTTTGTAGGGCAGATTTGATCTGCCCTATCTCTTTTTTTGCTTTCCGTCAACCTACCATTGGCCTAGTTATCCGCATAGCTCCTGATACGGTCCTCGATCCCTCTCTGAAGCTCATCGTACTTATGGAACTCCATATGAGGAATGTAGAAGGATTCCAGATAATCGTGCTCTTCTTTGGCTTTTTTCAGATAGTTAACCGCTTGATCAATCAATTCCTCCATACGTCGGCTGCTATCTGAAACCATATCCTGCAGGAGTGAATAATCTGTTTTGTTAACGTTTCCAAGCAGATCGATCTCGATCCTTTCCTGCTCGTTACTAACCGGTCCCGGACCATGATATGAATTTGATGTAACCACTGCGAGAGACAATTGGGGAATCAAAAGATGTTCAAGCTTTTCTTCCGGCTTCAGGGGGCAATAGAAGGCTTCAACATCGAAGCCCCTGCTTGCAGCCGCTTCCGCGATCTTTGTCGTGATGGCCTCTGTTCCTGCTCCGATCTCTGCTTTTATGACATACACTTTCGCATATCTATTGATCAGGCCTGGAAGAAAACTTCTCAACCCCTCCGGAGTGACGGCACTGGCAAAAAACTTTCTGAACTTTCCCGTATGAAGCCTGCTTGCCTCACAACCCATTTCATCATGCACGATGTCCATGGCGATCCCATTGATGACCGATGGGCTTAATACACTGCTGTTGATACGTGCAATGTTATCATACATGCTTTCCGCAGCCATCAGATAGTGATACACCCCCGCAAAAATGGAACCTATTTTCTCATTGGTCTCTATAATGGTTTTACGGTTCGCGGAGATCCCGCTTTCATTCCAGTAATCTCCCAGATTGATGATTACATCTACCGCTCCGGGGTTAATGGGATCGATCACATGAGGTGCTGTTCCGTCTACCATGGCAACACCTATGTCACGCATAAGGATACCGTCCAGAGATTCACTGGCTGAGGAGCAGTGCAGAAAGTCCACATTGTACCCTTCTGCCAGCATGGTTTCTCCGATCCTCTTCATTAAGCTGGATTTGCCGGTACCCGGTCCCCCCTTAAGTACAAAAATCCGTTTGGCCTCTTTCTGATCCAATATAAAATGGTAATAAGAAAAAAAACCACCCGGGGTGTTATTCCCCGGGAAATAATGTCTTGCAACTCCGTTCATACGCCCATCCCCTTCCATAAAATTACTGCATTATATGTAGAAGGGGGGCAGCCGGTTACTGAGGTCCTCCATCCTCTGCCTCGGGTGACAACCTGGGATATTGAGGCCTGAGATTGCCGCTGGCCACCTCATAAAAGCCCACCGTTGAGGCAGTTATGTACGGCAGGAGCCAGAAGTAACCGATACCGGCCGTGAGAATGGTCAACAGGATCCATCCGATAAAAGATATATGGAGACAGAATAGTTTCCACTTATTGCCCCTCATCAATCTCTTGCTTTCCCCGATGATTTCTAAAATCCCCATTTCCGGGTGATCCGCCATTATATAAAAAGCCAGCGCATATCGGTAAGAAGCGATAATACCGGGAATGATGAAAAGCAATGACCAAAGAAGGATCAGGATGTTCATGAGGAGGAAAAGTCCCAGGGCTTTTCCGAAACGTTCAAATCCGTTGAATATTTCCATAGGTGAAGTGTTGTTTCTGCGGAATATGGCCTGGATGAACATGATGTAACCTAATGACAACGGACCGCTGATCAGCATGGCGTAGAGGTCCGAAATATAATCCAGACTATTTATATCAAATATAAATGAAAAAAGCAGTATGGGTAATGCCGTTAAAGCGGACAACAGTATAGTTCCCAGCACTGCCATCGACCATCTCCCGGAAAGTGCCTGCCTGCCCCAGCTGCGCATGTTACTGCATGTTAAGGTAACGAGATTTGAATCGTTCATGTTGTCTCCTTGCTGCATATTTAGTATTGTATCAATTATTATATAGGTCCATTCGTGAAAAGGCAAATTCTCTTTGAAATTGCCAAAACCTTTCACATCATATATACTATTTGTCGAGGTGATGAAAAATGCGTCAAACACTTACTATAAATACGAATCTGCAGAAATATACAGTCACTACCGAAAGTGGCCTGTTTAAGCGACTGGGGAACACTTTGGCCAACCTGTTTCCGGGAAAGAAAATTGCTGTTATTACCGATGAAACTGTAATGAGTATCTATGAAGAGGAACTGCGCAACCAACTGGACAGCGCGGATATCAACTGGACTCTCATATCCCTTCCGCCGGGAGAGGATAGTAAGTCTTTTCATGTGTTACCTGACCTGTACAGCAAACTCCTTGATTTCCAACTTACCCGGGGTGATGTGATCCTTGCTTTCGGCGGTGGTGTGATCGGAGATATTGCCGGTTTTACGGCGGCCACCTTCCTTCGCGGGGTGAGCCTGATTCAGGTTCCTACCACTCTCATGGCTATGGTGGACGCGAGTATCGGCGGAAAGAACGGCGCAAATCTACCCGAGGGAAGAAATCTGGCAGGTACATTCTATCAGCCTCAAGAGGTTTTTATCGATCCAAACTTTGTGAGAACCCTTCCCGATGAAATCTTTGAAGATGGTATGGCAGAGGTTATCAAATACGGATGCGTATTTGATGCGGATCTGTTTTCTGATCTGATGGACAGAGCTTCAAAGAATGACGGATCCGGTATCGAATCCATCATATACCGCTGCTGTCTGATCAAAAAACAGATCATTGAGCTGGATTGCCGCGATTACGGCATCGCTATGCTGTTGAACTTCGGTCATACCTTTGGTCACTGTATTGAAGATTACTATCCGGAAGGCACGTATTCACATGGCGAAGCAGTGGCTATCGGCATGTATACCACAGCACTGGCAGGAGAGAGAGCCGGTCTTACCGCTCCCAACACCGCTACCTTGCTCAAAAAGTTGCTCTCCGCCTATGAGCTGCCCTACGAGCTTCCTTCCGATGCAGACATTCAAAAAATATCTGAAACGGTCAAACACGATAAGAAACGCCGTGGGAACCAATTGAATCTTGTGCTTTTAGAAAAGATCGGCAAAGGCTTCCTTTATCAGATCGAAAAAACGGAGTATGCTGATTTTATCGATTATCGGATAAAATAGATCCGCCATCAGAATCAGTACAAAAAAAGAGGTTCTGCCTTAGCAGAGCCCCTTTTTTGTTGCGGATTATAGGACCATTTTGTTCTCTTTCATATCTATTGTGATGGTTTCTCCATCCTTCACCTCACCGCGTATGATCTTGGCCGCAATCTCTGTTTCAATGTGCTTTTGAAGATATCTCTTGACCGGTCGTGCCCCGAAGGTCGGTGAGTACGCTTCTGCTGCAATAAACCTCTTCGTGGCATCGGTCAGAGCCACATGGATATTGCGGTCCTGTAGTCTCTTCCGAATGTCTTCCATGGACAGATCGATTATCTTCATGATCTGCCCTTCCGTCAACGGGGAGAAGACAACTATGTCATCGATACGGTTGATAAACTCGGGCCGGAAATGACGTTTCATCTCTTCTTCCACCATTTCCTTTACTTCTTCGGATATGGTTCCATCCGGACCTATATTGTCAATGAGATAGGGGCTTCCGATATTTGACGTCATGATGACGATACAGTGTTTGAAATCAACCGTTCTTCCCTGATTGTCAGTGAGCCTGCCGTCATCCAGCAACTGGAGCAGAATATTGAATACATCGGGATGGGCCTTTTCAATTTCATCAAACAGAATGACAGAATAAGGCCTTCTCCTGATTGCCTCCGTCAGTTGGCCCCCTTCGTCGTAGCCCACATAACCCGGAGGAGCACCCACCATCCTGGATACGGAATGTTTCTCCATATACTCGGACATATCGATACGGATCATGTTCTTTTCCGAGTCAAAGAGAGCCTCAGAAAGGGCTTTAGCCAGTTCTGTCTTCCCTACACCTGTTGGACCGAGGAATATGAAGGACCCTACAGGCCTGTTGGCATCCTTTAGCCCGGCCCGGGCACGAAGTACAGCCTGTGCTACAGCATTGACCGCTTCCTCCTGACCGATCACCCGCTTGTGGAGCAGCTCAGGAAGCTTGAGCAACTTTTCTCTTTCTGATTCTACCAGCCTGCTCACAGGAATACCCGTCCATTTTGACACCACCTGGGCGATTTCTTCCTCTGTGACCTCTTCCTTCAATAGCCGGTTTTCTTTTGCGGCATCGATGCTCGCTGTTTCTTCCTGCAGCTTCTTCTCAAGGGCAGGCAGGGTGCCGTATTTTAACTCCGCCAGCTTCTCAAGATCGTAGCGTCTTTCCGCCTCCTCTATTTCATGGCGAATCTCTTCGATCTGCTGCTTGGTAGCCTTTTGACCTGTAATCGCCCGCTTTTCGGTTTCCCATTGGGCACGCATTACATCGTTCTCTTCCTTCAGCTTAGCAAGTTCTGTTTCTATATTTTGCAGCCGTACTTTTGATGCCTCGTCAGATTCCTTTCCTAAGGCCTGTCTTTCGATTTCAAGCTGCATGATCTTTCTTGCACTTTCATCCAGTTCTGCCGGCATGCTATCGATCTCTGTCCTTATCATAGAAGCTGCCTCGTCCATCAGATCAATAGCCTTATCCGGGAGGAAACGGTCACTGATGTAGCGATCAGACAGAGTCGCGCAGGCGATGAGCGCATTATCTGTGATCCTCACGCCGTGGTGGATCTCAAATCTCTCTTTCAATCCTCTCAGGATGGATATCGTGTCTTCCACTGTGGGCTGATCTACTAAAATCTTCTGGAACCTCCGCTCAAGAGCCGCATCCTTTTCAATATTCTTTCTGTATTCATCCAGAGTCGTTGCACCGATACAATGCAGTTCTCCTCTGGCCAGCTTTGGCTTCAGCAGATTCCCCGCATCCATGGAACCTTCGGCTTTACCAGCTCCTACAATGTTGTGGATCTCATCGATAAACAGAATGATCTTGCCTTCTGATTTCTCGATTTCATTGAGGACAGATTTCAGCCTCTCTTCAAATTCCCCTCTATATTTAGCCCCGGCAATCAACGCTCCCATGTCCAGAGCATAAATTGTTTTATCCTTCAACCCTTCGGGCACATCTCCATTCAGGATCCTCTGGGCAAGGCCTTCGACAACCGCTGTCTTACCTACGCCCGGCTCACCGATCAACAC
>DCUA01000093.1:0-682 GCA_002329675.1 Firmicutes bacterium UBA1426 | reverse complement strand
GCCTGAAGGAAACCTTCTCTTGTTATGTTGTATTTATTCAGGAGCTTAGCAGACGGTGTATTCTTTTCATCCAGCAGAGCCAGATAGAGATGTTCCACGCTGATAAATTCATCCTTGAATTCATTGGCAATCTTCTCAGCATTCATCAGCAGTTGATTCAATCTCCTGCTGGCATACATGGAGTCTCCGCCCCCCTGGACCTTAGGCAGCTTGCTGAGCTCTACCTGAAGATCTCCTATCAGCGCTCCATTGTTCACCGACATAAAGTTAAGCAGTTTGGGAATCAGACCTTCTTGTTGCAGCAACAAAGCCATATGAAGATGTTCGCCGTCAATCTGCTGATGGCCTTCTTCCACACCTATCTTCTGGCAGTCTATGATTGCTCCCTGTGCTTTTTCTGTCATTCTGTCCATGTTCATATGACCACCCCCTCGTGCATGACATGGGTACATCTTTGAATATAACAATTAGTATATACCTTTTTTTGAGAGATATAAACAGCAAATTAGCACTCTGTTGAACAGAGTGCTAAAGCCATGGGGGCAATTGCTTCTAAGTCAGGCAGCAAGACGGCATCCGCCATCAAAATTATAATAAGGCTGTGACCTTAACCAGCCTTGTCAATAATAACAAGAAAAATGAGCAAAAAACTGAGTTGTGTGGAGGTCACTGAAAAAGTCCG
>DCUA01000180.1:2012-3335 GCA_002329675.1 Firmicutes bacterium UBA1426 | reverse complement strand
ATCGATAAAAACGGTTCGGCAAATCACACAATGTATCTAAGCACCAAACCGGATGCGGAGCAGAAGACCACCTCTGTGAATATTTCAATGTCCTACGAGGACACGGAAGGAAACGCCTTCACGGCGACGGATGTGATCTCCATTCCAGTCATGCAGGATACCAGACTTCTGGTAGATGACATCATTGCCCCGCCCGAGATATATGTGGGTATGCCCAACGGCGTGTCCGTAGACTTCTATAACATGGGCAGAACCAAATTGAACAACCTCCGTATCAATGCAGAGGGAAATTTCGATACCATGGAATCCAACAGCTATTATGTCGGAAACATGGAAGCCGGCACCAGCGATTCCTATGACTTCTCCTTTATCCCCAGAGAAACTGGCCTGATGACGGGAAAGGTTATTTTTACCTACGAGGATGCATCCGGTGACCAGCAGACCTACGAGAAAGAATTCGAGTTTCAGATTATGGAGATGCCTGTCTGGAACGAAGAACCCTGGCCCCCGGAGGAAATGCCCACAGAAGGCGGAGGCATTCCATGGCTCCCGATCGGGATCGCTGCGGCATTAGCTGTTGCAGCTGCAATCTTCTTCATCCGCAGGCACCGGAAAAAGAAGATAAACAAGGAGATGGAAATCAATGAATAGTAAGGATCTGCTGCTATTAGGACTGCGGAACCTCCTGCGAAGAAAGACCAGGACGCTCCTCGCCATCACCGGCGTGGTAGTGGGTACCTGTGCCATTATTGTCATGCTTTCCATTGGTTTTGGTATGTCTGCTAATTTCGAAGAGCAAATCGCCAGCTACGGGAATTTACATCTGGTGAATGTATACGGCGGAGGCATGTACGGTCCTGTCATGGATACGGGAGACGGCAAACCCGCTCAATTGGATGACAAGGCTGTTGCCTCCATGGAGAAGATCAAAGAAGTAGAAGCAGTCACCCCAAGGATCGAGGAATACATGACCATAGGTATAGGGAAGTATATTGCACAGGTAGGTGTTGTGGGCATACGCCCGGAGGTGATGCAGAAGTTTGGCTATGAGCTTCAGGATGGCCGGCTTCTTCAGCAGGGAGACAGCTTTGATCTGGTTTTTGGAAACATGGTGCCCAGTTGGTTCTACAATCCGAAAAAAACCATGTACAGCAGTTGGAACGGTGAACCGCAGGTAGATGTGATCACAGATAAGATCATACTTACGGGAGACTATGAGTACGGTCAGAAAAAACGCTACAATGACGATATCGATTATAAAGAGTATAAGGCAAGAGGTGTAGGTGTACTGGCAAATCCCAACGACGAAACTGCCTACTATGT
>DCUA01000180.1:0-1896 GCA_002329675.1 Firmicutes bacterium UBA1426 | reverse complement strand
CAGGGGGTTCTTGGCGGTATTGGTGCTATTTCTCTGTTTGTTGCTGCTCTGGGTATTACCAACACAATGGTCATGTCCATCTATGAGCGCACAAAAGAAATCGGTGTCATGAAGGTCATAGGAGCAAACTTGCCGGACATCCGCAGGATGTTTCTATTGGAAGCAGGTCTCATCGGTTTTCTGGGTGGCCTCCTTGGAGTGGGCCTGAGTTTCCTTATCTCACTCTTGTTAAATACGGTATTAGCTGGTTTCCTCGGTGCATTTCTCGGTGGTATGATGGGAGGAGGATCCAATATCTCCATCATACCCTGGTGGACGGCAGTGGGCGGCCTGCTCTTCGCCACTGTGATCGGGGTCATTGCCGGCTACTCCCCGGCAAGGAGGGCTATGCGCCTTTCGGCATTGGAGAGCTTACGCAACGAATAATGTGAAAATCGCTTGACAGCGACGGCATTGCAACGTATAATTGCTAGTGCATTATGTGCAAAATCCATTAGCCCCGGATAACAAGTACATTATGAAAACAAGCCAGGGTGGGGTGAAACGCCCGGGCAGGAGGAAGTATACAATGAAATCATTTGTAGCAAAGCCTCACGAAGTGGAAAGAAAATGGTATGTCATTGATGCAGAGGGTAAAACCCTTGGCAGATTGGCAACAGAGGCCGCTTCGATTCTGAGAGGCAAGAAAAAACCCATATTCACACCTCATGTGGATACAGGTGACTATGTGATCATCATCAACGCAGAGAAGATCCATGTTACCGGCAACAAGAGAAAAGAAAAGATTTACAAGCACCATACCGGCTATCCCGGCGGACTCAGAGAAATCACCTTTGAGAAACTGCAGGCAAAGAAGCCGGAGGAGATCATCCGCCATGCCATCAAAGGCATGCTCCCGGATGGAAAGCTTGGCAGACAAGTATATAAGAAGCTTAAGGTCTATGCTGGACCCACGCACAAACATGAGGCTCAGAAGCCTGAAGTTTGGGAATTTTAGAGAGGGGAGGAATCGTAGATGGCAAAGATGCAGTATTATGGAACAGGTAGAAGAAAGTCGTCTGTCGCCCGTGTAAGATTGATCCCCGGGAAAGGCGAAGTAACAGTAAATAAAAAGTCCCTTGACGATTACTTTGGGATGGAGATCCTGAAGAGAGAGGTCAAGAGGCCTTTTGAAGTAGCAGGAGCCGAAGGCAAGTTCGATGTGATCGCAACTGTCAGAGGCGGCGGCACCACCGGACAGGCCGGTGCATTGCGCCACGGAATTTCCAGAGCACTGTGTTCGGCGGATGGTGAATATCGTCCCGCACTGAAGAGCGCTGGTTTCCTTACAAGAGACCCGAGAATGAAGGAAAGAAAGAAATACGGACTCAAGAAAGCCCGTAGAGCATCCCAGTTCTCTAAACGTTAATTTCAGAATCAAGACCCTCAAATCCTTGGAATTGGGGGTTTTGTTCTTAACAAGGAGGCATCGCAATGAAATTCAAAATGTATCACAACAATTTCAATGTTCTTGACCTTGAAAAGTCTCTTGCATTTTATGAGGAAGCTCTGGACCTGAAGGTAGTAAGGGAGATAGATGATCCGGAAGGAAGCTATAAACTCAGATTCCTGGCAAATGATGAATCCTCACATCAATTGGAACTGACCTGGCTCAGGGATCGGAAGGAGCCGTATGATCTGGGAGATAATGAATTCCATCTTGCCTTCCAGACCGACGATTATGAGGCCGCACACGCCAAGCATAAAGAGATGGGTGTCATATGCTACGAGAACACAGCAATGGGCATTTATTTTATATGTGATCCGGACGGTTACTGGCTGGAAATTGTCCCCAGGCGATAAATCGCAATATCGAAGTATATTAAACAGTAAAACAATCACGGGGTTTTCCCGTGA
>DCUA01000047.1:15681-15847 GCA_002329675.1 Firmicutes bacterium UBA1426 | reverse complement strand
CCCCCACTGATCACGCTATTTACTCTGGGATTAGAGATTACTTTATTGTCAAGAACGATATATATTATATCATCTATCCTTCCTGTCTCGCTGTTGATTATCTCCCCGTTGAAAGCTTTCCTGGTTCCCTCCTCAAAAGCTAAAGCTCCCTGTTGGTCAAATTCCA
>DCUA01000047.1:15126-15625 GCA_002329675.1 Firmicutes bacterium UBA1426 | reverse complement strand
GTTTTTCCAATGGTGGCAATCGCCTCATCTGCATCTTCTGCACCCGGAAGTTCAACACGGATTTTTTTATTACCCTCCACAGTGACTGTGGGCTCGGAAAGACCCATTTGGTTAACACGATCCTCTATAATCACCTGGGTCTGCTCCATGAGCTTCGCTAATTCTGCACCGGTAGCCTCTGTCTGTGCTTCCATTACTACATAGACGCCACCTTTGAAATCCAGCCCCAGCTTGATCGCTTGCTTAAAAGAAGGACCAAGGTCTGTGAGCGCAAAGACCCAGCCAAGGAGAATTAATAAAACCAGTAAAACGGCCAATGCTTTTTTCATTATAAATCCCTTCTATCCTAAAAAATACTAAATACAATTTTACTACTTTTTGAGCTTGTCCACAAGGGATTTACGCTATTCTTTGAGGGAATTAGCCTATTTGAATAGAAATCCGGACTGCATCTCTTCCTAACAAATTATTCCGTTCTGAGATTGACCCCTATCATACC
>DCUA01000047.1:14897-15037 GCA_002329675.1 Firmicutes bacterium UBA1426 | reverse complement strand
AAATAAGGCGCCGAAAAACATCCCCTTCTTTTTTAATACGTTTCCCATTAACACCCCTATAAGTAAACAAGCCAGACATAGAGCCCCCAGGACATAAAAGGGTGTCCAGCGCTCAGGCAGAGGTGTATAACGTATCATCA
>DCUA01000047.1:9398-14854 GCA_002329675.1 Firmicutes bacterium UBA1426 | reverse complement strand
TTCATAGCTTAGTAGACACTATCTATACTCTATACAGTATACTTTGCAATTCTGATGAGTATTACAAGAAAAAACCCTGCAAGATTCCTTGCAGGGGTATGTTAGCTAATTGTAAATTACTCTTCTTCCAAGGGATTTTTTTCTGCGTCAGCTTCCAGAGGATTCTCTTCTACAGGATCGGACGATGCTGCAGCTGGTGCAGTTTTCTCCAGCCGTCTCCTCGGTGCCTTTTTCACAGATTCCTCATCTTCCTTCTCTACGGCTTCTTGTCTTGATCTGGTAGTCTTCGAAGGGGAAGGACCTTCCTCAACAACTTTAGATATGGCCCATCTGGTTACTTCCAGTTTTGTCTTATCTGCGCCAACCTGTATAATCAAAGAATCGTCCTTAACGCGGGATACGGTTCCATAGATACCGCCGATGGTGATGATATTGTCACCAACCTTGATGCTGCTCCGCATTTCGTTTATTTGTCTTTCCTTCTTTTTCTGGGGTCTGATGAGCAGGAAGTACATAATCAAAATCAGTAATATTAAAGGCATTAACGTGTACAGTGTATCCATATTTCGTCCTCCTCTTAAGTTCTATATGCATTATATAGGAATATTATAAATTTGCAAAGGTTTTTTTCTTGATTTCCCGTTTCGGCTGTGCTATTATAACGTTGTTGTGCCGGCGTGATGGAATTGGCAGACGTGCGGGACTCAAAATCCCGTGGTGGCAACACCGTATCGGTTCGACCCCGATCGCCGGCACCAAAAAAAGCCAAATAACTTAATATTATCGGGGCGTGGCGCAGTTTGGTAGCGCGTTTGACTGGGGGTCAAAAGGCCGCAGGTTCAAATCCTGTCGCTCCGACCATGAAACCCTGCAATATCAATGGTTGCAGGGCTCTTTTTTTTCTTCTATATGGATATCTGAATTATTATTGTTTATGTATGGTATACAGATTTGATCGGTAACTGGCCTTTTCTGTATAATATGATGCTTTTAACGGAGTTAAAAGCCACCTTTCAAGTTCATCGGACCACAGAATCTTCCACATAGTAAGGATTTCTGTATACTAAACGATCGTAAAGTATACAGAAATCCTGGCTTTTTCTTAAATTAGGATGACTATACATTTATAAGGACCTGCACCGACCTTAAATATCCACAGATTTTAAGGTAAATTAGCANNTTGCTCTCCAGTTCTTCCGGTGTTGCTCCGCTGTTAATAAAGGTCCCTCTGAGAATTACATCCCCTGCTTTGAAGTCGGTGAGGACCTCATCGCAGCCTAAGTAATTCATGTAAAGATGCAAGGGTCCCGGGCTTCCCATGATATGCTCGCCGGGAGACTGCAGCACTCCATTGGACAGGTAATGGTGTTCATAGGAGGCAAACCGCTCTATTGAAGGCTCAAGTCGCATTAGGCCTGTTCCCTGATCCCACCTGTTTTCAAACAAGTCGACCAGTTCCGTAAGCAGATTGACTCCGGTACTGTGGAGTACTGCGCTGGGCGTCTGGCTGGGAATTCTGGCGTCGATCTCCAGAATCTTAAAGATACCATCATCATCAATGACTTCCAGATCCATGATCCCATGAAGTTCCAGAGTCTCAGCAATCTTAAATGCCATATCTTCAAAGGCCTTCTTCTGTTCATCCGTAACGGGACAGGGACAGGTGACCCGGTTGCAGTCGTATACTTCATCCATGTGTATTTCTGTAATTTGATAAGTTCTGTAGGCACCCGGCTTTCCTATGATCTCTATGGAATAAGATGGCCCTGTGAGCTGCTCCTGAATGATCCACTCTTCCCCCGGCTTCAATTGTGCTAAAAAGGCTTCTGCCTCTGGTTTGGTCATGAGACTCTGCACCCCTGCGCTGCCGCTTTCTGAAGAAGGCTTTGCTATGTAAGGGGGATTACATTTAGGATAATAGGCCGGAGCCGGAATGTTATGATCATGAAAAAGTTTATCAGAACGTTGCTTTGACGAGGTTATATTATAAGCAGCGAAATCAAAAGCGATCTTAACACGATATTGTTTGCCGAACTGCTCCAGAAAAGCCAGGGTCTCATCATTTTCCATGGCAGGCAGGATCAGATCTGCTCCAAGTAGAATTTGCAGGTGCTCAGAATCTAAAGAACATACATCACCGCAGATAAACTCATCGCATAGTGCAGAAGCAGGAGCCGCAGGATTCCGGTCGATCAATATGGAATAGTACCCGGCTTTATGAGCCAGATATACTGCTTCCATACCCTGCAGCTTTCCTCCGATAATAGCAATTTTATATTCCTTTTCCATCGGCTTATTTCTCTATTGCAGCTTTGTATTCGTCCAGAGTGCCCGGTACCAGACCCATCTCCTTCAGGATTGCTGTTACACCTTTCACAGTACGGCTGCCATCATCGATATCCATAGAGTTTTGTGCCACACCGGCAAGTCCCGTCAAGGGCGGGATGATAGAGGTAACAACATTTGCCCCCGCATCCAGTCTGCTCTTAAGTCCTCTTATACCATCCACATCAAGTGACGCCGGTATCATGACTTCCGGGTTCATTAACCTTAATATTGCTATGATCTTGTGCTCCAGACTGCGATCGGGAGTCCCGTTATGCTCCATAGGTATCCCCTTCTGCGGGACGAAACTCATGACACGCAGCTGTTTTGCCCCCAGGTTGCTCATAAAGATCAGAGAGTCAGCAATGTCGGAGAAGGTTTCGCCGATTCCGGTCATGATCCCTTCCTCAATGAGCATGCCCTTTGATTTGGCATAGAGCTTTGCATCCATGCGTTCATCGTAGTCCTGGCCGACGCGAAGCCGGCTGTAAAGCTCTCTGTTGTGCGTCTCCTGATAGAGCGCATACCATTCCACTCCTAAATCGGCAAATGTGTCGATATGGTCATGATCTACCACTCCGGGCGAAATCATTATCGGAAGGCCGGTAATCGCCTTGATCTCTTTTATCATCTCAAAGATGGATTTAAAATCCTCATTGTGATATGCCATATCCTCGCCCATAGTCAGATCCAGCACGATAACACCCGACTTCCAGAGCTTTGTAGCGATGTCGAGAATCTCTGACCTGTCCTTCCTATAGCGTTCAATAGCGTTGTCCCTGCGGTAATAACAGAAATTGCAGTTGTTTCTGCACCAGGTAGAAAAATAAACAAAACCGTAAAGATAAATACGGTTGCCAAATCTTTCTTCTCTGGTCTTCCTCGCCGCTTCATACAGGGCTTCCGTCTCTGCCCCCTCCTGCGCAGAAAGGAGGGTAAGTACATCCTCCTTATTCAATGCGTTTCCGGTGCGGACCTTCTTGATTATATCGTATATCACTTTTTTGTCCTTTCAAAATGAATTGGCGGGGAACCCGGGAGTCTCACCCGGCTACATAGATTTAGAGTCTATGCGATCCATCCGATCCGTCCCCCATATAGTTACTTACAGAGCTCTCCCATCATGATAGCAGTTCCTAACTGCAGCCAGTCATGGATCACTCTGTGCCTGTACTTATTGTACAAGGTATCATCCAATGATAACGGGATCCCCGGAGCGGCCATCCAAAATTCGGGATGCAGCATTTCTTCCCGGATCCACCCCCCTTTATTAGTAGCATCCAGCAGTAATGGATAGTCTTTCATCTGCCCGATATCTGCCAGAACCATGGCCGGATCCAAACCAGCGGTCTTGCGGGGATCCGTGTCGTAAACGACCGGCAGGGCCCCCTTTTCCTTTAAGAAGTGTACCATTTCCTCTCCCACAATACCATACCCTAATATCAGGACAGGACGTCCCGAAAGAGAGCCTGCTGCCTGCTCCAGTGCTGTTATGTATCCTCTCGCAGTAGCTGCGTTATTATCGCTGACCCGACCTTTTGACCAGTCTATACCGATAAAGCGCTCATCGTCCGCTAAGAAAAGATATCGGGCGTCAGCCCGGAAAGCCTCGTAGATTCCATTTACATCGGACGCCTCAGTGACAACTGCATGAAATCCCATATGTTGCAGAATGGCAGCCACCGATTGGGAAAACGTCCCGATGATGCCCTCTCCTGCCTTGACGGGAACGACGCCGACAATATAGGATTCAGCTGCTTCCCTTATCCTTTCCGGGTGTATACCGTTGGCCTCCGCTGCTATTTCAAGCAACGTCATACCGGTTTTACCGGCAAGCTCCCGGTCGTATTCGCAGATATCCCTTTCGATATCCCGGATCCAGTCTTCCTTTAATCTTGTCATATTACATTCCGGACCTGTTAAGGTCTCTCTTTCTCTTCCGAAATAAGTTCTTTACCATAATGTGTAGAAAAGAAGGTTGTGGAGTATTTATCCAGTTTCCAATCCGGAACTCTGCAGTCCGGGCATGGCACATAGGCCCATTTATTTCGCAGCCATCTTGCTGCTCTTGAATGTCTGGAATTAAACACTCGAAACTGCTTCCCGCAGTGGGTGGTTATATCGATATAATCTCCTCGCAGTGCAATGGCTTTAACTCCGTGAAGACTGCCTTTCCGGGATGGCCAAAGCTTGATCTTATCTACCAGTGGATAAAGCTCCGTGTATTTGCGATAATATCGCTTTTTAATTTCACTCATTGTGTTTGCCTGATTTCTCTACTTTTTTCTCTTCTTGTCGATGGCGGCCCTTGCTGCCTTTACTGCTTCTATTGCGTCTTCGCTGTAGACATCGGCTCCTATTCGTTTCGTCCATCTCGGTGTACACGGTGCGCCGCCTACCATAGTAGTATACTTGTCCCGGAGTCCCAGATCTCTTAACATGATTTCCAGTTTCTTCTGCTCTGTTAAGGTCGTGGTAAGAAGAGCACTTGTCGCAATAATATCAACACCATATTTTTCGGCGGTTTCAATGATCTGGTTTACCGGCACCTCTCTGCCAAGATCGATCACTTCAAAACCGGATGCACGCAGAGTAGATGCAACAATGTTTTTTCCTATATCGTGTGTGTCCCCTTCTACAGTTGCAATAAGAATCTTTCCTTCGTTTTCCTCTACTCCTTCCAGGAGGGACATAACTCGTTCAGTGACACTTTTCATGACTTCAGAAGAGTAAAGAAGCTCCGGCAATGAGATCGTTCCCTTTTCAAAGGTATTTCCCACCTCGGTATTTCCCGCACCAAATCCGGAACGCAACAGCTCTGATAAATCTATACCGTGAGCGATCGCTTCATCGATCACTTCCATAGCCTTATCTTCATCGGCCTGCAATATAGATACTTTAGCTGCCAGCATAAGCCGTTCCTTAAAGTCCAAAGTCATTCCCCTTTCTATATATTAAGGCGATTTCCGTCAAGAAATGCCAGACTCCTGCCAACGCGTTTGATTCCGGAGTAGCCACCCGATACCATGGCAATTCGCTCCATGCCAAATCCGATGCCGACCCAATTCGTATCGAAAATGCCCCAATTGCTATCCAATGGATGGGGGCCGTAGGCGCCGGAACCTAATTCG
>DCUA01000047.1:0-9320 GCA_002329675.1 Firmicutes bacterium UBA1426 | reverse complement strand
TTTAGCATTGTGAACTCGTTAAGGTGTTGTGCACCCTGGCTCTCCTTGCGAAAACAAGGCCCAATTTCAAAGATGCGGACCGGCTTCCTGGTGATGCGGTGAATGGACTTCATGATCTCATACAGATTGGGGGCAAGCATTGGCCTTAAACACTTTTTATTGTCCACCCAGAAGATCTGTTGCCTTAGAGGGTGCTCCGATGTAATGCTCATTTTTTGAAGCATGGTTTCAGGAATTATAATCGGTGTATTGACCCGGGTGAAGCCCATTTCTTCAGTCAACCAGTCAGCAATGCGCTTTTCAGTGCAGGAAAGCAGCGGAAGATGACGATTCTGCAAAAGATCCTCCAGGTTGTCCTTATTTTGTCGGATCAGCCTGGCTTCCTCCTCTTTGAAAAAGGCATTTCGCTCAGAAACATCCTTAAATATCCTTTGGAGCGTTGATTCATCTGCATTGAGCTCTGCGAGCCGCTGTCTTTGTGTTACAGTAAAACTGTCATTCATATACTATACCTCAAAAATACATCGCCTGTAAATATACAGTCTGAAAATCAGGATGTTCTGCCAATTCAATGTGATTGACTTCCTTGGCCAGCCGGTTGGCTATTTCCAGGGTTTCTTTGGAAAGCAGAGCCATGCAGGCACCTGCCCCTGCTGCATTCCCGATGGAAAAGACCCGATCAGAGTTTACATCCGGAAGCAGGCCGATTGCCAAAGCACTTTCTACCCTGATATAATTCCCAAACGCGCCTGCCAGAAACACCCGGTCTATGTCTTTGTCTGTTAATTGCAATTCCTGCATCATGATACGGATGCCGGCAAGAATAGCGCCTTTCGCTAATTGTACCTCCCGGATATCTTTCTGAGTTATTAATATCTTGCTTCCGTTATCGTTGGAATACAGAATAAAGCTATTTCCAAACTCTCCGTTTTCCAGTCGTCCGGACAATGAGTCCGGCAGTCCTGCTGCCTTTGCTTCCGCTTGTGTCAGCAACTTCCCTTTTTTAGTTACCAGGCCGGATTTCAATAGTTCTGCAACGCAGTCTATCAGTCCGGAACCGCAGATGCCCACCGGTTTGGTGTCACCGATAACAGATATGTTTAACTCTCCATCCTGGATCCTTACTCCTTCGATTGCTCCTGTGGCTGCACGCATTCCCTGTTGGATAGATGCCCCTTCAAAAGCAGGACCGGCAGCGGTAGAACAAGTGAGAACATTGCCAGAGCATGCCAGCAGGATTTCACCGTTGGTACCGATATCAATGGCCAGATTGGCTCCACTCATCTCCTCTAATCCGGAGGACAGCAGCACCGCGACGATATCAGAACCCACATGCCCCGCAATATTAGGCAACACATTTACAGTGGATTCCTCATTTGTTTCCAGGCCCAGTTCCTTTGCTTTCAAAGACACAGGTCCTGTAAATCCCGGTGAAAAAGGAGCCAGTGCAAGACTTGTTGGATCTATTGCCAGCAGTAAATGACTCATTGTTGTATTACCAACTGCTACGATCTCCCGGATAGACTGCGGATCAATGTCATAGCTATCGCTGAACTCATGTATGATGGCATTAAGGCAACCGGTGATCTTCTCCTGCATCCGCTTAAGGTTGCCATCCGCCTTTCCGCAGTACATGATCCTGGAAATCACATCAGCACCGTAATCACTCTGTGGGTTCGTGCGTGCCACAGCACCTATTGGCTCAGCATTGCGGAGATCCCAGAGCATACCCACCACTGTGGTAGTACCAATATCAAAAGCCAGGCCATAATATGCTTCCGGCTCACCGGACTTCCTGGATTTTCGATCCGGAACAAAGCTCTCTGGCAGACGTGCCATATCCTTCTTTCTGCCCATATTCCCAACTGCGGACATTACCTCAACAGTAAGATCGTCCTGCACTGTTACCCTGCAGGCCAGTCGAACACCTGTGGACAGTTCTTCATTACTGAGTAATTCCAGTTCTGTAGCATCCGGTGATCCCGCATTTCCCGATATAATCTTTACCTTACACTTACCGCAGGTCCCCTGACCCGCACAATCGTTATTTATGGTTACCGAAGCCCTGTCGGCAACGGCGGAAAGTGTCTCCCCTGTTTCTGCATATTGTTTTTTCCCCATAGGTTGAAAAGCTATGATCATTCTGTATCCTTTCTCTGCTGTCATATCGTCCGGGTTTGTATATTTTGTGTCTGTAGTTCAAATGGACACAGGTCAGAGGGTAATGTTAAGGATATCCTTTAACTCCCCTTTAAGTCCATTTGTAATCATGCTCATCATACGGATGCCTACAGCGGATATGATAACTATTTCCGTCTTTGTTACCGGTTCCTCCCACGGAAGGATTTCCATATGATTTTTAACACCGCTGATATAAATAGTCCCATCCTCTGTATTGGCAAAGCCTTTGATCCGATAAGATGTCTCCATGAGATCGTGGAGGAAGGCTTCCAAAGCAATTCGCGGCACGATTTTATCGGATGTCAGAACAAAGGTTTTGGGTCTGCTCTCTACCGTATTGGAACTTTCTTCATCGGGCTTGTCCGGGATCCGGAGTTCATCGATCAGCTTATGGAATTCCACATTGCAATATGTGGTAACATATATGGGAGAAGACGCATTGATCGACGTAATTTTGTCCAGGATATCGGATAACTTGTCCTCATCGACCAGATCCACCTTATTGACAATGGTTCCTCCGCTATATGCTACCTGCTGATGGAGCGCAGGTAGCAAATCATAATAGTCCAGGAATGTCTCGGCATCCACAACGCAGACAGATCCCCTGTAATCGTAAGGAACTGTTATTTGTGGAGATATCCCTCTTATAATCTGTGACATACTTGCCGGGTCGGCAAGCCCGGAAGCCTCAATGAAAAGATATGAAATATCTTCTTTTGACAGAGCGATGAGACTGCTAATAAAATTGTCCTTTATGCAGGCACAGAAAATAGAGCCGTTTGTAAGCTCTGTCATTTTAATGCCTTCTTTTTCAACCAATGAGCCGTCAATGCTTATCTGACCGAATTCATTGACAATAACTCCTATTTTCTCGTCGCTGAATTCGCTGAGCAGCCGTTTCAACAGAGTGGTTTTTCCCGTTCCGAGAAAGCCAGTCAATAAGACAAGTTTTATCATATGTCCTCCAAAATCGTTATTATATTTCCTTACCCTCTACAGGTTGCTTACTATATCTATTATACTATATTCCATACGTTTAATCCAGCAGAAGCCATAAGCTCACCAGTTTCCGGAACACAAAAATACACAAATTGACGGCAGGAATATCCTGCCGTCAATAAAAATCATACAGAGTTATGCTTCAAGTGCTTTTGCAGCCATGGCTTTTTCCAATTGCCGTTCTCTCATAATGGATTCATATTCCTCATCGGTCATCTTCTCAATGCTGATACCGGTGAAGCCGTAGAAAATGGATACGATCGGGTTAAGGAGATTCAGGAATGCATAAGGTAAATATGTAAGTGTAGCAATTCCCATTGTAGTTGACATATAAGCACCACAGGTTGTCCAGGGAACCAGTGAAGACGTCATAGTACCGGCATCTTCCAGGATACGTGACAGGTTCTTGTTGCGCAGTCTCCTATTCTCAAATTCTTCTCTGTACATCTTTCCGGGCAGTATGATCGCAACATACTGATCTCCGCAGAGAACATTCATCAAAATGCAGGTGAATACAGTAACAGTAACCAGCATTCCGGTTCCTTTGGCCATCTTTAACATTACTTCACAGAGTGTAGACAGCATGTTGCTGGACTCTAAAATTCCTCCCAGGAACATAGCACAAAAAACGATACTGATCGCATAAAACATGGAAGAAATACCACCGCGGGTAAGCAGTTCGTCAAGGAAGACATTACCGGTTTCTGAAACAAAGCCTTCATAAAGGTTGTACACAGAAACAGCTACCATGTCATCACCCTGGAAAACACCTGAGCAAAGAATACCCATCACTACACCTGCGAGCAGACCCGGGATCGCAGGTATCTTGAAAATTACCATAAATACGATAAAGATCGGCGGGATGAACAGCAATGGTGATAAGTTGAAGTTTTCTCTTAATCCTGACAACAACGCTTCTACTGCAGAAATATCCGCTGTGCCCAGGCTTCCACTTCCTAGGATTCCATAAATAATAAGAGCTATGATAAGAGAAGGTGTAACCGACCATACCATGTGACGAATATGTTCGAATAAAGTGGTACCTGCGATGGCAGGGGCCAGGTTTGTGGTGTCGGATAAGGGAGACATCTTGTCGCCGAAATACGCACCGGATATGATGGCACCGCCTATCATGCCTTCCGGTATGCCCAAACCTGCTCCGATACCAATAAAAGCAATACCAACTGTGCCAGCGGTTGTCCAGGAGCTTCCGGTGGAAAGAGAAACAACACAGCATATCAGACAGCATGCCACTAAAAAGATGCTCGGATTGAGTAGCAATAGTCCGTAATAGATCATTACCTGAATAACGCCTCCGGAAATCCATGAAGCGATAAGCATACCGACTATCATAAGAATAAAACAGGCCTGCATTGCGGAATTGATGCTGTTGAGTATACCCTTTTCAAGATAAGACCAGCTATAACCATTGATCTTAGCTATGATTGCAGCTACAATACCGGCAAATAACAGCGGGATATGTATGTATCCATCATACGCGATGATAGTATAACCCATAGATACAATAATTGTTAAAAAAACAAGAGCGATTTGCCAACCGGGGATTTTCTTACCCATTTTTTCCTCACTTTCCATTTACACCATTTACAGATATTTAATACCATATGTTTACCAAAGGCAAAACATGTTTATACAAACGTTTACCAAAGGTGGAACATTTATTTGATAAATACTTTATTAAAAATGCTTTTGTGAGATAGTTTATTAGAAGATCTTGATACCGGANNGTGCCCTGACAGTCAGGGCACTCCGCTTCCGGACCATTAAAGTCTTACTTCATTCCAGCTCTTTCTTTGAATCTTTCAACTGAGTTGATCTTAATTCCGAGGAGCTCTGCAATCCTGAACTTAGCTTCCATACCTATGTTAGCTTCTGCACAGGGTTCCACATGCCCCAAACCAAGACCTAATTCTTCTCTGACTTCCGACATGGTAACCACATCGCAAAGTTCCTCGAGAGTGACATTCAGCTTTTCCGCAACATATTTTTTCGCTTCGTTGATCTTCATCTTGTGCGATAGCTGCATCCGTAGTACCAGATCTCCGGCTGTACGGACACCGCCCATGCTTGCGGCTATGCCGTGGGTTGCCTCTGCTCCGAGGGGATCACCTACGCCAATCTACAATCCGTCGATTTTGCAGATCTCCACCAGGGCTTTGTCAACCCTTGATACGATATCGGCGGGAAGATTTTCGCACATGGGAACACCGCATACGCCCATACCGGTATTGGCATGAACCGGGATTTCGGCTACTGCTGTGCAGGCTTTGATAAAGGTACAAACTCTGGCTATGTTCCAGGGGAAGGTCATATTGCAATTTGTGTTCACAACAGGACCGAAAATGGAAGCTCCTGCCTTTTCAGCAAGCTTAACCTGCTTATGAGGATAAAGACCTGCCAGGCGAACATCGTCGTACTTCAGCTTTCCATGCATACCTAAGACAAATTCTCCGGCCATACCTATCTCAACGTTCAAATCCGGGAATCTTTCTTTGATTGCTTCTGTTGCTTTCAGAGATACCAGGAAATCCGCATCTCCTGCCGCACCGCTGGTATCCAGGTTGATCCCGTCTGCGCCTACGTCATACATCTGCTCTGCTACATAGACAATGTCTCTTACGGCATGCTCTACCGCTTCTTCCTGAGCTGCCAGGGATTCTTTGATCTTTCCTTCGGGAAGCAATACTGCCCAGTTGTCCACAGGACCATCAGGCTTTGTATAGAAACCAAGGTTAGGCATAGCACCGTAGAACAACGGCATAGTTGTGCGATTCAAAGCGTGCTTCAGAATCGTTGCTTCACGCTTTGCGACACCCTTAACTGTCTTGTAGTTGTAATCGCTGTAACCGATGTCTACAGAGTCACAGCCCAGGATCCTCTCATGGATCATGGCATTGACTGCCCTGTCCACTGGAATACCGCATTTTGTGTTGATCTTATCGGAACCGGAGTCACTGGTGGTGACGATCTGCATTCCCGGTTCAACACCCACAATGGTTCCCGGCATGGTGATAATGTTATACAGATGTTCAAATTCTTCATCTGTAAGTGGTTCAACTTTGCCTCTCAGAACCGCATCTTCCATACCGGCTTTCATGTCTTCCCGGATTTCAGCTTCGGTCATATGCACGATTGAACCGTCACCCATGCGGGTAAAGTACTTCTTCTCTTGCATTTTAACTTTCCTTTCTCTCTAACTCATTTGCTTCCGCTTCACCTTCCAGAACGATGTCGCGGATTTTTTTGCGTACATCATCAGGTAACGGGGTCGGTTTATAGTTCTCAAGGATCTCGATAGCCTGCTCCCTGGCAGCCTCAGCAATATCCTTGGCACCATTCTTCTCCCAATTATCCCTCATCTTCCGATTGATCAGATTTGTTGTGGACAGTTCCTGACGCATGTACTTCAGTGTATGGCGTTCTGCCAGGTAATTACCGGCAGGTCCGACCTTTTTGATTACATCCAATGCAATGGTATCTTTGTTGACCGCGATACCCTGCAGGATCCTGCGGACCATCTTAACGATCTCCTGGTCGATCAGAAGCTGCTCATAGCTCATGGTCATTCCCATTTCCAGCATACCCATTCCGTAGATCACATTGCTCCCTGTCAATGCGGGCAGAATGGCTGTCATGGTCTTTTCATGGCCTAACTGAGCATCAATGACTTTGCTGTCCCCCTAAGTCCCGCCTACGTTGGTGGGGATCCCGTAATAATGTCCGATCTGCCCCACTGCAGAACCGAACATTGCATGTTCCGGAGCCCCTACGGGCGAGGTGGCAGACCGCATATCCATTATGGTGGTGGAGCTGCCGTACAGGATCGGATTGCCCTTATTGATGATTTGAGAGAGGACAATTCCTCCCAAAATCTCTGCATTTGTAGTAACCAGTGTTCCTGCTAATGTCGCAGGTGTCGTACCTCCGCAGAGACCCATTGACAGGATATCAATGGGAAGTCCGTGTCTTGCTGACAGTGCAATAATGCTTGTCTCGTTCTCATTGATTTCCAGCGGGCTGTTAGGACAAGCTCCCATTGTGATGATAGGACGCTCTCTCAGTTTGTCATAACCCCCCTGGATTGCAGCTGCCATATCGATAAACCTCTGGGTGTTCTTTACACCTTCCAGGTCGTGGGCAAAGTTCTTGGTCAGATTATTGAATACCACTTCCGCCTCATGGAGTGATTTCACCCTTTGATCCACATCACCGGCTGCTACAGCTATGGAAAATACGTCAACTGCTTCCAGAGCATCGCAGAAACGGGCTACGTTACCCAAATCCTCTTTTGTTGAATCTCTGACTTCTCCGGTATAAGGATCGATCATCAATACACCGGTTCCAAAGTTTTTAAATGCTACATTCTTACCGCCTACCAGTGTATCGTTTTTCGGATCTCTCCCGCAAAGAGTGAACTCTTCCGGACAGGATTCAATGCTGTCATTGACGAGGTTTCTCGGGAAACGGACTCTGTCATTTTCTCTGTCTACATCGCAACCTGCTGCGCTGTAGATTTCCAGTGCTTCATCACCGTGAATCTGAAGGCCGAAGTCTTCCATGAGATCCAGTGTGGCTTCATGGAGGGCATCCAAATCTTCATTGCTTAATATACAGTAGCCTTGGATGTCTGTCTCGTGCTTAAATTTACCCATATTCTCCTCCCTTGCTTAAACAATAGTGATTTAATAAATCTTTAGTCGTTCAGCCAGGAAAGAATTACATTTACTGCATCGGTAGCATCTTCACAATAGGCGTCCGCTCCGATTTTTTCTGCCCAACGCTTGGTAACCGGGGCACCACCGACAAGAGTCTTGACCTTATCGCGGATACCGGCCTTAACCAGGAGCTCTTCTATTTTCTTCTGCTCTGTCATTGTAGTTGTAAGGAGTGCACTGCTTCCAACGAAATCAGCTTTGTACTCGATTGCTTTCTCTACAAAAACTTCTGCGGGTACTTCACGGCCCAGGTCATGAACCTCAATACCGTTTGTTTTAACCAGAGAGGCTACGATGCCTTTTCCGATATCATGAACGTCGCCGGCAACGGTTCCGATGACCATAACACCTTTCTTGGGTGCATCTGAACCTTCCATCCTTGCCTCGATCTTCTCCGTAACGACTTTCATTACTTCTGTGGAGAATATCAGTTCGGGCAGGAAGATTTCGCCTCTTCCGAATTGGTCTCCCAACTCTCTCATTCCTGCGCTGTAACCCTCGCTCAGGAGTTCTACCACGTCGATACCCTCGGCATCTGCCTGTGCGAGAGCCTCAAGGGCCTTGTCCTCATCGCTTTCGATGATAGACTCAGCAGCAGCCTTCAAAATCAGTTCTTTACTCATCTTTTTTCCTCCTACTTTTTATTAATGCCAAGCATATATGTTATTTGGTTTTAACGTATTTTTTGATCTCTGCAATAAGCTCTTCCCTTGGGGGAATGATGGAGATATATTTCTGCTCGCCGTTGATGCACATTGTGGGCAGATTTGTCAGTCCCATCTTTCTTGTTCTTGCGATATCTTCCGGAATAAAGTACTTGTACACTCTGTATTCCGCAATATCTTTTATATCGTCGTAGATATCCACAACGCTGTTCAACATATAGGTGCAAGCCGCACATTGATCCGGATCCAGTAAGAACAGTTCGATCAGGACCTTGTCAAGATTCGCATAATCCGGTATTTCAACGTCAATATCATCCACTACTGCTGTGTAGTTCTCGATCATCTTTCTGGCATCATCGGGATTCTTGACCGCCTGAGCTACTGCTATGGTGTTTTCGATCGGTGTATCGTATGGCATATCACAGCCGGGGCTCAATATGAAGTTGTGGTGATCCACACTGTCGAGTATATCGATAACGCTCTTCATATTATCCTGCTGGTTTCCAAGCAGCATTGTTGTAGTCAGGGGGATATTTCCACCGATGGTGACATTGTAGTTGTCGCTGACTTTCTTTGCTTCAACCAGGTTAACATTCTCATCCACGGAAATACCATCCGGATTCATTTTGCACATGGCCTCGATCTGCTTGGATGCGTTGCCGCAGACAAAGAAATTGGAAAGAACACCTTTGCTCCTGATGAAATCGAACACTGCTATGAAGCCTTCCGACAGCAGGTT
>DCUA01000007.1:7934-15855 GCA_002329675.1 Firmicutes bacterium UBA1426 | reverse complement strand
CATCCATATCTTAAAAAACCAACCGCGGGGTCAGACCCCGTGGCTGCTTTTTAACCCATGGGGTCTGACCCCGTGGCTGCTTTTGAACCCGGAGGGACAGACCTTCTGGGTTTTTTATTCGATTACACGTTGAACAGGAAGTGAATCACATCTCCGTCCTTGACTTCGTAGTCTTTTCCCTCGGAGCGTATCAGACCCTTTTCCTTGGCCGTGGCCAGATTGCCGCCGCATGCGATCAGCTTGTCATAAGCAATAGTTTCCGCCCGGATGAAACCTCTCTCAAAGTCAGTATGGATCTTGCCGGCAGCCTGAGGGGCCTTGGTGCCGCGGGTGATGGTCCAGGCACGGACCTCTGGCACGCCTGCA
Source organism: Firmicutes bacterium UBA1426 (assembly GCA_002329675.1). GTDB lineage: Bacteria > Bacillota > Clostridia > Peptostreptococcales > Anaerovoracaceae > UBA1426. Next base: position 15,489 of record DCUA01000007.1, on the reverse strand, counting down.
GTCAGGAAAGAGATCAAATTCAGGAGCTTATAGGAGGCTTTGATGAGTTTGTCAAGGCCGGATTCGGCAATGCCCAGATCCTCAAAAAATGCAGCCTTTTCTTCATCGTCCAGTTCGGCAATCTCCGCCTCTAATTTCGCACAGAGCACTACCACTTCGGAACCCTCTTTTTCCGCATACTCCCGTACCTGAGCAACGTATTCATTGTCCGCTCCCTCTGCCACCATGTCCTCGGAGACGTTTGCTGCATAGATGACGGGTTTGTATGTCAACAGATCCAGTGATTTGACAAATGCATCCTCTTCTTCGCTGAAACTCAGGGATCTTGCCGTCACGCCGCTCTCCAGGGCAGCTTTGAGTCGCTCCAGGATAGCAATCTCTGATTGCAGTCCTTTGTCTCCCTTGAGGTTCTTCTGCGTCCGCTGGATCCGCCGGTCGATCACCTCAAGATCAGAAAAAATCAGCTCCAGGTTGATGGTCTCGATGTCAGAGAGAGGGGAGATCTTTCCCTCCACATGAACTACATTGGGGTCATCAAAGCAACGTACCACATGAACGATAGCAGCTACCTCGCGGATATGTCCCAGGAATTTATTCCCCAGACCTTCGCCGCGGGAAGCACCTTTTACCAGTCCGGCTATATCATAAAACTCTATGGATGTATAAACCGTCTTTTTCGAGTTGTACATTTCGTGAAGCACTTTGAGGCGCTCATCAGGTACTGTCACAACGCCGATGTTGGGCTCAATGGTGCAGAAGGGATAGTTAGCCGCTTCCGCTCCGGCCTTTGTAATTGCATTAAAAAGTGTGCTCTTGCCAACATTGGGCAAGCCTACGATACCAAGTTTCATCTTTTATGTTTCTCCCTTATTAGTAAAATATCCGGCCTCTGCGGTTGTATCGCCGTTCCATTTGAATCAACAGAAACAGGAAAACGATAAATACCACAGCGCTGACCACCTGAGCAGTCCGGAAGGATCCGATCATCAAGCTGTCTGTGCGAAGCTGCTCTACAAAAAAACGCTCAACAGAGTATAGGATACCGTATGATAAAAAGGCTCTGCCGTTGTATTTACTCCGGTTATCAATGAGTATGAGCACGATGAACATAAACAGTAACCACAAAGATTCGTAGAGGAAGGTGGGATGTACCATTTCACCTTTTACTAAGATGGCCCAGGGAAGGTCTGTGGGGCCTCCATGAGCCTCTTGATTGAAGTAGTTCCCCCAGCGTCCTATAGCCTGGGCCAGTGCGATCGACGGAACTGCCAGATCCAATAGGTTCAAAGGAGCTATTTCCCAGATCCTGCAGAAGATAGCCGCCGCCAGCATGCCTAACAGTAATCCGCCATGAATAGCCAGGCCTCCGCTGCGAATGTTGATGATCTGAAAGAAATCTCCCTGGTAAAGCTCCCAATTGAACAGCACATAGTACAGCCTTGCTCCGATGACGCCGGCTGGTATTGAAATCAATGCCAGATCTATGACTTTTTCGCTGGGTATTTGATGCCTGGGTGCCCTGTAATATGCAATGATCAGACCTGCCAACATTCCGAGGGCTATGCAGATTCCATACCATCGTATATCTTGTCCAAGTACTGTAAAGGCTACGGGGTTCGGTTCATATAAAAACATGTTATGTCCTCCGAACGCTATGCTTCAAGAGAAATATCGTGTACTTAACAAATTATTATACAGGAAAATAAGTGATGATGCAATCTATAGCTGAAAGGTACTATGGTATTATACTACCACTTGTGCTAAAATAAAGCAAAAGCATAAAACGCAGGGAACAATGGGGACAAAGGAGGAGTTTGATGGCAAACGAACATAGATTTGCTGTTTTGATCGATGCAGATAACATATCGGACAAATATATAAAGTTTATACTGGACGAGATTTCCAACGAAGGTGTTGCTACCTATAAGAGGATATATGGTGACTGGACCAAACCCGCATTGGGCAACTGGAAAAACGTGTTGCTGGAATACTCCATCACTCCCATACAGCAATACGGATATACCACGGGGAAGAACGCAACGGATGCAGCTATGATCATCGATGCCATGGATATCCTGTATTCGGGCAATGTTGACGGCTTCTGCCTCGTTACCAGCGACAGCGATTTTACCCGCCTTGCATCAAGACTACGGGAATCGGGCATGGATGTGGTTGGGATGGGAGAGAGGAAAACCCCCAAAGCCTTTATTGTGGCATGCAATAAGTTCAAGTACCTGGACATCCTGGCCAAGGAAGAAAGTCCGGCGAAAGAAAAGGAAGACTCCATTAAGGAAAGATTGGTAAAATCCAAGTCGGAACAAGTAAAGAAAGAAAAGATCATAATCCCCCTACCGGACGGATTCGAGGATACAGTAGAAGACGCGGAGATGACTCCTCTCGAGACGATCAAGGAAGCGGTTCTAACCATCATCAGGGAGAATTCAGATGAGGATGACTGGGTCTTCATCGGCGATATTGGCAACATGCTGCTGAAGCGATATCCGGACTTTGACGTTAGGAACTTCGGTTATAAGAAACTAACGCCCTTTATTCGCTCTATAGATTGTGTGGAGATAAAGACAGTGAGGCATGGGAACAGCATGTTGGTCTATGTAAAAGAAAAGGAAAGCAGCGAAGCGAAGCCCGCAAAGAAAAAATAATAGCAACTGCCACGGTGATCCCGTGGCAGTATTTTTTATCTCAGTTGTTTTGGACTTACCAGCTGCATCCATTGCTGCCGAAGAATTGGCAGGCGTTTCTGGCTGCTGCAACTGATCGATCGCGGTTGCAACCTCTGAATCTATCGTCGCGGCATCCGGCGACCTGATTGTCAAAGCAATTTCCACGGCAACCCATGCAGTCGTCGCAGTGTCTTTCTTCAAAGTCGATGCAACTGCGTCCCCTTACTTCATCAAAAATCTCATCACGAAGTTCCTCGCAGAGTTCTTCACAGAAATCTTCTAAAAAATCATCTCTGTTCCTTCCGCATACATCGTCCCGGATGCGGCAGGGATTGCGGTCGCTCGCGCAGACGTCTTCCACCCGTTCACTTCTGCGGCAGCCGAAATTTGAGCTCAGAGTACAAGTATTGGCGTGGTGAAAACCAACCCCTGCCAGGTTGTTGCAGGGATCTGTGGTATTTCTCCGCTCAGACGCCAGTTCTCCGGCAACACTCTCACAGGGAAGGAGACCTTCCTGAGCATTTATGGAGAAAAGGGTGCGGCGTACGCACTCTACGTGCACTTTCGGTTCCAGCACGACTTTGCTCTTGAACACCAGAGTTGGTTCGTTCCTGCCGGGTATGAACTCGGCACTGATACCGGGAGCCTCAAGAGTAAATCCAGACGGGCAGGGCCTGTTGTTACATTTGACCTTTAGTTCCGGATTGACCAGCTTGACCTGACCGCTAAAGTGGAAGGCCACATCTGCAGCTATCCCGTTTTGAGTACAAGGAATAGAGAAGTTGGGGATCGCAAAGCTGGAGCAGCAGTTTGTCGGCAGCACCGTGGGTGGTCCATCATCCTCATTGCTGATTTCAGCCCGGAAGCAACAGGTTCTGCCGCCGGTTGTAACCGTGCCCTCCAGTACGTAGGTGGCACGGATCTCCCATGTGCATACATCCCTGATCAGCAGGAAATTCTTGCTGGGCAGATTTGCATCGAGACAACGACGGTGCTGAAGTCTGGATGCCAGTTCCGATATACCAACTAGGTAGCGGCCGTTTTGAAACTCTACCGAATCAACTTCTTCTCCGTCGATGGTAACCTGGGACGGACTGATGTTTCCCGGCGGGCTTGTTTCTATGAAGTGCAGTACTGCAAATGCCCTTTCAATTTCGAAAACAGCATTGCAGTCCAGTTCGGCGGGATTGCAGCCACAGCCGCAACCTCTGTCCGCAGTGGTAAACTTCACTTCAAAATCTTCTGTGTCACACCTCGTATCCAGGTTGAAAACCACCGGACAGCTCGTGTCACTATTAAAGGAAAACACTTTATCTATATATACTAAATTTGGCTCGTTGTCACCAAAGACGACATCGCCTGTATCGATACTCGTTCCACAGAGCCCTGCAGGATCGAGCTCGCATTTTCTTCTTTTCATTCTATTTACCTCTCTTGATCATGTTCTATCTTTGTCTCCCCTGGGAGACTTTATCTATTGGGATCGGCCAGCGTTCCCAATATGTATCGAGAGGCACATTGTTTCCCTACATCATATGACAAAATGCTCTGGATGCTACAAAATAGCACCCGAGCGGAGAAAATCAACATTTTGTATGTCTGCCAGTGAGTTACCCCAAATGTAGTAAGGCTGAGTAGTGCCAACCCTCAGGTGTCAAAAAACATCGAAAAATGGGCAAAGATGCCCACTTTTTTCCCATAGAGTGGTTGCAAAGTGGTGGGAAGTGGAGTATAGTGGAGGTACATAAATAAAAGTCGGAGAAGTAGCATGTTTATTGGAGAATATCAGCACTCTATAGATGCCAAGGGCAGGATCATAGTTCCTTCAAAATTCAGGGACGAGCTTGGTTATAAGTTTATTCTGACCAAGGGTCTGGATAACTGCCTTTTCATTTACTCATCGGAAGAGTGGAAGAAATTTGAGGACAAGCTGATGAATCTCCCCGTAGCCAGCAAGGACGCGAGAGCATTTGTACGCTACTTCTTTTCTAGTGCGGTGGAGTGCGAGATAGACAAGCAAGGCAGGCTGACCATTCCCCAGCATCTCAGGGAGCATGCAAAGATAGACAAGGAACTGGTAACTATCGGCGTAATGAGTCGCGTAGAGGTATGGAGCAAGCAGGAGTGGATAAACTACGGAAGCGATAACCTGAGCTATGATGAGATAGCAGAGAAAATGGCCGAGCTTGGAATATAATATCCGGGAGGAAAGCTCCAATGGAATTCAGACATACATCCGTACTATACGAAGAGATCATTGAAAATCTGAAAATCAAACCTGAAGGCATCTACGTAGACGGAACCTTAGGTGGAGGCGGTCATTCCGCCGGAATCTGTAAAAGATTAAGTCCCGAAGGCACTCTGATAGGGATCGACAGAGACATTGATGCATTGCATGCAGCGGAGAAAAATCTGCAGCAATACAATTGCAAAAAGCATTTTGTTCAGGAAAACTACGAGAATGTTAAGGAAGTACTAAAACAGCTGGGTGTGGAAAAGATTGACGGAGCAGTCCTTGACCTAGGAGTATCCTCCTTTCAGCTGGACAATCCGGATAGAGGTTTTTCCTACATGAATGACGGGAGCCTGGACATGCGGATGAATGCGGAAGACCCTCTCACCGCATGGAAGATCGTCAACGAATGGGAACAGGATGAGATCGCAGAAATCATAAAAAATTACGGCGAAGAGAGATGGGCGACCCGAATAGCACAGTTTATTGCAGAGAGGCGCAGGCAGGAGCCGATCCAAACAACGTATGAGCTTGTTGATATCATCAAAGCAGCCATCCCGGCTTCGGCCAGAAGAGAAGGGCCCCACCCGGCAAAGAGAACCTTTCAAGCCATACGAATCGCTGTAAACGATGAGTTGGGACAGCTGGAAAGAGCAGTAGACCGGTTTATAGATGTGCTAGGCAGTGGCGGCAGACTTTGCATCATAACATTCCACTCCTTGGAAGACCGTATTGTAAAGGAAGCCTATCGCAGAAGATTGGATCCCTGCACTTGCCCAAAAGAATTTCCGGTCTGTGCATGCGGTAAGAAAGCAGATGTAAAAAAAGTATCGGGGAAACCGATCATACCTGACAAACAAGAAATAGAAGTGAATCCAAGAGCCCGAAGCGCGAAATTGAGAGTCATTGAGAAGAGGTAAAGGGATATGATGGCAGCAGAAAAATGGTACGAGTACCAAAAGTGCTATAAGAAGTACGGCTTGGACATGAAGCCTGTTTGTGAAGTGGAGAAAGAAGAAAAATACAAATCTCCCTGTTCACAGATCAGCGGCAAAGATAAAGCCAGGTTGTTGTTTCTGACCCTGTTTGCAGGGCTGCTCTGTATCTGTCTGATAATAACAGCGGCTTATTCCACACAGATCAAGTTCAACACAAACTCCCTATTAGCCCAGGCCGCTGTGGTACAGGGAGAGATCGAGAACTTAAACGTTGCTATAAAGAGCGCCAACAATGTCTCCGTCATCGAAGAAAGAGCGATCAATGAACTGGGAATGGTCTATCCCGAAGCAGACTGCATCGCTTACATCAATGCAGATTGCAATACGATCCCCGATTTTGCATTGACATTGAAACAGCTGGCCTTCAAGGATTGAGCGGAACCTATTAAGTGGACGGCTGATAAAGTCATAAAGTAAGAGACCACGGAGTAATATAAATATATAAAAATTACTAAGGAATAACTGCATATGGTGCTATAATGTCCGGATAACAGAATGAAGCAAGAAAGTCGTTTATCCGGCTTTGTATTTGAAGGAGAGAATATGTCAAACAGTTCAAACAGAAATAGAAAGAGAATGATATTTGTCTTCTTTATCGTATGTTTAATGTGTACAGCGCTGATTTTCCGAGTGGGCTGGATCCAGGTAGTGGCCAGCGATCATTATGCAAAGCTTGCTGTTGAGCAGCAGACAATGGATACCCCTATTCCTGCAAAGCGAGGGGTAATTTATGATAGAAACGGTAAAGAGATGGCTATAAGTGCCGTTACAAACACCATCTGGGCAAGACCCGGCGATGTGAAATCCGCCAGAACAGAAGAAGAAGGACTGGCGAAGCAGCAGCACGTGGCCAAGGTTTTAGCCGAGATACTGGAAATGGATGAAGCAAAGGTATATGAAACGGTCACCGCGAAAAAATCCCTTGTCCGGGTAGCGAAGTATGTGGATAAAGACAAAGCAGACAGGATCCGGGAGGCACAGCTTCCGGGCATTTCCATTGCTGAGGATGTGAAGCGGTATTATCCCATAGGAGCGTTTGCTGCCCACGTTTTAGGCAGTACAACGGACGATAACCGCGGACTTTCCGGTATCGAGTTAAAATATGACAAGTACCTTTCCGGTATACCGGGAAGATGGATCAAAAATACAGACGTAGCAGGTGACAGTCTTTCTTATGGCGTGGAAAAATATTTTCAGGCAGAGGATGGCCTCAGTGTAATGCTGACCATCGATGAGGTCATACAGCATTATGTAGAGAAAAGCATCAAGCAGGTGCAGGCGGATACGCAGGCGGAAAGAGTGTTCTGCCTCATTATGGATCCGCAGACAGGGGATATATTAGCTATGGCCTTAACGCCGGAATTTGATCCCAACGACCCAAGAACCCCGTTGGATCCGGCAGCCGCAGAGTATGTAAAAAGCCTTTCCGATTCAGAGAAGCTTACATACTGGAACGAGATGTGGCGAAATCCCATGATCAGCGATACCTATGAACCGGGATCCACATTTAAATTGATCACTACCTCGATAGCGCTGGAGGAGGGTGTAACAAATCCAAATGAACATTTCACCTGTACCGGCAGCACGGTAGTGGCAGGCCAAAAGCTTTCCTGCTGGAGGTCCTATAGGCCTCACGGCGACCA
>DCUA01000007.1:5392-7915 GCA_002329675.1 Firmicutes bacterium UBA1426 | reverse complement strand
CGATTAGGACTCACCACCTATTATGAGTACCTGGATAAGTTCGGTCTCATGGAAAAAACCGGGATCGACTTTCCCGGGGAGGGAGGAAATATACTGCAGAATATTGACACTGCGGGACCTGTGGGCCTGGCCACCATGTCCTACGGTCAGGGCATCGCAGTCACACCGATCAGCCTTCTCACAGCTATCTGTGCGCTGGGTAATGAGGGCATGCTGATGGAGCCAAGGCTGGTCAAGGGCCTGCTTGACGAAAAGGGCACGGTTATTGAAAGCTTTGAACCAAGAAAGGTGAGACAGGTAGTATCCAAGCAGACTGCGGATGAAATGTGTCTGATCATGGAATCTGTAGTATCTGAAGGCGGAGGAGGAACCGCTAAAGTAGCAGGCTATCGCATCGGTGGGAAAACAGGTACAGCAAATAAGGTAGTCAATGGTGCCTACGTGGATGATACCTATTCATCCTTTATCGGTATGGTTCCGATGAATGATCCCCAATTGGCAATCCTCTTAGTTGTAGACTCTCCGAAGGGAGTGAAATTCGGCAGCCAGACCGCTGCTCCCGGAGTAAAAGTTATATTGGAAGAAACTCTCCGCTACCTCAATGTGGAAACCAGCTTTACAGATGAGGAACTGGCGCAGATCAAAAGCAAAATGGTTACGGTACCCGACGTCACCGGAGAAAGCTTCAGTGAAGCAATCGGTATATTAGGAGGTGCAGGTCTCGTTTATCAGGTATCGCCCACAAGAGAAGGGAATGAGGACTTTACCATTGTAGATCAGTACCCGAAGGCAGGGGAAGAGGTAAAGAAAGGGACCAACGTCTATCTGTACTGGAAATAGAGGACTAAGACATGAAATTACACGACTTGCTTCTCCATACCGGCATCAAATGCCCGGACATATTGAAGGATACGGATATCACCGGAATCAGCTATGATTCCCGAACGATTCAAAGAGGAAATCTTTTCGTGTGCCTTCGCGGAAGGAAAACAGACGGTCATGCATATGCTGACAAAGCAGCCCTGGGAGGCGCAGTAGCCATAATCTCTGAAAAAACGCTGCCTCTTTCCGGGACACCTATTCTTGTGGTGGAGGATTCGAGAAGGGCTCTGGCTGTAATTGCTGCGAACTATTACGGACATCCTCATCACAGTATATCTCTGTACGGGGTCACGGGAACAAACGGCAAAACGACCGTGTCATACCTGATACGAAGCGGCCTCCTTGCGTGGGGAAAGCCTTGTGGAATGACAGGGACAATATCCTACATGGTGGGCGATAAAGAATATCCGGCAGAGCGCACTACACCGGAATCCCTGGATCTGCAGCGGATATTTGCAGAACTGAAGACCAGTGGTATTTCATGCTGCGTCATGGAAATTTCTTCTCATGCACTGCAGCTTGGCAGGATACAGGACCTCCTGTTCGAATACAGCGTGTTTACCAACCTATCCCAGGATCATATGGATTTTCATAAAGATGAAGAAGAGTATTACCAGACTAAGAAGAAGTTGTTTAACCAAACGACAAAAATGGGAATCATAAATCTGGATGACCATGCGGGAAGCAGGCTATTCAAAGAGCTTCTGCATGAGGGCGTTCCGGTGCGTTCCTTTTCTATCACTGACAGCAATGCAGACTATTACGGTGAAGTGAAGGAAATGAATGAAAAGGGCTGCTGCTTGTCCTTCCGGTACGAAGGGAGTGAGGTGGCAGAAATAAAATCATCTCTCGTCGGACGGTTTTCTTTGCACAACATCCTGGCTGCAGCCGGCTGTCTTCATTCGATCGGAGTTCCCGGCGAAGTGGTTGCTGCAGGTATAGAGAATATAAAAGGAGTACCGGGGCGTTTCGAACCGGTGGAAAACAGCAGGGGCATTCCTGTGATCGTAGATTATGCGCATACTCCCGACGCTTTAGAGAAAGTCCTGATTACAGCTTCAGATATAGTAAAGGGAAGGCTCCTTTGTGTATTCGGTTGTGGAGGTGATCGCGACCGAAGTAAGAGGCCTCTCATGGGAAAGGTTGCCGGCCGGTATGCAGATTACTGCATTGTGACCAGTGATAATCCCAGAACGGAGGACCCGCGGCAGATCACAGCCGATATTGAAGAAGGCCTCTATGAAACAGGCTGCAACTACCAGGTGATCGATGACCGGAGAGAAGCAATACAAAGCGCTGTTTCTATGTATCGTAAGGGCGACCTGATCCTTGTGACAGGGAAAGGGCACGAGAACTATCAGATCATCGGCGAAGAAAAAAAGTATTTCAGCGATAGAGAAACCATTCTTGAACTGATCGATAAAGAGGAGAAAAACACCTATGGAAACAATTAAAGCAGGAAAACTAGCCGAAGTAACGACGGGACAGCTTTTATGGGGCGATCCGGAAGGGGATATAACAGGCATATCCATAGACTCCAGAACTCTGTCGCCGGGTATGGCATTCTTTGCGCTAAAAGGAGAGAGAGCAGACGGTCATGACTTCCTTATGGAGGCCTGCAAAGCAGGGTGTACTGCTCTG
>DCUA01000007.1:263-5341 GCA_002329675.1 Firmicutes bacterium UBA1426 | reverse complement strand
GGAAAGACCACCACGAAAGAAATGCTTTATCACATACTTTCCGAGAAGTATAAGACTGTATGCAATCAAGGGAATTTTAATAACCTGATCGGATTGCCCTTATCCGTGTTTCAGGTGGACAGCACTACAGAAGCAGCCGTCTTTGAGATGGGAATGGACCGATTGGGAGAGATCCATCAGCTTGCAGAGATCGTACGGCCCGATGCAGCCATCATTACCAATATCGGTGTGTCGCATCTGGAGCGATTGGGCAGCCGGGAGAATATCCTGAGAGCCAAAACGGAGATCTGTGACTTTATGATCAAAGAGAACACACTGATCATCAATGAAGATAACGATTTATTATCCGGCCATTGTTTCAGCGGGGAACACAGCATTGTCACCGTAGGGCAGGGATCAAAGGCGGATGTCCGTATATCTGAGCTAAAGGATATGGGAGAAAAGGGTATAGAATTCTGTCTTCATAGAGGTAATGAAAATCGGGTTTTCCACATAGGCAGCCCGGGACTACACAACAGCATCAACGCCGCACTGGCTGTTGCAACAGCTTTCAGATTTGGGCTCAGTATGGAAGAGGCCGCTTCCGGACTTTCGAAGCTCCCTGCCACAGACAAGAGATTGCATATCAAAGAGCTTCGTGGAATAAAGATAATCGATGATACCTATAATGCCAGTCCGGACTCTATGAAAGCAGCACTGGATGTGTTGTCTTCCGTAAAGAGCACCCGAAAGATGGCAATAATGGGGGATATGTTCGAACTGGGAGAAAAAGAAGAGGAATACCATCGTCAGATTGGCGAATATGCTTCCAAAAAAGGCATCCATGTGGTACTATCAGTTGGTAAAAACGCAGAGCTGATGTCTTTAGCAGCCAAAGAGGGCGGAATTCAGGCCTTTCACTTCAGCAATAAAGAAATGCTGAAAAGTGTACTTCCTCAGTGGGTCCGAAAAGGAGATGTTATCCTGGTCAAGGGTTCCCGGGGAATGGCTATGGATGAAATAGTAAAACACCTGGAAGAAATGAATGAATAGAGCAAGGGTATACAAATGGATTATCTACAAATCGCAATACCGTTCGTTATCGCATTAATTTTAACATCGATCATGACGCCCATTTTCATCTCCTTTATGGCGAAGCGAAATGGGGGACAATGCATACGTGAGGAAGGACCAAAATCCCATCTGACAAAGTCCGGAACACCTACGATGGGAGGTTTGGCCATTATCCTCGCGGTATTAGTGACTTGTGGAGCAACAAATATCCGAAATACGGATATGCTGATCATATTGGCTGCATTCTTAGGTTTTGGCCTGCTGGGATTTCTGGACGATTTCGTCAAGGTCAGCATGAAGCGAAATCTTGGACTTACGGCCAGACAGAAGCTATTTTTTCAGACCGTTATCGCTGTGGGTCTGGCTATATACCAGGCGAAGGTATCCGTTTACGGGACTACTGTGGTGATACCCTTCACCGATAAATTTGTCGACTTGGGGATCTTCTATGTTCCGTTTATCGCTTTCGTAGTAGTGGCTATGGCAAACAGCGTTAATCTTACGGATGGGCTTGACGGACTGGCAGCGGGAGTGACTATGTTTGTAGCGCTGTTCCTCGCTCTGGTGGGAAGTGCCTTCAGCTTTACAGCCGCTTCTGTCTTCTGCAGCGGGATCACGGGGGCTTGCCTGGGTTTCCTGTTCTATAACAGGCATCCGGCGAAGGTCTTCATGGGTGATACGGGCTCTATGGCCCTGGGCGGCGGAATCGCCGCTGCAGCTATCATTATGAATATTGAGCTGATCATACCCATTGCCGGAGGCGTATATGTGGCGGAAGCAGTTTCAGTGATCCTTCAGGTACTGTATTTTAAGAAGACAGGAGGAAAGCGCCTGTTTAAGATGGCCCCTCTTCACCATCACTTTGAATTATCGGGATGGAAGGAGACGAGAGTGGTGGCCATGTTCTGGGCAGTGACGATCATACTCTGTGTTGTCAGTTTGTTGGCTATATAAAAGGGAAGTGGAAAAATGGACGTTAAGAATAAAAATGCTTTAGTCATAGGTATGGGCAGATCCGGCATCGCCGCTGCGGAGGTGCTTCTGTCCCTTGGCGCATATGTGTCTGTATATGACGGAAAACCATCCGGAGAGATGGAACCGCACCTGATCCAATATTTTATGAGTCGTAAGGCAACCTGTTATTTCGGTGCGGAGCCGGCAGATGTGAGCGGTTATCATTTTGCAGTAGTCAGCCCGGGCGTTCCTCTGAGCAATAACCTGATAAAAAGGATCCTGGCAGAAAATGTCGAACTCATAGGGGAAGTGGAGTTTGCCTATCGCATCGGCAAGGGGAACTATGCGGCGATCACCGGAACCAACGGAAAGACTACTACCACAGTGCTTACCGGTGAGATATTCAAACAGGCAGGCAGGCCGACAGAAGTAGTGGGAAACGTAGGCCTGGCCGTTGTGAAAAAAGCCATAAGGGCTACTGATGAAACATGGCTCATCACGGAGATCAGCAGCTTTCAACTTGAAACCACGCGCCATTTTCATCCCCATATCTCGGCGCTCTTAAATATAACACCGGATCATCTGGATCGCCATCTTAGTCTGGAAAACTATGCGAAAGCCAAAGCGCTGATCTATCGGAATCAGGATGAAAATGACTACTTTGTCGTAAACCTGGATGACGAAGAGTGCTGGAAACTGACAGAAGCTTGCCGGGCAAAAGTGGTTCCCTTCAGCAGAACCAGAGAACTGGACTTTGGCGCTTTTGTGAAGGATGGCAGCATAGTTATTCGCGATGAAAAAGGTATTCTTCATCCTATCTGCAAAGCAAGCGAGCTGGGTATCCCAGGTGTTCACAATCTTGAAAACGCGTTGGCAGCGGCGACTATCGCCTTTTTTGCAGGTATAGATACGAACACTATCCGCACGGCTATGGAAGGTTTTCATGGTGTTGCCCACAGGCTTGAATTTGTCAACGAGATAAGGGGCGTTCGCTTTGTAAATGATTCTAAAGGTACTAACACGGATGCATCCATCAAAGCCATCGAGGCAGTTGAAGCTCCTATCATTCTCATTGCGGGAGGTTATGATAAAGGCTCAACTTTTGAACCATTGATCAATGCCTTTGACGGAAAGGTCAAAGCCCTGGTACTCTTAGGCAGAACAGCGCCGAGAATTAAAGAGGAAGCAGAGAAACTGGGCTTTACGAATATCATCATGGCTAAGAATATGGAGGAATGCGTCAGAGAAAGCTTTCGGATCGCGAAATCGGGAGATACTGTGTTGCTCTCTCCTGCATGCGCCAGTTGGGATATGTATTCAAATTTTGAGCAGCGGGGAGATCATTTCAAAAGCTGTGTGAACGATTTGGAAAAGTGAGCAGGCAGGAGTAGGCAATGGCAAGAAAAGTGAAAAAGAAAAAGGCTAAAAGGACGCGGATGAAATCGGGGGACTTTCTCCTGACAATTCTGGTGCTTGCTCTTGTTGTCTTCGGGATCATCATGGTGTTCAGTGCCAGTTATTACAGCTCGATCAGTGAGACAGGAGACCCATATACTTATCTGAAGGATCATATTGTCTGGGCTTTGCTTGGTGCAGTGGTGATGCTGGTCACAGCTCTTCTGGACTATCATATTTACGAGAAGCTTGCACCTCTGCTGCTGGTTGCCAGCCTGATCCTGCTGGTATTGCTTTTTACACCTCTTGGCGTGACCAGGAACTATGCGACCCGCTGGCTGGGAGTGGGTAGTTTCACCCTGATGCCCGGTGAGGTGGCTAAAATCTGCGCCATCCTTTTTGTAGCCTGGTTCCTGTCCAGGGATAGTAAGAGGATCCGCTCCTTCTTTAAGGGGGTTCTTCCTTTGTTGGTGCTCTGTGGCATCTATTTCGGTCTGATCATCATGCAGCCCAATCTGTCCACAGCTATCACCATATGCGCCATCATCATAGGAATGATGTTTGTTGCAGGACTGAATATACTATATCTGATTGCAATCGGGGTGCTGGGCGGCGGAGGCATTCTGGCCCTTGCACTTGCGGACGAAGAAGGATACTGGATGAAGCGCATCACGAGCTTTATGGATCCCTTTCAGGATCCTTTGGGCAGCGGCTGGCAGGTAATACAATCCCTGTTTGCACTTGGATCCGGCGGGCTGTTCGGAGTTGGTCTGGGCAAAAGCATTCAAAAGACGCTTTACTTGCCGGAACCACAAAATGACTTTATCTTTTCCATCATCGGAGAAGAGCTGGGGTTTGTCGGTTGTCTGATGCTGATCATATGCTATCTGGTATTGATCTGGAGAGGCAGTCATATCGCACTTAATGCTCCCGACTTGTTTGGAACGCTGGTCGCCGCAGGAATTACAATCATGCTGGCCGTTCAGGTAATACTTAATATAGCCGTTGTGACTTCCTCCATGCCTCCTACAGGGATCACGCTCCCATTCATCAGTTATGGAGGGAACGCACTGCTGTTGTTCATGGGATCTTTCGGCATCATGCTCAATATATCCAGACATTCCGCAGTATAGGTAAGTTGCAGATAATTTATATTATGTAAACAAGGAGGCGGAAATGAAAGTGATCATAACCGGTGGCGGAACCGGGGGACACATTTACCCTGCCATTGCTATCGCAGACAAGATCAGGCGCAAGAATCCGGATAGTGACATCCTCTTCGTGGGATCCGAAAGAGGGATGGAACAAAAACTTGTCCCGGAATGCGGCTATAAGATCCGCTCCATAACCGTCAGCGGATTTAACAGGAAAAAGCTGCTGAAAAACATTGCCACACTTCGTGATTTCATAAAAGGAAGCAGAGAAGCAAATCGGATCATAAAAGAGTTTCAGCCGGATATAGTAATCGGAACAGGAGGATATGTCTGTGCTCCGGTGATACGCCGGGCGAGTAAGATGGGTATCCGCACATACCTTCATGAACAGAACGCTTTCCCCGGACTGACTAATAGGATGCTTGAAAAATATGTAGAAAAGATATTCATAAGCTTTCCGGAGTCAGAGGAGCACTTTAAGAAAAAGGATAAACTGGTGGTTACCGGAAATCCGGTGCGAAA
>DCUA01000007.1:0-138 GCA_002329675.1 Firmicutes bacterium UBA1426 | reverse complement strand
ACGGACGTGATACGGCAGGAGCCGAATGCAAGGCTGATCCATATCACGGGAAGACCTTATTATGATGACTTTTGCCAGGGGCTTAAAGATAAGGGTATGGAGGGAGACGAGAGAATTCTGGTTCTTCCCTATACGCAG
>DCUA01000150.1:7382-8626 GCA_002329675.1 Firmicutes bacterium UBA1426 | reverse complement strand
AAATGTGTAGGTCTGACCCCAATTTGCAGGGGTCATCCGCACTTGGAGCAACGGTACATTGACAGGATCCTGTTGCCGTCACCCTCATAGAGGCACTGCAGGGGCATACCGCAGTAGGGACAGCTGATGCTGACTGTCTTCGGAATGCGCTCCTTTGAGTGGAGCCGAAAGCTGTGAGGCACGATCTCTTCAAGATATGAACTCTGCTGACGGTTGTCCGAGTCCGCATCGATGACCGGAAAGCAGTTAACGTTCGTCATAACCGGGTTCTCCCTTCACAAGGGTCATCCTGCGGTCGTTGCAGAACTCAGCAGCTTCTTCAAAGGTTTTGAAGAACACAGACGAGAATCCGTACACGACCTTCCAGTCCATCGGGGAAGTCCCTTTGCTCCGCATGATCAGAACCACGTTGTTATTAGGTGCTTCACGGAGCTGGATGCTGTCATAATGCCTGTCCGAGTAATCGGAATGATCAAGAAATGCAACCATGTGATCGTTGTTCGCGATGCCGATGGGGATAAATCTCATAGTGGTCATTCTCCTTTCGTTTTGATATTTCACAACCGGGGCAGTCTGTGGCAGATGTAAATACTCCTTCCTATAAAGAAAGTGTGTTTTAGAGCCGCTATTTAAACTTGCCACGCTCTGCCCCAAAGTTATGTGAGCAGTGTGTTTTTCAATCTGTAGCCGATAAGCAGCGTGGTCTTCTCTCCGCCGTCACGGGGACGTTTCCTTTCAACCTTGGCGTGTTTGCGTAACTCCGTGAGGAAGTTCCTGCTGTTTTCGGTATAACAGCCGTTCTCATAGCACCAGGTTCTGTATGCGTCATACACGGCTGAAGTCCTTACTTCACTGTTCGGTTCTTCCGACAGGACGTCTTCCATGAACTGAACGGTCTTGTTGCTGTCGTGGTAATACGAAGCCACGGCGTCCGCCACGCAGTCCGGCATCGAGAATCCTTCTTTTTCAAGAAGACGGTATCCTTCAATGAGCCAGTTGAGGATGGCGCTCTGTACCTCCGGCTTGCGGAACTCCTCTTTCAGTCCTTTATCCTGCTCCGCGTCCGAGAAATGTCTGTTGAAAGGGACGATGATGATTCGGTCACTTCCGAAAAGCGTCATATCCGTAATGACCGGAAGGTAGTTCGTATTGACGTACATCTTAAAGGTCGGCTTGAAGTCGAAGCTGTTCTCATTGAGGAATCTGGCATTCAGCGTGTCGTTTCCGGTCATGGCTTTCAGCTG
>DCUA01000150.1:0-7373 GCA_002329675.1 Firmicutes bacterium UBA1426 | reverse complement strand
TCCTCGCTTGGCGAGTGGCTGCTCTGATTGTTCTTCTGCATGATCGTTTCCGGACGGACGGTGATACCGTAGTCACCCATGACCGAGAGGACGCTCTCCACAAGGGTACCTTTGCCGTTTCTGGTGGTCTCTCCGTAGTAGAAGAACATACACTCAAAGCGTGTGTTGGCGGTAAGACCGTAGCCGAGGGTCTTCTGAAGGTATCGCAGCTTATCTTCATCACCGGACATGATCTCCTTCAGAAAGCTGTCCCAGCGGGGATAATTTGCGTCCGGTTCAAATCTTACCGGGCTAATTTTGGTGATGTAGTCCTCCGGGGTATGCCCGTGCGGTTTTCCGGTACGGATATCCACGGTGCAGTTGGAGCAGTTGAAAAGGTACTCGTCTCTGTCAAAGACGGTCACCGACAAGGGATACACGCTCTGCGCCTCACGGATATACACATCCCGGAGTCTTCGCTGCACCCATTTCTTGCACCAGGCAAGGATCAGAGAACGCTTCTCTTCGTCATGAACCGTGGATGCGTATATGAGAAGAGCATCCGCCAGGTCTTTGCCGAGTTCCGTCACGAGAAGTCCGGCGGTATCCGCCACCCAGCGTGTACCGTCAAAGACGAACCATTTCTTACGCTCCGACACGAACCTCGCTACATCTCTGAATACATCGGCGAAGAGTCTGCCGAATCCGATATCGTTCCCGGTGTACCGCTTGCTTCCAATTACATTCAGGCTGACAAGCTTCTGAGCGACATCGTTGAAGTCCTGGCTTGCCATTGTGACGGCGATCGGTTTGTAGAACTCCGTAGTACCGGAGATAGCCTTTTCTATCGTCCTTCGGCTGTAGTCTTCACGATCCCATTTCTCCCGGCAGAGATCGCTTGATCTCATGAGCCTGTCCATCTGCTCATCATCACCTCCGCAGTAGAACGCGAGGATGGAGCAGAGGGCGAGTTCGGCTTCACTTTGGGATGCGTACCCGGTGGTGTCACCGTTCCACAGCTTTCGGAACTTTTCGCTGTTGGCGGCGGACATGGCAAGGTCTATGACGGCAGCGTCCGAGAGGAAACTTCCGGGTGGTGTGACTTTCGGTTTCTTCCGCTCCGGCTTGAGCATATAGCTCTCCAGAAATGCCACGAAGTCTTCTCCGCATTTACGGATCGGTGTTTCACGGATGACGTTTCCGGTAGCCGACACATATTTCTTCTCCGTATAGGCCTCGACATGGATCTTGCGGTTATTTACATAGTATTTTGCTTTGTCGAAGACAGCGTCCGTGGTGTCTATGAGGATGCGGATGCCTTTGCCTGAAGGACTGTACTCCGTATAGGAGTCCATACGGCTGATGATGTCATCCGCGAGTTCAGTGAATCCGCTGTCCGTCACACAGTCATCGATGTCGATGGCGGAGAACCTGGGTTCAACGAATATACCGATGCCGTCATATCCGCCTTTGTCAAACACAAGCTTTACGGCCTCAAAGGCTGAAAAATGGCTGCGGTTGGTAGCGTCCGCTCTGACTCCGCTAATCCTGTACGGTACCTTGGTGGGTCTGCCGTTCCTCGTTTCATATCTCCACAGCAGAAACCCGGCTCCGGACTTCAGCGTTTCCGGCAGTTTTTCATACATTGGCTTATCCCTCCTTTCCGTTAGATTTGAGGTCATCCCTCACTATATGGAGATTCAGAGGGGGTCTTTGATGGGGTGTTTCCGTAAATTATCTGAAGTTTTTTTCTTGCCGCCGCGATGGATTCTCGGACGCTGCTGTAGTCGGCATTCTCGAACCTCGCAATATCCCGGATGCTCATGCCGTCCATATGGAGGCGGAATCTCCGGTACTGCGTGGGAGTGAGGTTCATCCGCAGCCAGTCATCGATACGCTCTTCCTCATCGGCAAGGGCCGCATTCTCCGCCACGTCCTCCGGGGTTGCGTAGTCCTTGCCCTCGTACTCAAGAGCCTCGATGTGATACGGAGCGTTATAACGCTGACGGCGGTCTTCGCTCTGGATCTCCTTCCGGTTCTCTTCGAGCCACGCGAGAGCCGTGTTCCAGGATTCCTCATCGTCATCTTCAATGACTGCGAACACCTGGATTCCCTCATAGGGGTCTTTGTAGCTGTAGTCTTTCACCTTCAGTCCTTTCCGCCCGAAGACGGAAAAGAGCCGGGAAAACCACAGAAAAAGAGAGCCTGACCGCAAAAGGGCGCACTTATCCTGGGGTACACAGACCTCGCCCTATGAAGGATGCGAAAGTCAATATGTATCCCGGCCCTTATACGTAGTCAGGCTTTCGATATTTTGTTGTCAGGAGATCGTCGGGTCTGACGTTTCCTCACAATACGCAGAAAAGATCTCCGCTTGTCAGGGTATCTCCACAGATGTCAGTCAAAGAAATCCGTGGGTTTAACAACCATCCCCAAGAGGACAAAGTGAAAAAGGATAAAAAAATACCGCCCTGACGGAAAATTTCCGTAGGCGGTAGATTTTTTTATTGCTCCATGTTATAATACTGTTATAACTCTGCAAGCTGATGGAGGTCGAGTATGAGTTTCATAGATGATATAAAAGAAATACGACAGAAATGTTTTCTTTCGCAGGAGGCCTTTGCGAAGGAATTGGGTGTTTCTTTTGCAACAGTTAATAGATGGGAAGCCGGGAAGACAAAACCGACATATAAGACCATGAAGCTGATTGACGATTTCTGTAAGCAACATGATATTGATTTCGATGTTAGACAGGAACTGGGGGATAAAGTATGAGCGAAAATAGGATGACTGCAATAGATTTATTCTCTGGAGCTGGAGGATTACATATTGGCTTTGAAAAAGCTGGATTTGAAATAAAGCTTTGTATAGACAACGATAATCTTGTTGAAAGAGCACATAAGCGTAACTTCCCAACAATTCCAATGATTAACCAAGATATACGGACGGTGACCATAGACGAAATACGAAAATATCTTCCTAACGGCACGGTTGATGTTGTTATTGGAGGACCACCGTGTCAAGGCTTTTCGACCATTGGAAAAAGAGTCTCGTCAAATCCCGAAAAACGCGCAGAACATGACCCACGTAATGAATTAGTAATTGTATATGCAAATATCATTAAGGCACTTCAGCCTAAGTTTATTGTCATGGAAAACGTCAAAGGTATATTGACGATGAATAAAGGCGCCTACTTGGAAACTGTGTTATCAGTATTACAAGATGCAGGATATACGGCCGATTATAAATTGGTCAACATGGCGGATTACGGTGTTCCACAAATCCGTGAAAGAGTAATTATTCTTGGAAATAGGCTTGGACTCCCAGTAACCTTTCCTCAACCTGACCATTCGGACAATGTCGAAGATAATCTTCCACCATGGAATAACTGCTGGGATGTACTTAAAGACTTGGTCGAACTAGAAGATACCCCAGAGTTTAATCATGTCGCATTAAAGCATACACAGAAAAATATCGAGAGATATAAATTAATCCCGGAAGGTGGTAGACTCCCTGAAGACGCATTACCCCCCGAACTATATCGTAGAAACTTTGGAAATACATATAAGCGTCTTGATAGAAAGCGTCCTGCATTGACTATGGTGCCGGGAAATGATGCGTTCCCAATTCATCCAGAATTAAACCGTAGTTTGACAGTGAGAGAGGCTGCACGAATTCAAACATTTCCCGACAACATTATTTTTGAGGGAAACAGAAGACAACAGGGGCATCAAGTTGGCAACGCTGTTCCCCCTATGTTTTCAGAAAAGCTTGGACTGTTTATAAAATCCCTATTAGAGAAAGAAGGCGAAGATTGAACTTGAATGCAATAGATTTATTTTCCGGTGCAGGAGGTCTTACTATTGCTTTAAAGGAATCTGGTTATTCGGTTCTTCTGGCAAATGAGATAGACGCTACTTTTTCGGAAACACATAGTTACAATTTCCCTGATGTTCCGCTGATTCAAAAAGACATTCGGGAATTAACCGCAGAAGAATTAATGAAGGATCTCGATGGTAAAGAAGTGGATCTTATTGTTGGTGGTCCTCCCTGTCAAGGCTTTTCAGTATTTGGAAAACGACGATTTGTAAATACACAAGGTTATAATCCTAAAGAGGATCCCAGGAATTTCCTCGTGTATGAATATATTCGTATTGTCAACATTTTACGTCCAAAGTTTTTCTTTATGGAAAATGTCAAGGGATTTACAAACCTTGATAACGGATTGTTTGTTGAAGAAATCAAAAAGCAATTTCGTGAACTTGGATATGATGATATTTGGTGTCAAATAGTATGTGCAGCCGATTATGGTGTTCCCCAAGAACGTTATAGAATGTTTATGATAGGAAATAGACTTGGCATTGATTTTGTTCCGCCAGCTAAAACTAATTTTCCTATAGGGTCGGGGAGCTATCCTGAGTATAACACAGTAGGTAATGCAATAATGGATTTGGTTGGAAAAGAAAATGAAGTCCCTAATCATGTACCTCTTGCTCATAAGCCCATTGTTGAGGCGAGATATGGCTATGTGAAAGAAGGATGTAAGCTGAATGTTCAAGATTTACCTCCAGAATTGGCAGTGGCAACTCGAAGTGATTCAAAAACTGGGAAAGTTTCCAATTACAGTCATGTATATAAGCGCTTGAGCCGTAACAAACCTTCAAGCACAATGGTACCTGGACATAATGCGTTCCCAATTCACCCAACTTTGAATCGTACTTTAACAGCAAGGGAAGCCGCACGAATACAAACATTCCCGGACACACACATATTCTTTGGTACACGGCAACAACAGTGTATTCAAGTAGGAAATGCCGTCCCGCCAAAGATGGCTGAACCCTTTTTTAGAAAAATTGCAATGTATATTAACGAGGAGGAAGATAATGAGTCACGATATTGAAGCCGCATATGCATCATCTGAAGTTGCGGATTTAATCACAAAAAATCAAAATCACTTCTTCGGTACATTAGGCACAAGTGGAGCTTGGTCTGTTTTTGCTGGGCGTGAAGGGGGACATCAATGGCCGTTAGCAGATGGCGTTCTTAGTGCGCAAAATACCAATGCACCTGAAATAAATATTGCATTTGAGTTCAAGAGACCCAATGAGGGGGTTCACGGAATATTGACGGCTTTAGGACAATCATATGCATATTTAGAAAAAGGTTATGATGCGACTATTATGGTTATTCCTGAAAGATATTCTTCGCATTCAAATCCTGGCGGACACATAAAGAGAGTAATAGATTCAACTTCGCCAGATATTCCAATAAGTATATATACATACTCAACCCCTAACCTTTCTGCAACAAGACCTTTCTATGGGAAATTGACGTGTGTTAGAGATATATCCCTTCCTTCATGCAGAGCAATAACTCATACGGCAACTACCCCTACAACATCAGGAAGTGCATCAACTCTGTGGGCACATATGCGAGAGGGAATGAGTCACCCTGATGCGTTCTTTAGATATTGTCAAGCGGTAAAGATTATTACTGCAACGGGCGAAAATCTCGACAATATCCATATTCCTTCAGAATTAATAGCAGCGGTTCAAAGTATTTCTCCAACAATGGATGTATATAAGTATTTATCAAACACATCCGGTGATACCATAGCAGACAAAGCATGGCGCTATGTATGGTTTAATTACTACTTTTGGAATAACTTGATACCGATCTTTGCAGGAACAGCACCTTATGTTGTTAATGCTGTTGCCACGAAGATAAAGATTTCGGAAACGGCAAATCAGAATCTATTTTCTGGAAGAGTCGACTCTATTAAGTCTAAATTAGTTGATGAATTAAATGCTGGTACAATTACAGAAAACGAGGCTTGGTTAAAATATGCAAGGAAAGTAAGAAGCGATTCGCATAGCTATAGAGAGGTTATCGATTCGGGACTATATCATATTGGATTCCTTGCTCCAGATGGAACCTTAACCGATTTGGGATACAAATATGTTGACAGTTGTGAGAGGGTTGGAAGTGCTTATGGTGGTATCCCACTAGAAATACTTAGAGCCTCTGTATTACAAAACGGTCAATATGGCGCTATGTTGCATTATTTCTATAAGTTATCAGAAGAACAGTTTGCAAACGATTTATTTGCGTTTACCACGGTAAACGCTCAAGGTAACCGTATTTTTCAGTCGCAAGACTATTTAAACTGGTTGGATGATATCTTTGCGAACGATCTTCATCTTTCAAAAAAAAGCACAGTTCGTGCTGGAGGAACAAGAAAATCTTTCCAAGCAGAGATATCATTTTTAAAGAAAATGGGGTTTGTAAAAGAGAAGAACGGGAGGGCAGCTTACCGTATTGGTGTCGGCCTTGAGATAGATTGGCCGCAAGTGCAGAATAGTATGCTCTATTTCCAGAGTTTGTAAGGAGTATTATTATGCCAAAAGTGAAGAAGATAAAAAGTCCGACACAGCTTGAATTAATAGAACCTACATATACAGCTCTTGTTGCATTGGATGGTTCGGCAACTATTGGCGAAATACGAGATAGAGTCATTGAAGACCTTAAGTTATCTGATGAGGTTGTTGATGAACCGCATAAGGGAAATGCATCACAGCAAACAGAATTAGAATATCAGCTTGCCTGGGCAAGGACTCGATTAAAAAATTATGGTGCTATCACAAACAGTAAGCGTGGTGTATGGATGATTACTCCAGAGTTTGCTGACCGCCAAACTATTACACGCGCCGAAGTTGAAGGAAGCATCAAGCAGACGAAACTAAAAGGCAAAACCAGGGAAGAAGCCATTAAGATGCTTATTGACGGTGATCCGACAAATGACGGTGAGGTAATTGACTCCGTTGAAGACTTAGAACCTTGGAGAACCGAACTTGCAAAAACTCTGCACAACATGAACCCATATGCATTTGAGCGTTTGGCCATGCTTTTACTCCGTGAATGTGGATTTGCTCAGGTCAGTGTCACAAAGAAATCAGGTGATGGCGGAATTGATGGCACAGGCAAGCTTCGTATTAATGGGATATTCAGCTTCAATGTTGCTTTTCAGTGTAAGAGATTTAAGGGCAGCGTATCTGCCGGTGATATCCGGGACTTTCGCGGTTCGCTTACTACGGATATTGAGAAAGGCGTATTTATAACTACAGGAAACTTTACAAAGGCCGCACGTGAGGAGGCATCAAACGCTGGAAAACAGCAAATCGACCTTATTGACGGTGAGGAGTTTATCAATAAGTTGATTGAATACGGTCTTGGGGTCAAAGAGAAAACCATATACGAAATTGACAAGACTTTCTTTGAAAAAGTGTGATGCGAGGATGAAATCTATGGCAGAGAAGCAATCTGCATATTCCGCGCAAAATAAACACCTTGACCGTTTCAGATTGAACACTCTGACCGCTCTAAACTGAACACCC
>DCUA01000156.1:12735-14316 GCA_002329675.1 Firmicutes bacterium UBA1426 | reverse complement strand
GCCCGGCGAGTTTAAACTGATTACAGGCCCAGACCGAACCGGTCCTTGACTCTGGCCAGGGTTTTCTCTGCTATGATCTCTGCTCTTTCTGCGCCATCCCGCAGGATGTTCACCAGCTCCTGTGAATTTCGAATCTCATTGTACCTTTTCTGTATGGGCTCGAGGTTCTGTTGAACTACTTCCACCAAGTCCTTTTTCAGCGCCCCGTATCCCTGACCGTCATACTGCTTTTCCAGGTCAGCGATCGCAATACCGGAAAATACGCTGTAAATGGTTAATAGATTGCTGACGCCGGGCTTGTTTTCCGGATCAAAGCGCACGCTTCCCTCGGAATCCGTGGTGGCTCGCATAATGGATTTCTTAACCTTCGCAGCATCATCCAGCAATGAAATCCGGCTGAATGCATTGGGTGCACTCTTGCTCATTTTGGATAAGGGGTCATCCAGAGCCATGATCCTGGCACCTTCTTTCAGAAAGCGCCCGTCGGGAACCACAAAAGTCTCCCCGTAAGTATTGTTCACTCGTATGGCAATATCTCTGGTCAGTTCAATATGTTGCTTCTGGTCATTTCCAACAGGAACGATATTCGTATCGTACAAGAGAATATCCGCAGCCATGAGGATGGGATAGGTGAACAGACCTGCCGGAGCAGATTCCCTTTCTTTGCTCTTTTGCTTGAACTGAGTCATTCGGGAAAGCTCTCCGGTGTAAGAGTTGCACATGAGTATCCATGCTAGTTCTGCATGGCCGGAAACATCAGACTGCACGAAAACGATAGATTTCTCCGGGTCTAAACCCACAGCAAGATACAAGGCGGCTACATCCAGTATGTGTTTCTTTAACTCTTTTGGATCCTGAGGAACGGTAATGGAATGCATATCTACTATACAATAAATGCAGTCGTGATCATTCTGAAGCTCTACGAACTGCTTCAACGCTCCTAAATAGTTGCCGATATGGATATTACCTGTAGGCTGTACTCCGGAAAATACTCGACTCATGCTGTCCTCCAAATGTCTTTTATTTATAGTATTCCTCTTTAAATTTATCTCTAAGCTTCTTTTCCAATCGGGAAACCGTCATCTGTGAAACGCCAATCTCATCAGCGATCTGCTGCTGTGTCATATCATCGAAAAAGCGCATGCGAAATACCTTCTTCTCCTGGTCGTTGAGTTTGTTCATAACGGTTTTTACGACCTCGCCGTTTTCGAAGTTTACATAGCCGGTTTCTTCTTTCGCAGTATATCGTTCAAAGACCGAGGCCTCACCATCGTTGCCACCATCCTCAAAGGTCTGCTGAAGTGAAAATGTGCCGTAGGCCTGTCCGCTTTCCATTGCCTCCAGGATGTCTTCATCGGAGAATCCCAGATACTCGGCGATCTCAGACACCTTGGGGGCCCTTCCCAACCTCTGGCTTAGTATATCCTTAGCCATAGGCAATTTAGCAGAGATCTCTTTCCACTTTCTCGGAACTTTTACAGCCCAGCTCTTATCCCGGAAATACCTTTTGATTTCACCTATGATGGTTGGTGTGGCAAAGCTGGTGAATTCAAACCCTTTCGTATGATCAAACCGCTCAAC
>DCUA01000156.1:9556-12717 GCA_002329675.1 Firmicutes bacterium UBA1426 | reverse complement strand
TTCTCTACCAGCTGATTCCTTATATTTAAATCCTTTGTACGGCTGTATTCTTCAAAAAGTTTATTGGTGTTGTTTCTCTCTTCCGAGGTCATAGACTAACACCTTTCTATGCCAATCTTTACGAGTTACTCCCTGGTATTCGGCTTTCTGCCTGGCTGGATCCAATTCTTAACGGGGCAACTCACCAATATATTTAACCATCTGTATTCTTGTGCCTATACCGACTTCTGTGAATATATCAACCTCATCCATCAGTGCTTTAATAATATAGATCCCCAGACCTCCCTCTTTCGGGCAGTCTAAGCAGGGTTCCGTATAGGTCTCCGGATTGTAACCCCCGGCTTTGTCAACAACGGAAACTACCAGCCGGTCTTTGGAAAGCTCACAAAAAACTTCATACTCTCCATTGATGGTGCTCCTGTGACACACAGCATTTGTGCAGGCCTCAGATACAGCAACTTTAATATCCTCGATGGCCTCCACATCAAAACCAAGGGAATGAGCAAGGCTGGATATCGCCATTCTTATGGTTCCAACATATTGGGGTTTCCCCGGGACTGAAAATTTTACCATATCAGTCATTGGTTTTTAATCTCCTTACAATTATTCACAGAGTTCGGGACACAACAACCTGTCAAGATTGGTGATACGCAGAAGCTTTTTGATGTTGTCCCTTGGATTTTGCAGGATTATATCATTTCCGCCTTCTTTCATCCGACCGTATGCACCAATGATGACTCCAAGTCCGGTGCTGTCCATGTAGTTTAACTGGTCAAAATGAAGTACAACATTGGCCTTTGCTTCCCCATACGCTTCATCGAGAGCCTTTCGAAGCACAGGTGCGGTGGAAATATCAACATCTCCTTTTGGTGTAATGTTCCAACGTCCTTTTTCCTGATCAAAACTTCTTTGTATTTGTAGCGTCATGTCAATGTCCTCCTAAAAACTATACCCTGACTGACTGTTCCTAAACAACGGCCGTCCGACCCCTACTCCACATCCAGCTTGATCTGATCGTCATTTTCAGCCGGCACTTCCGTCTTATTAGCGTCTGTTTCTGGTTCTTCTTGTTCATCTTCCCGCACTACTTTTGCAAGAGCAATGATGTTACTATCCTCCTCTACTCTCATGATCTTTACCCCTTGGGTAGCCCTGCCAAGTTTGGAGACCTCATCTGCACGGATACGAATAATGATACCATCCGAGTTGATGAGCAAAATCTCATCCTGTTCGTTGACTACCATCGCACCGATGAGAGCGCCTGTCTTATCAAATTTACTCTTATCATAAGTCAAAAGCCCTTTTCCGCCTCTGGCCTGGACCTTGTATTCCTTTACGGCGGTACGCTTTCCATAACCTGCCTGGGTGACGACCAACAGTTCTTCGTCCTTCTCAGCAAGTTCCATAGCCACTACTTCATCGCCCTTTTCAAGGGTAATGGCACGAACTCCCCCCGCCAATCTGCCCATAGGTCTCACGTCATCCTCGCTGAAGCAGATGCATTTACCGTTCTTTGTAACGATAATGACATTGCTGGTACCGGTAGTTTCCTTTATGCCGATCAGCTCATCTCCATCTTTTAGCTTTATGGCTATGAGGCCTGTTTTGCGGTTGGTATCAAACTCTGAAATATCGGTCTTTTTAATAATACCATTTTTGGTAACACCAATGAGATATTTTTCTGATGCGAAGTTCTGGATGGGGATGACCGCAGTGATCCTCTCCCTCTGCATCAGATTCAGGAAGTTGACCGCAGGAGTACCTTTGGCCGTTCTCTGTGCTTCCGGTATCTCGTAGGCTTTGATCCGGTGGGCCTTGCCTGTGTTGGTAAAGAACATCAGATAATCGTGGGTGGAAGTGATGATCAGGTTCTTTACGAAGTCGTTGTCTCTGGTGGTAAGGCCGGTAATGCCTTTCCCTCCTCGCTTCTGGGTTTTATAGGTATCGGCTGAAACCCTCTTGATATATCCCAAATGGGTGAGGGTGATTGCAACGCTCTCCTCCTGGATCAGATCCTCCTCATCCAGTTCTTCTGCATCTGCCACGATTTTTGTACGCCTTTTATCTGCGAATTTTGCCTTGATCTCCAGAAGCTCTTCTTTGATCACGTTCATCAGCAGGGATTCTTCTGCCAGCAACCGCTTGTACCAGGCAATCTGCTTCATCAACTCTGCGTACTCGCTCTCGATCTTCTCCCTTTCCAGACCTTGCAGCCTTGCAAGCCGCATATCCAATATGGCCTGGGCCTGGATCTCTGTAAGTCCAAAGGAATCCATGAGTCGCTGTTTGGCATCATTGTAGCTTTCGCGGATCAGCTTGATGATGGCATCGATATTATCCAGCGCAATGCGCAATCCTTCTAAGATATGGGCTCTGGCCTCCGCCTTCCGTAAATCGAACTGCGTTCTGCGGGTAACCACATCCTTTTGATGCAGCAGATATTGTTCCAGCATCTCCCATAAGGTCAGGATCTTAGGCTGCCCGTCAACCAGGGCAAGCATGATCATGCTGAAAGTCTCCTGCAGCTGAGTATGCTTGAAAAGCCTGTTTAAGGTGATCTGAGGATTTGCGTCTCTCTTGAGCTCAATTACAATACGCATCCCGTTCCGGTTGGATTCATCCCGGATATCGGAAATACCCTCCAGCTTCTTCTCCTTGACGAGATCGGCAATCTTTTCAATAACTCTGGCTTTATTGACCTGATAAGGGATTTCTGTGACCACGATCTGCTGTCTTCCCTTGTTTGTCTCTTCGATCTCCGTTTTGGAACGCACCAGGACCCTGCCCTGGCCGGTGCGGTATGCCTGCTTGGCACTGCTCTTTCCCATGATAATGGCACCGGTGGGAAAGTCCGGCCCTTTGACTATCTTGATGAGATCGTTTATGTCCGCATCCTTATGGTCGATCATATAGACCGATGCATCGATTATTTCTCCTAAATTGTGAGGAGGAATGGATGTAGCCATACCTACCGCAATACCGTTGCTCCCGTTGACTAACAGATTTGGAAAGCGGGAAGGCAAGACCACGGGCTCTTTTTCTTCACCGTCAAAGTTGGGGGTAAAGTCTACTGTTTCCTTATCTATGTCCCTCAGCATTTCCAAGGCAAAGGGTGTCATCCTGGCCTCGGTGTACCGCATAGCTGCAGCGCCGTCTCCGTC
>DCUA01000156.1:334-9544 GCA_002329675.1 Firmicutes bacterium UBA1426 | reverse complement strand
TTACCGAGAACTTCACCGACGATACGGGCGGACTTTTTATGAGGCTTGTCCGGTGTCAGTCCCAATCCGGACATGCCGTAGAGGATCCTTCTGTGTACGGGTTTTAAACCGTCTCTGACATCAGGAAGAGCACGCCCTACAATGACACTCATCGCGTAATCGATGTAGGAGGTCTTCATCTCGTCATGGATTTCTGTCTGTATTAATTTAGAGTCTTCTAAAAAACTTGTCATGCCTGTCTCCTTCTGATCCGATTGATTAAATGTCTAAGTTCTTCACGTATTTGGCATTCTCTTCGATGAATTTCTTCCGGGGCGGAACCTTGTCTCCCATGAGCACAGTGAAGATCTCATCAGCCTGGGCCATGTCATCGATGGTGACCTGGATCAAAGTACGCTTGTTGAAATCCATAGTTGTTTCCCAAAGCTGCTCCGCGTCCATCTCTCCAAGACCCTTATAACGCTGAGGAGGTCTGATGCCCTGCCGTCCGATCTCGTTGAGGAGCTTTTCCTGCTCTCTCTCCGTATAGGTATAATACACTTCTTTGCCCTTGACGGTACGATAAAGAGGCGGTTGCGCGATATATACATATCCCCCTTCAATGAGGGGCTTCATATAGCGATAGAAGAAGGTGAGCAGCAGTGTCCGGATGTGAGCACCGTCCACGTCTGCGTCAGTCATAATGATTATCTTATGGTAACGAAGCTTCTCCTCGTTGAAATCATCTCCTATGTTACAGCCAAAGGCCGTTATCATATTTTTTATTTCCTCGGAATTCAGGATCTTATCCAGCCTGGCTTTCTCAACATTGAGGATCTTACCACGAAGTGGAAGAATCGCTTGTCTCTTCCNNGAGCAGTCGGCCAGTTTACCAGGAAGAGCGATACTGTCCAGGACACCTTTTCTTCTGGTAAGCTCCCTGGCCTTTCTCGCGGCTTCCCTTGCCCGGGATGCTCTGAGGCATTTATCGATAATGATCCTGGCCTGCTGGGGATTTTCCTCTAGGAAGGCCATGAGGTTTTCATTGGTGGTTGTTTCTACAAAACCGCGCATTTCGCTGTTACCCAGTTTTGTCTTCGTCTGTCCTTCAAACTGAGGTGTTGTAAGTTTAACTGATACGATTGCCGTCAGTCCTTCTCTTACATCCTCGCCGGCAAGACCTTCTTCATTTTCTTTTATGAATTTGTTCTTTCTTGCATAGTCGTTGAACACCCTGGTGAGAGCGGCCTTGAACCCAATCATATGAGTGCCTCCCTCGGTGGTGTTGATATTGTTTGCATAGGACAGAATCAGCTCATTGTAGCGATCCGTATACTGCATCGCGATCTCTACTTCCATATCCTTTTTGGCGAACTCAAAATAGATGACGTCCGGATGGATCACCTCTTTGTTCTTATTCATATATTTGACAAACTCTTTGATGCCGCCTTCATAATGGAAGAGCTCTTTTCTCTTCTTTCCTTCTCTCTCGTCCTTGAGCTGGATCTTGATTCCTTTGTTGAGGAAGGCCATCTCTCTGAGACGGTGCTCCAGGGTCTCAAAACTGAATTCAACCTCATCAAAGATTTCGGGATCGGGTTTGAACATGGTCTTAGAACCCGTTTTCTTTCCACATTCTCCGATAATCTCCATAGGAGTAACGGTCTTACCCTTAGAGTAGACCTGCTTGTAAATATTGCCGTTCCTTTTTATTTCAACTTCCATGATCTCGGACAGGGCATTTACCACGGATGCGCCGACTCCGTGAAGTCCGCCTGAAACCTTATATCCGCCTCCGCCGAATTTTCCGCCGG
Organism: Firmicutes bacterium UBA1426; assembly: GCA_002329675.1. GTDB lineage: Bacteria > Bacillota > Clostridia > Peptostreptococcales > Anaerovoracaceae > UBA1426. The sequence goes on along the minus strand of DCUA01000156.1, from coordinate 7,751 downwards.
CATGAAGAACTGTGTGTATTACTTCTACAGCCGGGATCTTTAGCTTGGGATGCAGATCCACAGGCATTCCTCTTCCGTCGTCCTCTACGACTACGGAGTTATCTGCCTGAATGGTAACGTTAATATTGTTACAGAAGCCGGCGATAGCTTCATCTATGCTGTTATCTACCACTTCATAGACCAAATGATGCAAACCCTTTGGTCCGGTAGTGCCTATATACATGCCCGGTCTTTTTCGAACGGGATCCAATCCTTCCAATACTTGTATCTGTTCGGCATTGTACTGTTGCTGCTTTACATCTGCTGCCGCCATTTGTTGTCCTCCTGTTTCTCTTGCTCTTTTTCCATTTTATAATGACTATTCATTATACCTTAAAACTTCTATTGTTTCAACGAATTTCAAAGAAAGGTTTCAAAGCCTGGGTTATTTGTTTTTACACCCCTCATCGGAACGATTTAAGGCTTTCAGACGGGAGTTATCTTCAGACATATGTCTTTAATGTGAATAACCCTTTTCCACATACTGTGGGTAAGTGGTGGAAATGTGAAAAAAAATGATTTCACATTAATACTTGCCTGTGGATAACTTTTTCGGTATGATTATACCACAACGATATCAACTTCTTTTGAGAATTCCTTCATATAACTCTAAATCAAGAAAAGGAACCGTTATGAACAATCTGGAACAATCCTGGAACAAGACATTAGATTTTTTAAGACCTGAAATGACAGCTGTCAGTTTTGACACCTGGATCGAGCCCCTTACACCTCTTCGTTTAGATGAGGAGCAAGGCTGTCTTTATTTGGGTCTTGGGGGCGGAATCGGAAAAAATATTTTGGAAGACCGTTATTGCAACCTGATCGAAGCTGCATTGAAGCGGTCCTTTGGCATCAAGCTTAAGGCCGTCTTTATGGATCCGGAGGAGATGGAACAGGAGAAGAAGGAGAAGGCCAATACCCTTACTCATACCTTCACAGATGAACTCTACCTGAATCCAAAATATGTCTTCGGCACCTTTGTTGTTGGAAAAAACAGCCAATTTGCTCACGCTGCTTCGCTGGCAGTAGCAGAAATGCCACTTTCTTCCCAATACAATCCTCTTTTTTTATATGGGGGCGCCGGGCTTGGCAAAACCCATCTCATGCATGCCATAGGCCACCACATTGTGCGGAATACCCCTAAACTGAAGGTTCTTTACGTTTCTTCGGAGATGTTTACAAACGAATTCATTAAAGCCATCAGAGACAACAATACCGCCGGCTTTCGAAACAAGTACAGAAATATCGACGTTTTGTTGATCGACGACATCCAGTTCCTTGAAAAAAAGGAGAGGGTCCAGGAAGAAATCTTCCATACCTTCAACACCCTTTATGACGCCAACAAGAGGATCATTCTTTCCAGCGACCGGCCGCCAAAAGCGATTGCCACTCTTGAAGAGAGGCTGCGCTCCCGCTTTGAATGGGGTTTGATTGCAGATATTCAACCTCCGGATTTTGAAACCAGGGTAGCCATTCTTTGTAAAAAGGCTGAGCTGGAGGAAATTCCGGTAAGTGAAGATTTTATGGATGTGATCAAAGTCATTGCCGAAAAAATCCAAAACAACGTGCGCGAACTGGAGGGGGCTTTTATTCGGGTCGTGGCTTATTCTTCCCTGGTTGGACAACCTATCGACAGAGATCTGGCTAAGGAAGTGCTGAAAGATGTTTTTGCCGCAAGCGATAAGCTCTTGACTCCCGAAATTATTAAAAAGCATGTCTGCAAACACTTTAATATTAAGGTTTCTGATATCGAATCATCCAAACGTTCCAGAAACTTGGCTTTTCCACGGCAAATAGCCATGTACATATGCAGGGATCTCACCTCTCTTTCCCTTCCTAAAATAGGAGAGGCTTTTGGAAACCGGGATCATACCACTGTTTTGCATGCCTGTGAAAAAATAAGTAATGAAATGCGTTCTAATGAAGTATTTAAAGAGGTGGTTCTGAATCTTGAAGAGTCTATCAGAAATGATTGATACACAGAGACGAGCTATTACTTTTTCCACTTTTCCACATGGATTCCAGAACTGCTTCCGTTGATATTTCTTTATCCACAGAAGTTATCCACAAATCCACAGGCCCTACTGCTACTTCTACTAAGAAAAGATATAAAAAGAAGGAGGCTCCTATCATGAAAATATCCTGCAACCAACAGATTTTATCGAAATCCCTGAATACTGTATCGAAAGCCGTATCCTCCAGAACAACGATTCCGATCCTAAAAGGTATTCTACTAGAGGCTTCCTCCGACGGCACCCTCAAACTGGCTGCTTCGGATCTGGATCTGAGTATAGAAAAATCAATTCCCGTTACTGTATGGGAAGAAGGTTCAATCGTGGTGGCGGCAAAACTCTTTATTGACATTATCAGAAAGCTGCCTAATGAGGAGATCGAAATAACAGAAGAAGAAGGCAGGGTTACGATAAAATGCCTTGCTTCAGAATTTACCATAGTGGGACAGACAGCGGATGAGTTTCCAAGCATCGGAACTATAAAAGAAGAAAATTCTATAAGGATCGAAAAAGAACTTCTGAAGGATATGATAAAGAAGACCTCTTTTTCAGCAAGTATTGAAGAGGCAAAGGGGATCATCATAGGTGTACTTCTTGAAATGGATGAAGAGGGAATGACTATGGTTGCTCTCGACGGTTTTCGGATGGCCGTTACCAGAGAGAAGATGGAGAGCAACGATAATATAAAAATCATCATTGCGGCCAGGATATTGAATGAAATCAATAAGATATTCAGCGAAGAAGAAGCAAGCAAAGAAGTAGACATGATAATAGATGAAAAGAAAGCGGTCTTTTTGATAGAAGGAGCCCGTATCGTTCTTCGTATCATGGAAGGGGAATTTGTGAAATACAAAGACATCCTGCCAAAAGAACATCAATGCAAGCTGAAAGTAAACCGCAGCGAGATGATCGACTGCCTGGAGAGAGCTTCATTATTGGCCAAGGAAGGACGCAATAATCTCATTAAATTCTCTATTATAAGGGATAAAATCATTATTACCTCAAGATCCGAAGAAGGAAACGTAAAGGAAGAAATATTCGTTGAAAAAGAAGGGGCAGACCTTGAGATAGGTTTCAATGCGAAATATATCCTCGATGTAATGAAATTCGTTTCTGATGAAGAGGTAGTAATGGAGTTCAATACCAGCGTCAGTCCGTGTCTTGTCAAACCAATAGAAGGAGATGGGTTTGAATATTTGATATTACCGGTGAGGATATCCACAAAAACCTTTTAGCTTTTAGGAGAAATAATGTATTTTACTGAAATAAAGCTGAGGAATTTCAGAAATTATAAGGAACAAACAGTTTCCTTTCATCCAAAAGTAAATATAATTACCGGCAATAATGCGCAGGGAAAAACAAACCTTCTTGAAAGCCTATATATAATGAGTCTCGGAAAATCCTTTCGAACGAATAAGGATGCGGAGATGATCGGTTTTGAAGAAGGTTTTTGCAGTGCCAAGAGCACATATATGAAAGAGGGAAGAGAAAGAAGCGTTGAGATCATACTGTCTCGCGTGGGAAAGAGCATTATCATAGATGGGAGTAAGGCAAAAAAGAGCAGTGAATTGCTGGATAAGATCTATATTGTTGCATTTACACCGGAAGATATGAAAATTGTAAAGGATGAACCAGAAAGAAGGAGAAAGTTTATTGACCGTGAGCTTTGCCAGCTAAAACCCGTCTACTATAAGAACCTTGCAAGATATAAGAAAGTGCTGATCCAGAGGAATTCTTTGCTGAAGGAAGGAAGCTGCAACGAAGAGTTGATGGAGATCTGGGAGAAGAGCCTGGCGGAATACGGAAGCAGAATCATCATAGAAAGAAAGCATTTTGTGGATAAAATAAAAGAGGTGAGCAAGGAGATCCACAGAAGCATTACCGATGAGAAGGAAGAGCTGGACCTATTCTATGAAGCATCCGTTCCTTATATGGAAAAAAGAGAAGATCTTCAGAGTGCCTTCATAGAAAAATTAAAGAAGGAAAGAAAAAGAGATATTTATAGAGGAAACACAGGTTATGGGCCCCACAAGGACGACCTGAAAATAACGATTGACGGAGTAGATGTCCGAAATTACGGGTCCCAGGGGCAGCAGAGAACAGCGGCTCTATCTCTGAAATTATCAGAAATCCATATTATCCGCGAGGAGAAAAAGGAAGCTCCCGTACTGCTTCTGGATGATGTCCTTTCTGAGCTGGATGAAAAAAGGCAAAAATTTCTACTTAATAACCTTTCCGATGTACAACTGTTTATAACGGCAGCGGAAATGAAAGGAAACCTGTGGAATAGCCTTCCGGATAAGAGAATATTCAAGGTAGAAGAAGGTAACGCAAACAGCTGTTGCGACGAGATCTTAGAGGAAAAAAGGTTTGACAATGATAAGATCTAAATGTATAATCAACAGGCAATTGTATAAGAAGAGTGGTGAAATTTAGCCACTCTCACAAAAAGTTGAGAAAATAAAGAAGAGGAGGTGCATGCAGCATGAAACGCACATATCAGCCAAAAACAAAGCAAAGAAGCAAAGAACACGGCTTTCGTAAGAGAATGAGCACGAAGAACGGCAGAAATGTATTGAAGAGAAGAAGATTGAGAGGAAGAAAGAAACTCTCCGCATAGAGGCCGTGAATACGGTCTTCTTTCATTCTCTAAGGAGAAGGCATGTTAAAACCTGAAGTGCTACGGAATAAGAAGGACTTCTCCTCGCTTTACAACAAAGGTAAATCCGTAGGAGAAAGATGTCTGGTACTGATTTACAGGAAAAACGGCCTTTCTTACAATAGAATGGCCTTTTTAGCGAGTAAAAAAGTAGGAGGCAGCGTCGAGAGAAATCGGGCGAGGCGATTGTTAAAGGAGTCCTTTCGTACACTGGACCATCCTGTGAAGCCCGGTTATGATCTGCTCTTTATAGCAAGAAGGAGCATTATTCGTTTAAAATGTGCGGATGTGAAAAAATCCATGGAGGCCGCACTAAGGAAGACAAACCTTATGGAATGTAAAGAGTAAGGTGGATGAATGTCAGGTGAAAGAGATTGAAGAGAATCATCATACTCCTCGTCAGGGGATATCAGAAATTTATTTCACCGCTTTTTCCAAAAACTTGCCGTTTTTACCCCAGCTGCTCTGCTTATTTTATTCAGGCAGTTGAAAAATATGGGGCATTAAAAGGCAGTTATCTCGGAATTAAAAGAATTTTGAAATGCCATCCTTTCCACCCGGGAGGATATGATCCTTTAAAATGAACTGGAGGATATTGAATGACCACATACGAAAAAGTTATGTCGATCATTGCGGAACCGATGGGCTGGTTGTTATCGTTTCTCTATGATCTGATAAACAACTACGGAATTGCTCTGATCGTCTTTACTCTGTTAATAAGGGCCGCTCTATTGCCCCTTTATGCTTCTCAGATAAAGAGCTCGATGAAAATGAAGGAATTTCAGCCGAAAATAAAGGCTCTTCAAAAGAAGTATGCGAACGATAAAGAAACGCTCAATATAAAGATGATGGAGCTCTATAAGGAAGAGAAGTTCAATCCTATGAGAGGATGCCTTCCTATGCTGATCCAGATGCCCATCATTTTAGCGCTCTTCGTATTGCTAAGAAATCCCATGGCCTTTATCGATGAACCTCAGATGTTGATGGGTGTTCATGAGGCTTTTCTGTGGATCCCTGATCTTTCTCAACCGGATCCCTGGGTTCTGCCTATTTTAGCAGGCATTGCTACATTCTTCTCATTCTCATTGACTCAGGCGATGTCGGCGACATCGGATCTGGGCGGCGCCAATGCAATGATGAAGATGATGAAGTACTTTTTCCCCGTTATGATCGTATGGATGGGAAGATCCTTTCCGGCAGGACTTACCATGTATTGGTTTGTCGGTACTCTGGTCCAGATCGTTCAAACCGTTGGAATGAATAAGTGGAAGGCAAAACAGGAGGCTGCCGCGAATGCACGGGCGTAGTATACGGAGGTGTGAAATGGATTTTTCGGAAAAATGGGGCAAGGACGTAGAGGATGCCGTCAGACTGGCCCTTCAGGATTTGAAATTAGATAGAGACCAGGTGGAGGTCATAGTATTGGAGGAACCCTCAAAAGGATTCTTTGGACTGGGATCAAAACTGGCTAAGGTGAGAGTGCAAAAGAAAGTGACGGAGGAAGTTCCGACACCTGTAAAAGATAGATCTGAAGTAAAGAAAGAAAGACCTGCGGAAAAGAGCAGGGTTAAAGGTCAGGGTAAACACAGCTCACCCAAAGATCAAGCAGAGGATAAAGATAAAGACTCAACACAAGAGTTAAAAAGCGAAGGGCACAAAAAGCCCAAGAGGCAAAAGAGTAAACAACAGAATACAAGGGAAGATTCCGGCAGCTTAACGATTCGGGAGAGACCTGCAGATCTTCAGGAGGTGGACGATGCACCGGCACTGGATTTCCTGAAGGATGTAACCCGTCGCATGGGTCTTGACCTGACGGTTAAGGCATTTGCCAATGAAAGCTGTCTGTACTTTGAAATCTCCGGAAAGGACTCAGGTACGATCATCGGGAAGAGAGGGCAAACCCTGGATTCCATCCAATACCTGACCAGCCTGGTTGTAAATAAAGATAAAGAGAAGTATCAGCGTGTAGTCGTAGATGCGGAAAACTACCGGGCAAAAAGAGAGAGAACTCTGGAACAGCTGGCCAACCGCCTGGCGGATAAGGTACAAAAGAGCGGAAAGAGCGTACGACTTGAGCCGATGAATCCCTATGAGAGAAAGGTAATACATGCGACTCTCCAGAGGAATTCTGCGGTAACAACCAGAAGTGAAGGGGAAGAACCGTACAGAAGGGTTGTTATAGAACGTAAGTAATGCAAAGGAAGCAGCCATAGGGACAGACCCCGTGGCTGCTTTTTCAGAGAATATGCAGTTCGTGTCGGAATGTTACCCTTGGAAACCGCCGTTTTTATATAAGAAAACGGTAAGCGGTTTCACGGTTTCTACGGGTAACATCCCGACACGAACCTTAGAATTAAGGAAAAAGCAACCCCTTGGAAACCGCCGTTTTATAAAAGAAAACGGTAAGCGGTTTCACGGTTTATACGGGTAACATCCCGACAGGAGCATTCATAACAGTAAAAGTGCTGCCACTACGGCTGTGGGAGGATATGATGGAAGATACAATTGCTGCAATTGCAACTGCATATGGTGAAGGTGGGATCGGGATCGTCAGAATCAGCGGTACAAAGGCAAAGCAGATTTTAGATGATCTCTTTGTACCTGTGCATTTGCAGGATCTAGCGCATATCGCAAATAGACAATTAGTGTATGGACATATCGTAGATCCGGACAGCAAGGCAGTAGTTGATGAGGTTATGGCGGTATT
>DCUA01000156.1:0-253 GCA_002329675.1 Firmicutes bacterium UBA1426 | reverse complement strand
GGGAGGATTGATCTTTCCCAGGCAGAAGCAGTAATTGATGTGGTCCGTGCAAAGACGGATGTGAGTTTTCAAACGGCCATGAATCAGTTGGAAGGGAGTCTATCCCGCAGGGTGAGAGACCTTCGCAGTGAACTTATGGACATACTGGTAAAGCTGGCAGTGAACATTGATTATCCCGATGAAGATATCGAAGAACTCACTTATGAAGAGTTGATAGATAGTCTAAAGGTAATAGGCGATAAGATAGACAAAT
>DCUA01000025.1 GCA_002329675.1 Firmicutes bacterium UBA1426 | reverse complement strand
AAAGACCGATAGCGACAGTTCCGATACGAACGATAACCATAATGATGATGACCAGAACAGAAAGAAAAACGAAGAATTAGAAGCCGCGAAAGAAGATCAGGAATTCGATTGGGGAGAATATTTCAGAGAAAAGGGATATGACGACATTAGTTACAAGCAGGGCGGGGTCAACTATGATGACCAGAATGATTATTCCTATGAACAGTACGTACCCTCTGATACCAGCCTGACCGATCATTTGATGGTGCAATTGGATTTTGTTAAGATGAAGCCTGCATGCAAAATGATAGCCCGCTATCTGATTGAAGCGTTGGATGAAAACGGATATCTCACCTCATCAGTACAGGAAGTGAGCCAGGTGTTCCGGGCCAGAGAAGAAAAAGTACAGGAAGCTTTAAGTGTGATTCAAGGATTTGAACCTGTGGGAGTTGGAGCAAGGGATCTGAAAGAATGCCTGTTGATCCAGCTTCACCAATTAGGAAAGGACAAACCCGAAGCAAGGCAGATCGTCGAGAATCATCTGGAAGATATCGGGGCCAACCGGCTTTCAAATATCGCCAAAACATTAGGCATCTCTATAAAGGAGGTGCAGGATATCAGCGATGACATCAAATCCCTGGAGCCCAAGCCCGGAAGACAGTTCGGAAGCGCCGGAGACAACCGCTATATCATTCCCGACGTTACCGTGGAAAAAGTAGGTGATGAATACGTGGTCACAGTGAATGACAGTACTGCACCACGCTTGAATATCAACCCCTATTACCAGAAGATGCTAATGGATGCGGACAAGGAATCAAGCATATCCAAGTTTCTTTCCGGCAGATTGAACTCCGCCCTTTGGCTGATCCGCAGCATTGAGCAGAGAAGACAGACCATTTTCAACGTAGTGACTGCGGTAGTAGGGTATCAGCGGGATTTTCTCGAATACGGGCCGAAGCACCTGAAGACCCTTACGTTAAAGCAGATCGCCGATGAGGTGGGTGTCCATGAGTCTACGGTGAGTCGATCCATCAATGGCAAATACATGCAGACTCCCCGCGGACTCTTTGAGATCCGGTATTTCTTTACCAGCGGGGTCACCGGCAACGATGGTTCCAGCATTGCTTCCGAAAGCATCAAGGCTATCATAAAAGAAATGGTGGATAACGAGGATCCCAAGGCACCTCTTTCCGATCAGGCTATAGCCGAATCAATGGTGGAATGCGGTATTGAAATATCCAGAAGGACCATTGCAAAATACAGGGATGAGATGAACCTTCCTTCTTCAACCAAACGAAAACGTTTTTAATTAAATTAGATATCTACACTAACAAGTATATAAACAAATGGAGGAATCACAGATGAAGACAAAAGTTGGAATTAATGGATTCGGGCGAATCGGAAGAAATGCATTTAAAATCGCTGTTGAAAATGAAGTGAATTTTGAAATCGTGGCTATAAATGACATTACTGATCCTAAGACGTTAGCGCATCTTTTGAAATATGACAGCTGCTTCAGCAAATTCCAGGGAACTGTGGAAGCAAGGGAAGACGCGATAATAGTAAATGGTAAAGAGATCAAGATATTAGCCATGAGAAATCCCGAAGAACTGCCCTGGAAAGAGCTTGGGGTAGAGGTGGTCCTTGAATCCACAGGGCTTTTTACTAAGAAGGCAGATGCGGAAAAGCATATCAAAGCAGGTGCAAGAAAGGTTATTATCTCTGCTCCCGCAACGGATGAAGACATTACTATAGTAATGGGGGTAAATGATGATAAATATGACCCTGCAAATCATCACATCATCTCTAATGCATCCTGCACCACAAACTGCCTGGCACCCCTGGCCAAAGTCATTGACGAGGAGTTCGGTATCGAGAGGGGATTAATGACGACCATCCATTCCTACACCAACGATCAGAAGATCCTGGATCTCCCTCATAAGGATTTGAGAAGAGCGAGAGCTGCTGCCGTATCTATGATACCTACCACAACAGGAGCCGCAAAGGCAGTTTCACTGGTATTACCCCAGCTAAGAGGAAAGCTCAACGGTATGGCTATCCGCGTTCCCACCCCCGCTGTATCCCTGGTCGATATCGTTTTCGAACTTAAGCAGGATACCAGTAAAGAAGCGGTGAACGATGCCCTCAAGAGAGCATCAGAAGGCGAGATGAAAGATATACTGGGCTATTGCGAGGAGCCCCTGGTTTCCGTGGATTTCAAGCAGGATCCCAGATCATCCATCATAGACGCCCTGTCCACCATGGTGGTAGAGGGAAACATGCTGAAGGTACTTTCCTGGTATGACAACGAATGGGGTTATTCAAACCGCGTTGTGGATGTGTTGAGCATGGTAGTAGGTAAAGGAATATAACAGCGAGGCAAGGGAATGAAAAAGACGATCAGAGATATGGATGTTCGTGGCAGGTGCGTCATCGTGCGCTGTGATTTTAATGTGCCACAGGATGAGAGAGGTGAAATAACCGACGACAGCCGGATCCTCGCTTCCATTCCAACGATACGTTACCTGATGGATGAAGGTGCCAGGATTCTCCTCATGTCTCATTTAGGCAGACCCAAAGGAGAAGCTGACATGAAGTTCAGCCTGCTGCCCGTAGCGAAAAGGCTGTCCTCCCTATTGGGTGAGGATGTTCTGTTTCACAGCACCCCGTCTGTAGTGGATGATAGGGTCAGGGATATGGCGGCAGGGATGAAGCCCGGACAGGTCCTCCTTCTGGAGAACGTGCGCTTTCGAAAGGAAGAGACGAAAAACGAGCCTTCTTTTTCAAAGGAACTGGCTGAGTTGGCGGATATATATGTAAACGACGCTTTTGGCTCCGCTCACAGGGCCCACTGTTCAACTACCGGTATTGCAGAATACCTGCCCGGGGTTTCCGGATTTCTGATGGAAAAGGAATTAAAGTTTCTGGGTGACACCCTTGAGAATCCCAAAAGACCTTTCCTTGCAATCATGGGAGGTGCAAAGGTGAGCGATAAGATCCCTGTCATCGAAAATCTGCTGTCAAAGGTAGACTCCCTCATTATCGGAGGGGGTATGGCCTATACTTTTCTGAAAGGGCAGGGTTACGAAATCGGAAAGTCTCTTCTGGAAGAAGATATGATCGAAATGACCGCATCCCTTCTGAAAAAAGCGAAAGAGAAGGGCGTTACCCTGTTGCTTCCCTTAGATGTACTGACAGCCGCCGGGTTCAGTAATGATGAAAAAGGCGTGCCTTACGATATTGACCGGATCCCGCCGGATCGGATGGCTCTGGATGTGGGCGAAAAATCTATGCGGCTGTTCCGGGAGGAGATCACAAAAGCAGCTACCATTGTATGGAACGGTCCAATGGGCGTCTTTGAGATGTCCAATTTCGCGGGAGGAACCAGAGCCGTAGCCGAGGCTCTTGCCGACAGCGAGGGCATAACCGTTATAGGAGGCGGCGACTCCGCCGCGGCGATCCGCCAGTTTGGGCTGGCAGAGAAGATGACGCATATATCGACGGGAGGCGGGGCTTCTCTCGAATTCCTGGAAGGTAAAGTCCTGCCGGGCGTTGCTGTTCTTCAGGACTTGAACTAAAAACGGGAGGAAGAGATGAGGATACCATTTATAGCCGGAAACTGGAAGATGTATAAAAACATAAAAGAGGCGGCAGAGTTTGCCCGGGAGTTCAAAAAAAACTATGTTGCCTCGGATGTACAGGTTGCCATCTGTGCTCCCTTTACACAGCTTTCCGTTCTTGTGGAAGCTTTCAAGGGTACGGGAATAAAAGTGGGAGCCCAGAATATGCATTTTGAAGAGCAGGGTGCTTTTACCGGCGAAGTCTCCGGTGCGATGCTCAAGGAGATCGGTGTGGATTATTGTATTATCGGCCACTCCGAGAGGCGGCAATACTTCGGTGAGACTGATGAAACGGTGAATAAAAAACTGCATGTGGCCTTCCGATATGAAATCCTGCCGATTCTATGTGTCGGGGAAGTTCTTGCGGAAAGAGATGAAGGAAGGGCCCTTTCGGTGGTCGCAGCTCAGACGGAGGCCGCTCTATATGGTCTTACAGCAGAGCAGGTGGAAAGGCTTACCATTGCCTATGAACCCGTATGGGCTATCGGTACAGGACGTACCGCTACCCCCGGGCAGGCCGACGAGATGTGCGGCCATATTCGCAGTGTTATCGCGGGGCTTTACGGTGAAGATGTTTCGGATAAAGTTGTCATACAGTACGGCGGCAGCGTAAAGCCGGATAATGCCACTGAGCTTATGAACATGTATGAGATCGATGGAGCACTGGTTGGTGGTGCCAGCCTGTCTCCGGATGATTTTATGAAGATAGTGAATTTTTAGGAGGATAGAAAAATGTGCTTTATTGAAGATATACTGGCAAGAGAAGTGTTGGATTCCAGAGGCAACCCCACCGTTGAAGCAGAGGTTTATCTGGATGACGGTTCCGTGGGGCGGGCTATAGTGCCATCCGGAGCATCCACAGGTGCCTATGAGGCAATCGAACTCAGAGATGGTGAGGACAGGTTCCTTGGAAAAGGAGTACTGAAGGCTGTAGATAATATAAATGAGCTTATTGCGCCGGAACTCATCGGATGGAATGTATACGATCAGGTGGGTCTGGATAAACTCATGATTCAATTGGACGGAACACCAAACAAGTCTAAGCTCGGTGCAAATGCGATCCTTGCGGTATCCCTGGCTGCGGCCCATGCAGCGGCGGATAGCCTGGGACTTCCGCTGTACCAGTATGTAGGTGGGATCAATGCCAAGGTCCTGCCTGTACCTATGATGAACATCTTAAACGGTGGACAGCATGCAGATAATAACGTAGATATCCAGGAGTTCATGGTCATGCCGGTGGGTGCAAAGAGCTTTCACGATGCATTGCGGATGGGCGCAGAGGTTTTTCATAACCTGAAGGCTGTTCTGAAGGGGAAGGGTCTTAACACAGCTGTAGGTGACGAGGGTGGTTTTGCACCAAATCTTGCTTCTAACGAAGAAGCTATCCGCGTTATCGTAGAAGCAATAGAAAAGGCCGGTTACGCGCCGGGAAATGACATACGGATCGCTCTTGATGTAGCTGCTTCAGAAATGTACGATGAAGCAACGGGTCTTTATGACCTGGCAGGAGAAGGCGTGAAAAAAACCGCACAGGAGATGGTGGAATATTATGAGATGCTGGCATCAAAATATCCAATAATATCTATAGAGGACGGGCTATCGGAAGACGACTGGGAAGGCTGGAAGTACATGACGGACAAGCTTTGTGATAAGCTTCAGCTGGTCGGGGATGATTTCTTTGTAACAAATACCGAGAGACTGGCAAGAGGTATCGAAGAAGGAGCTGCAAATTCCATACTTATCAAAGTCAACCAGATCGGCACCCTGACAGAGACACTGGATGCCATTGAAATGGCTAAGAGAGCCGGTTACACTGCTGTAGTATCACACAGGTCCGGAGAGAGTGAAGACGTGACCATTGCAGACCTGGTGGTTGCCGTCAACGCAGGACAGATCAAAACCGGTGCACCATCCAGAACAGATCGCGTAGCTAAATACAATCAACTGCTGCGAATCGAAGAGCAGCTGGACACCAGTGCTGAGTATCCGGGTACCGGGGCTTTTTATAACTTGAAGAAGTAACTTGTTCCAATCGTTTTGGGCTTGTATTTTTGTAAAAATCCTTGATTTTGAGATATTGTTGTGATAATCTGTATTGGTTATATTACCAAGGAGGTGGAAAATTGAAAATAGCACTGATGATTTTACTTTCCATTGCTAGCTTAGTACTCATAGCGAGCATCCTGCTTCAGTCAGGGAAAAGTGCTGGCTTAGCCGGTTCCATCGGCGGAGGCGCGGAGCAGCTTTTCGGCAAGAAGAAAAGTAAGGGATATGAGGCAATACTGAGTAAAATCAGTGTTGTAGGCGCAATATGCTTTATTGTCTGTTCACTGGCTCTGGTAGCAATCGAATAGTTTGAATAATTAGAAAGATTTAACAAAAGAGGTGCTAAGGCGCCTCTTGCTCTGTTGAAGGGAGAAGGAGGTAATTTCCCCGATGGAAACAATTGCAATATTAGTACCTATCTGCGCAGTCTTTGCATTGATCGTCGCTTATGCACTTGCTTCGTGGATCGGTAAACTAGATGAAGGTACAGACCGGATGAAGGATATTTCCGGGTATATCCGAGTAGGTGCAATGGCATTTCTCAAGAGAGAGTACAGGTACATGGCTGTTGTGATAGCCATCATTTTCCTGGTGCTTGGAATATTTATCAACTGGACCACTGCGGGACTTTATGTCTTTGGCGCAATCTTTTCTGTTCTGGCCGGTTATTTCGGTATGACAGTTGCCACAAAAGGCAATGTTCGTACAGCTAATGCAGCAAGAACAGGCAGTATGCCAAAAGCACTCAAGGTTGCATTCCGCAGCGGTGCGGTTATGGGCCTCTGCGTTGTAGGCTTAGGCGTCTTCGGACTTGGTGTTATCTTTGTAGCAATGGGTGTAGACTCTGCAGACGTTATAACGGGTTTTGGCCTGGGGGCCTCCTCCATGGCTTTGTTCGGTCGTGTCGGCGGAGGAATCTATACGAAGGCTGCTGACGTAGGGGCTGACCTTGTGGGAAAAGTCGAAGCCGGGATTCCTGAAGACGACCCGAGAAATCCTGCAGTTATCGCGGACAATGTCGGAGATAATGTAGGCGATGTGGCCGGTATGGGTTCAGACCTGTTTGAATCCTATGTTGGTTCAATAATCTCAGCCATTACACTGGCAGTCATCATCCCTGAGATCGTTCCTCAAGTCGGAAGCGCTTTTGTATTGGATCCCTTTGTAGGATCCGTATTTCCACTGGCACTTTCCGCTGTCGGTATTCTTGCATCGGTTCTTGGAATTCTGATGGTCAGAGGAAAAGAAGGCGGAAATCCTGCTGCTGCTCTTAACGCAGGCACCTATATCAGCAGTGCAATCGTAGTCGTCGCTTCACTCATAATGAGCAAGCTCATGTTTGGCAACTTCAACTGTGCAATTGCAATTATTTCAGGTCTGATAGTAGGAACAGCTATCGGTAAGATCACTGAGATCTATACATCCGGCGATTACAGTCATGTAAAGAAGATCGCAGAGCAGAGCCAGACGGGTTCCGCTACGACCATCATCAGCGGGTATGCGGTAGGAATGCTTTCCACTGTTTGGCCAATCGTTTGTATCGCTATCGGCATACTGGTTGCCAATGCATTTGCGGGATTGTACGGAATCGCACTGGCAGCGGTGGGAATGCTTTCTACAACGGGCATGGTTGTAGCAGTAGACGCCTATGGTCCTGTATCGGACAATGCAGGTGGTATTGCGGAAATGTCCGAACTTCCTCACGAAGTGAGAAATATAACAGACAAGTTAGATGCTGTAGGGAACACCACAGCCGCTATCGGCAAGGGATTTGCCATAGGATCGGCTGCGCTCACGGCTTTGGCCCTTTTCGCTTCCTACTCTCAGGTTGTAGGCCTTACAAACATCAGCCTGCTGGATCCTATGGTCATAGCAGGACTGTTTATCGGTGCTATGCTTCCCTTCCTGTTCTCAGCTATGACTATGAACTCAGTTGGTAAGGCAGCGAACCAGATGATCGAAGAAGTAAGATGCCAATTCAGAGATGACAAGGGTATTATGGAAGGAACGTCGAAGCCGGACTATAAGAGATGCGTGGACATAAGTACCAAAGCGGCACTGAAGGAAATGCTGGCACCCGGTCTTCTGGCTATCATCGCTCCTTTAGCGGTCGGCATTATCATGGGCACAGGTGCTTTAGGCGGAATGCTGGCCGGTGCTTTGGCTTCTGGTGTTCTGTTAGCCATCATGATGGCCAACGCAGGAGGAGCATGGGACAATGCCAAGAAATACATCGAAGAAGGACATTACGGTGGCAAAGGCAGCGATGCTCATAAAGCCGCTGTTGTAGGAGATACGGTAGGTGATCCTTTCAAAGACACATCCGGACCTTCCATCAACATTCTGATCAAGCTTATGACTATCGTAGCACTGGTCTTTGCGCCCGTTTTCGTATCGATCGGCGGTCTATTCTAATATAAAATCTCAATCGTGACATTTGTGCAGCCACGGGGTCTGTCCCTGTGGCTTTTTTACGCACCTACCGGACATTTGCGAAGCAAATGTCCGGTAGGTGCGCACTGACGAAATGTGCAAAATTTCGGGTTGTGTACGGATAAAAGGAGAGTATTCTCGTTTTTTGAGCATGATCTGAACTTGTGTACGATTAAATGTAGTAATATGTAATTTAATCATACATTACTTAATTTTTTGCACCGACTGAGTGCGTTTTCGCCAAAAAACCATACACAACTCGAAATTTTGCTCACTCGACCACCGAAAGACGTAAACGTAGCGTGTGAGCTTTCGTCGTTTACGACGAAACGAACGTAGTGGAACTTGCTCCGACGAGTGTCTTGTCAGATGTAAACACATGTGCTATACTACCCAATAGAAAAGAATGGAATCCAGATGCAAATTCAACCGGAATAACCAGCATAGTATGATGGAAGGCTATGAAAAGAGGTAAACATATGAAAGGTGAATTGCGCAGAAAAAAGATAACCCAACTGCTGGAAGAGAGTACAGAACCGTTATCCGGAAACTATCTGGCAGCGTTATTACAGGTGAGCCGCCAGATCATCGTGCAGGATATTACGCTATTGCGTGCATCCGGAATAAATATACTCTCAACTCACAGGGGATATCTACTGCAGAGAGATGGTACAAGGAGCCGGTTAATAAAGGTTCGCCACGATGATGAACAGATCGGGGACGAACTGTATACCATTGTGGATGCGGGAGGAAAGGTCGTGGATGTATTTGTGGACCATGAAATCTACGGTGAATTGAAAGCGGAGCTGATGCTATCATCCAGAAAGGATGTTGACGATTTCATTTTACAATTGAAGTCAGGTCAAATCTCTCCGTTGAAACACCTCACCGATGATTTCCATTACCACACTGTGGTTGCAGGTTCGGAGGAAATTCTCGATTTTATAGAAGAGCAACTAAAGAAAAAGGGTTATTTGATCTGATTGACCGGAAAAGGAGAAATTATGTTAAATATTGCACAGCGTATCGACCGGCTTCCCTCGACACCAATGCTGCGTAAAGTGTTTTTTATCACCGGCATCGCCTGGGTTTTTGATGCCATGAATCAGGGGATGGTGTCCGGTGTCATGGCCGCTATCGGAAAGGATTGGGCTCTTACAACCGGTCAGCTGGGTTTATTAGGTAGCATAGGTATGCTGGGTA
This sequence comes from Firmicutes bacterium UBA1426, assembly GCA_002329675.1. Lineage (GTDB taxonomy): Bacteria > Bacillota > Clostridia > Peptostreptococcales > Anaerovoracaceae > UBA1426. The sequence continues at coordinate 6,428 of DCUA01000025.1, read as the reverse complement.
TGGCTCTGGGTGCTACGTTTTCAGGCATGGCAGCGGATAAGTGGGGCCGGAAAAAATTAATAGTCAGCAACCTGGTTATTTTTGGAGTGGCGAGCGGATTGGCAGGATTCTCTATTAACTATCCCATGCTTCTCGTTTTAAGGTTTTTGACCGGATTCGGTCTTGGAGGAGAGGGCCCGGTCGCCTTTGCTTTTATCAGTGAATATTCACCGACTAAAATACGGGGGCGAAATGGTGTTCTGCTGGAGAGTTTCTGGGCCTGGGGCTGGATCATAGCGGCATTAGTAGCTTATTTTCTTATTCCGGCTTACGGCTGGAGGATGGCATTCTGGATAGGCGCTATACCGGCATTATTTGCATTTTTATATTACAAAACAGTGCCGGAATCTCCCCGTTATCTGGAATCTGTCGGAAATATGGAAGAAGCGGGTGCTCTGGTTTCGGTAATGGAAGAGCAGGCGGGTATCCATCACGATACAGAAGTCGGTGAAAGAGAAAACATAAGCACCGGTGATAAAATCCGTATTACGTTTAAAGACCTGTGGTCAAGAAAGTATGTCAGAAGCACAACGGTTCTTTGGATCATATGGTTCGGTGTGAATTTTGGCTACTACGGTTTTGTGCTCTGGACGCCGACGTTACTGGTAGGAAAAGGCTTCACGCTGGTGAAGAGCTTTGAATTTACGTTGATCATGTGCTTATCTCAGCTCCCGGGATACTACAGTGCTGCCTGGTTGGTGGAGCGGATCGGGCGAAAAAAATTGCTATCTGCGTACTTTGCAGGGACAGCGGTAGCAGCCTGGCTCTTCGGACATGCTGCCAGTACCAGCGAAGTGTTGCTCTTCGGATCCTTGCTTTACTTTTTCAGCCTCGGTGCCTGGGGATGTGTCTATGCGTATACACCTGAAGTATATCCCACCGCTGCCAGAGGAAGCGGATCGGGATGGGCGACTGCATTCGGGCGTTTGGGTGCGTTTACTGCTCCCTTTGTCGTACCGGTAATCTACAATTTTTACGGTACGGAATCAGGATTCACATATGTGTTCATTATGCTTACAGCGGTTTTTGCAGCTGTAGCTGTCGCAGTGGCTGTTCTCGGCAAAGAGACTATGGGAAAATCCCTTGAAGAAATCAGCGAATAGCGAAATTTTCATAATTGAAATCTCATCTTTTCATTCATTGAAAAAATTTGGTGGTGTGCATATTCCAATTTTTACACCCGATCAATTTGCGTGTAAAAAGCTATAGAATGCAGATACTATCTTATGAAAAGGAAGGAGATGAAAGTATGACTCGTAAAAGAATTTATCTTGCTTTTCTGTTGATTTTAGGTCTGTTGGCGTTTGCGGGCTGTGCAAATTATGACGGTGTTCCTGATACGAATGATCGGAACGACGGAATAATCGATAACAACAACGGAGTTCCGAACAACGGGAATGGGATGAACGGGACTGGCAATGGCCAGAACGGAACTGGCAATGGCTTCGATAACAATGCCAACAACAACGGACTCAACAACAATAACAACCTGAATCAATAACAAAGAAAAGGCGCCAAAAGGGGCGCCTTTTCTTTATGAAGACAATGACGGATCAGATCTCACAAGCACTATCCTCTTCTTTGATATCCTCCAGGTGATATTTTGACTCACCAAAAGTTTTGGCCAGGAAGAAGACGGCAACGATAAAGACGCCCAGAGTGACGATCATGGGAATCACCCATCCATCCATAAATCCGGATACTATGTATCCTACGGAAGCGGCACCTGCACAAGTCAGGGAGTAAGGGATCTGAGTCTTGATGTGGTCCGTATGGCGGATGTTGGAGGACGCCGAGGCCAGGATGGCAGTATCGGCCAGCGGTGAGCAGTGATTACCGAAGCCACCACCGCCGATAACGGTAGCGATACAGGCATAGACGCTGACGTCCATGGCCACAGCCAAAGGAACGGCGATGGGGATCATGATGGCATAGGTTCCCCAGGAAGCTCCTGTTGAGAAGGTCATAGCGCAGGCAAATACAAACAGGATCATGGGAACGATCCATCCGGGCACGCTGCCTACGAAGAGATCGGCAACGTATTCGGCAGTTCCTAACTCATCACCTACGGCACCAATGCCCCAGGCAAATGCCAGGATGATAATAACGAACAACATGGATTTCGTTCCGGTAACGAAAGCCGAAATGGACTCTGTGACCTTTGACAGACCACGAATTCTGTAGAAGATGATGGAAAAGACTATGGATATACCGATAGCATAGACCAGAGCCAACATTCCATCCAGGTTGTTCAGTGTATCCATCAGATCGAAAGTTTCAAAGAATCCCCCTGTATAGAGCATGAAGATCATGGCCAGAACGATGAGCAGGATGATGGGAGCCAAAAGATCCAGAGACTTTCCTTTTTCGGAAACGGGGATTGAGGAGAAATCATCATCATCTCCCTCGCCTCCTGAGAAGGTCTTATCGCATACGCGACCGGTTTCACGGGTACGTTTCTCTGCTTTGGCCATGGGTCCGAAGTCCAGCTTCAGAAGAGCAACAACCAGCACCATGATAATGGACAGCCATGCGTAGTAGTTATAAGGGATCACTTTAAGGAAGGCCATGAAAGCATCTTCTTCTATTCCCGCTTCGGAATATGCGCCTGCTATAAGAGAGGCTATGTAGGCAACCCAGGAAGACAGGGGCACGATCAGGCAAATGCCAACTGCGGTCGAATCAACAATATAGGATAGTTTTTCCCGGGAGATGCCATATCGGTCAGTAACGGGTCTCATGATTGAACCGTTCGTCAAGGCGTTGAAATAATCATCAAAGAAAATGAGCATTCCGATAAGCCAGGTGGTAACCTGAGCGCCTTTCTGGGTTTTGACTTTGCTGCTTATCAGATTTCCAAATGCCTGAGACGCGCCTGAGCGGATCAGAAGACCTATTAAACCGCCCAGCATAATACAGATCATTATGACCTCCATATTCCATGGATCGGTCAAACATCCGGAAATAACAAAATCGCCCGTCTCATCATAACCGCCTACCAGAATACCAACCAGAGCTTCCATTGCTCCCATGGGATTCCATTCGGCGATGATCATGCATCCTGTGAATACACCGATGAACAGCGAGAGAAGAACTTCCTTTGTTACTATAGCCAAAACGATAGTAAGCAAAGGAGGTATGACGGATAAAAACCCTACTTCCATAATATACCCTCCTTCTATTAATGGAAAAAACAAATATAGCACTTAACAGTACGAACCCTAACAAGTTATCAGCGACGCCAGAAACACTTATTAGAATTTTCCAAATGTTCTCACTTATTATAGCAAGAAAATGTGTGTTGTAAAGTAGGCGAGGGGCAATAAATTGTCAGAATTATAAAAAAACATTATGCATGGTATAACGTTTTATGTTAGTATTAGGATATAAAACGGCCCCGAATACATACCATGAGAGGAACAGAATGGAAAAACTGACCATAGGGAAAATGGCAAGAATGAACGGAGTTTCTGAGCAGACTCTTCGTCTCTACGATAAGATCAAACTCCTTCAGCCATGCGAGATCAACCCTGAAACGGGATACAGGTATTATCACATAAAGCAATGTGCCCAGTTGGATATGATCCAATATATGAAAGCTCTGGGTATGAATCTGGCGAGTATTAAAGAATGCTTCGAGAATCAGAACATTGACCAGTTCAAAGAGGTGCTGCGCCTTCAGAAGCAGAACATCCACAATCAGATAGATGCTCTGAGGCATGCTGAAAAAACCATCGACCGGGCTATAGAAGGCTATCAGCGTTATGAGGTGGCTCCACGGGAAGAAATGCCCGTATTTGAGTATCAGAAGGCCAGGAGGATTTTCTGCTACGATACAAAAATCAACGCTTACAGTTATGGGATGGAGTATTACGAACAGGTTCTCAGGGCCCTGAAAAAGAACTATGTACTCCATCGGTTCCCCATGAGCTATTTTTGCAACGTGGGAAGTATCATTCGTCACGAACATTTCATGAAGAGAGAACTGATCGCGACAGAGGTCTTTGTATTCATCGACGATGAATTTGAATCCTCAGACGGCGTAGAGGTGATTCCTGAGGGCATGTATGTCTGCCTCTACTGTGACGGATTCAACAGGGAGGAAGAGGGCTTAAGAAAACTGATGGACTATATATTTTCCCATAACTATCAAGTGGTGGGTGATTGTATCAGTGAGATCCTGGTAGAACTGCCGACCTCCAGTAACTACGACAGAAAGGCCTTTTTTAAGTTGCAGATCATGGTTAAACGATAAGGTCCGGGGAAGTAGACAGAAAATTTGAAATTGTCTGTTGACTCTATTCCTGCTGCAAGGTTTAGACTATGGATACAGAAACACATAGTAACCTTGTAGTGAATTGGAGGAGGGACCGGACAATGCAACTTAAAGATGTCAATTTAACTGCCGATCAGGTCAAAGATCTGTGTACTAAATACATGATCGAAACCTATGAACGGTTTCCTTTCGTGGCATGTCGTGCGGAAGGAATGTATCTATATGACGAGAACGACAACGCCTATCTGGATTTCTACGGAGGCATTGCGGTAAACAGTGCCGGTAACTGCAACCCTAAGGTTGTAGAGGCGGTAAGAGATCAGGTTGGACAGATCATACATACCTTCAACTACCCCTATACCATCCCTCAGGCTGTTCTGTCCCAGCTCATCTGCGAGACCATCGGAATGGATAAGGTTCTGTATCAGCAATCCGGAACCGAGGCCAACGAGGCCATGATCAAGATCGCAAGAAAGTACGGGACCGATCATTACGGGCCTGATAAATTCCACATCATCACCGCAATCAACAGCTTCCACGGCCGGACCTATGGAGCGCTGTCCGCTACAGGACAAACAAATAATGCCCTGCAGCTGGGGTTCAAACCCATGCTGGAGGGTTTTACTTATGCTGAGTATAACAATCTGGCATCCTTTGAAGCTGCAATAACGGACAATACTATAGCCATTATGGTAGAGCCCTGCCAAGGTGAGGGCGGCGTGGTTCCTGCAACCAGAGAATTTATGACCGGACTGCGTAAACTCTGCGATGAAAGAGGACTCCTTCTCTTGTTGGATGAGGTCCAGACGGGCTGGTGCCGAACGGGAGAGGTAATGGATTACATGAATTATGGTATCAAACCGGATTGTGTATCTATGGCCAAGGCAATGGGAGGCGGACTCCCTATCGGTGCCATGGCTTGCACCAAAGAAGTTGCAGCTACCTTCAGCGGAGGAACCCATGGATCTACCTATGCAGGAAGCCCGGTATGCTGCGCCGCAGCTTATGCACAGATCCGGGAGCTTCTGGATCGGGATCTGGCGGGAAATGCGAGGGCGGTGGGAGATTACTTCGCCGGTAAGCTTCGCACTCTGCCTCATGTGAAAGAGGTTCGCAATGCAGGACTCCTGGTGGGTGTTGAATTTGACCTGGAAAAAGCCGTGGAAATCAAGCACGAATGCCTGGATCGAAAACTCATGGTAACCGCTATCGGCAAGACAATCATAAGAATGGTACCGCCACTTATTGCAACGAGGGAGGATTGTGATAAGTGCTACGATATATTAAAAGAAGCTGTAGAAGCCGTGGTGTAATTCCTTCGCGGATTCTACCCCGAGATAAGGCTGAATAAAGGAATTGATTTTAGAGAAGGAGAGTGTCATGCCAAGAAAAAGTTTTGATGAGGTGTTGAAATACACCGAGTATGCATTGGATATCATATCCAAGAAAAGCTTAGAAGATGGCGAAAAGGATGCATTTATCAAGGAAACCCGGCACAACTTTAACAATCATATAAACCCCGGTTTCCTGGAATACCGGAAAGCTGCAGGAGCTGATGATATGGCCATGGAATGGATGGCAAAGGGCGACACCTTTACAGACCTTCATGGAAAAGAGTACATAGACTGCCTGGGCGGATTCGGAGCGTTTAACTGCGGCCATCGCCACGATACGGTAGTTACAGCCGTAATGAACCAGCTGGCCAAGCAGCCGCTATCCAGTGCGGAGCTGGTNNTACACCTTCTTTACCTCCTCCGGAACGGAATCCATAGAGTGCGGGCTTAAAATGGCCACCCTGGCCACAGGCCGACACTACTATGTAGCTTTTAAGAATGACTTCCACGGAAAGACCATGGGTTCCCTGTCCCTTACCTCTAAAGAGCACTTTAGAGGGCCATTCCTCCCCTTGCTGCAAGGAACCCGTTTTGCACCTTACGGTGATGTAGAATACCTGGAAAAGATGCTGGATATTCTGGATTTCGTAGGAGAGCTACCGGCAGCCATCGTATATGAGCCTATCCAGGGTGAAGGCGGAGTTATCGTTCCGCCGGATGACTTCATCCCGGCCATTCGCAGGTTGTGTGACAAATACGATATCATGCATGATATCGTA
>DCUA01000020.1:6395-6677 GCA_002329675.1 Firmicutes bacterium UBA1426 | reverse complement strand
GGTTTTTCTGGCATCCCCGTTCAACTTGGAGGTTAAGGGGGTTTCCCACCACATATGGGGACAGCCTCTGATCGATGCGCTTGAGGCAGATGGTATTGAAGTGAAACATATGACGAATGATCAGGCTATATCAGACTTCCCCAGAACCATTGAAGGATTGAAGGAATATGACGCAATTATTATAAGCGATTGCGAAAGCGAGGTCCTGTCTCTGTACCCGTTCTGGATTCCCGGAACACCTCTGCCGAGAACGAATCGTCTAAGGGCGATCCGGGACTATGT
>DCUA01000020.1:2847-6376 GCA_002329675.1 Firmicutes bacterium UBA1426 | reverse complement strand
AGAGTGGAAACGCCGGAAGGAGTAAAAGTCAAGATCCTCGATAAAGATCACCCGATCATCAAGGATATTCCCTGGGAGGATGCACCGGTTTTCGAAGGCTTTAACCGCATCATTCCAAAAGAAGGTTCCAACGTCATAGCCAGTATCGGTGACGATGAAATTGAACATCCATTATTAGTTACCTGGGAGTATGGAAAAGGAAGGGCTGCAGCCTTTGCGAGCGACTGTTCACCCCACTGGGCCGAGTATTTTCAACCCTGGGAGTACTATGGACAGTTTTGGGTTCAAGTCATGAGGTGGCTTGGCAAGGAAAGATAATTACNNAACCTGCAAAATATAATGTCCAGATCATGGATAAGATCGAATATGAAAGAAGCCGCCCCCATAATAGTATTAATGGCGATGTTATTAATACTTAATTCGCTCAACAGTGACTTCATGTCATTGAAGACGTTACTGAACCTGATGCATCAGGTATCGGTAGTGGGTATTGTTGCCATGGGGGCAATGATCGTTATCATCAGTGGCGGAATTGATTTTACTGCAGGATATGGTCTTGCAATGATCGGGATGGCTGCAGGGACGGTCTACGCAACGGGAATTTTAGGAGGAAGCGTTTATATTGTTGTATTGGTCTCTCTGGTATGTGGGGCACTGATCGGCGCGCTGAACGGATTTCTCATCACCAAGCTGAAAATTGTTCCCTTTATAGCCACCCTTGCAGTTATGTCCCTTTTGCAGGGCATGTCCATGCTCATAGGCAATGGAAACATGGTCATGATACGCGATCCGTCCATCCTATGGTTTGGACAGGGCAGGATAGGCTCTATACCCGTTTCCTTCCTGATCTACATTTTCTTTTGTCTTGTGGCCCACACCATTCTAAAGAGAACAAAAATGGGGGTGTACATCTATGCTTTAGGCGGCAGTGAAGATGCAACCCGGTTTTCGGGGATCGATGTAACGAAGTATAAAATTCTCTTATATATGCTGGCCGGTACATATACGGGGATCGCTTCTTTACTGACAATCTCAAAATTAGGGCTTGCAGCGCCCAGTATATACGGGTCCACCCTGCTGGACGCCATTGCTGCGGCCATTATTGGCGGAACAAGTCTAAGCGGTGGGAAGGGCAAGGTAATGGGTACCTTTGTCGGCGCCATAATAATTGTCCTTATAACCACCGCATTGACCTATTTACGAATTAAACCAGAGATGCAGGATGTTTTTAAGGGAGTGGTAATACTTCTTGCATTATGCTTCGATGTAGTCATTAACAAAATCTCCAAGGAATGATTTTTATTTGGATGGAATCCAATAAAAATAATGCGTTGAAGTTAGTTTATTAGGAGGAGAAAGGAAATGAAAAAATTCGTATCAATTGCATTGGTCCTTATCCTGGCATTGTCTCTGCTTGCAGGCTGCGGAGGAGAGACAGGAGGCCCGGACGAAGGGACAACACCGGATACCGACGCAAAGAAAGTTCTTGGTATTATCCTGATCGACCTTACTAACCAGTTCTTTGTGGACATGGTAGAAGGCGGAAACCAGGCAGCAGAGGATTATGGAGTGGAGGTAATCTGGAAGAGTTCGGACGGAAACATCGACAAGCAGATTTCTTTGATGGAGAACTTTATCGAGCAGGGTGTTGACTGTATTCTTGTAAATCCCATTGACAGCGCAGCTCTTGAAGGTGTCATCAGGCAGGCATCAGAGGCAGGAATCCCAACTGTCACAATGGCAGGAAACGTTGACGTAGATTCCAATTATTGCACCGTTTACAACGATTATGAAAACACCAAAATAATTGGCGATATTGTTGCAAACATGGTTGGTGGTGAAGGAAAAGTAGCTTTGCTTTACGGAAATAAGGGGAACCTGGTATCCGACCTGAGGCAGGGTGGCTTCCAGGAAGCAATGGCTGCCTATCCCGATATTGAACTGATTGAACAGCCCATGAACTGGGATCCGGCAACAGGACTTAAAGCAGCCCAGGATATCATTGCCGCGAACCCTGACCTGAAAGCCCTTCACTGCGTATCCGATGCCGTTACCTTAGCGGCCTATCAGGCAGTGAAAGATGCCGGAAAGGAAGACCAGATCCTCGTTACCAGCTTTGATGGTAATCCGGATGCTTGTATCGCCGTTGAAGAAGGCCAGCTGAAGCTGTCTGTACTTACAGGTTCGAAGAGAGCCGGATACTGGAATGTTCAGGTTGGTGTCCAGCTTGCAAACGGAGAAAGACCTGACGATCAAATCATCAATATGGCAACCCATTTTGTTATGACTGACGAGATGAAAGCAACGGTTGAAGCGATGAACCTCGATGCGGATATCAGCATCATCGGTCCGCAGGAAGCCATTGCAATGGCAGACCTCTATACGGATTTTGAACCTAAATAAACATACTTTACAACCTCCCATATCCACGGGATATGGGAGGTTGTAAAAAAATGATATAACCCTGCGTTCTTTATGATGTGTTATTCCCGGACATAAGGAGATATAAAGTGCAACAGCGAGCGAAGTCAGTAAAAGAAGGAATAAAGAATAATATCCGATACATAGCACTTTTTGCAATCATTATCATGTTCTATGTTCTGTTTGCATTTATTTCCGACAGCTTCTTTACTTTTAATACCACCATGAATATATTCCGGCAATCCGCTGCACTATCTCTCGCAGCCATCGGAATGACCATGATCATCCTAACGGGGGGCATTGACCTGTCCGTGGGATCAGCTGTGGCATTTTCCGGAGCGGTCGGTGCGCTGGTGATGCAGTCCGTTGGTGAGCCGGGGACTTTCTCAAATGCTTTACTCGGGATGGTGGTCGTCATCGGAACCGCAGTTCTTGTGGGGGTTGTGAATGGATTTGCAGCAGGTTACCTGAAAATAGCACCTTTTATTGTGACTTTAGCTACCATGTCACTGACAAGAGGGCTTACTCTCACGATCACGGACTCCTCGCGTATCATTATTGCTAACGACTATTTCAACTATATCGGATTGTCCAATGTGGTCGGGAAGATCCCCGCCTCACTGATACTTGTGGCCGCAGCATATACCCTTGCTTTTCTGATTTTGCACAAGACAACATTTGGGCGGAAAACCTATGCAATCGGGGACAATCCCATAGCATCAAAAGCGTCAGGTATCAATGTTGAAAAGCAGACGATGCTGGTTTACGCAGTGGCAGGAGTGTTTGTGGGACTTTCTACCATCGTGCTCCTTGGAAGAGCACAGACAGCACAGCCTCTCGCTGGAATAGGCATGGAGTTTNNTGAAGTCATCACTGCAGCGGTTTTAGGGGGAGTGAGTCTCTTCGGAGGAGTAGGAAATCTCAAAGGGACTCTGTTGGGTGTGGTGCTTATATCCGTTATCTTCACCGGATTGGGGATGCTGGATATCCCGCCGTTTATAAACTATTTAGTTAAAGGGTCTCTGATCATTCTCGCGGTAGTAGGAAATCAGGCAATTATTGAAAAGGCATATGCTATTCCGAAAGCAGATGAGAAAAAGGACGAACA
>DCUA01000020.1:0-2777 GCA_002329675.1 Firmicutes bacterium UBA1426 | reverse complement strand
AACGGTGCGGGAAAATCAACACTGATGAAGATTCTTTCCGGCGTTTACGGCAAGGACTCAGGAGAGATATTGATCAACGGACACGAGGTTACGATTTCAAATCCCATAGACGCTGAGAAGTTAGGGATCTCCATCATCTATCAGGAGCTGGCCAACGTACCTGAACTGAGTGTCTACAATAATGTTAATCTGGGAAGGGAAATAACCCGGGGTGGAGGGATCCTTCTTAACAGATCAAAAATGATCGCAAAAACGGAGGAACTGTTAAAGAAATTTGATTTATCTATCAATGTAAACCAGAGGATCGAAAAGCTCACCGTCGGTCAGCAACAGATGATCGAGATTGCGAAAGCCTACAGCAACAGAACCTGGATAATGGTTATGGATGAACCTACGTCTGCCATTTCCGAAGCAGATAAGGAAAAGCTTTTCGATATCATTCGGGAGTTGAAGGAAAATAATGTAGCGATAATATATATTTCACACAGGATGAGTGAAATATTTGAAATAGCAGACGAAATCACTGTTCTGCGAGACGGTCAGCATGTGATCACAAGCCCTATTGACCAACTTGATGAAAATAAAGTGATTATGAGCATGGTAGGCAGGGATATCGGGGATATCTTTACACGACAAAGGACACAAATCGGACCTCCGGTCCTTGAAGTGAAAAACCTTTATCGTAAGAAGGTCTTTGAACCTATCAGCTTTCAGGTACACAGAGGAGAAGTTCTGGGATTCAGCGGTTTGGTGGGTGCCGGACGGACGGAGATCATGCGTTGCATTTTCGGCCTTGACAGGGCGGATGGAGGAGAAATTTATCTCAACGGGAAAAAGCTTAACATTAAAACACCCGTTGATGCCATCCGGGAGGGCATTTTGCTGGTATCCGAAGACCGGCGCCGGGAAGGCATAATACCGAATATGGAAATCCGTGGGAATATCACATTGGCTTCACTTTCTCTCATCAGCAAGCTGGGTTGGATCAAGAAGAGCAAAGATGCGGCGATTGCACAGGAATATATTGAAAGGCTGAATATTCGGACCCCATCTGCAGAACAGCTGATATCCAACCTTTCAGGGGGAAATCAGCAGAAAGTATGCCTTGCTAAATGGCTGAACCTGGATCCCAAAATCATCATAATGGATGAGCCCACCAGAGGTATCGATGTGGGGGCAAAAGCAGAGATTCATAAACTCATTGAAATGCTCACCTTACAGGGGATCGCCGTAATTATGATATCATCCGAAATGCCGGAAATCATTGGAGTATCTGATCGGATCATTGTGTTGTATGAGGGGAAGAAGACCGGTGAATTTATCAGCGATGCAACCTTGACGCAGGAAATGCTCATGAAGAGTGCAGCAGGTATTCAGTAAATTCTCGACGAAGGAGGATGGTCTTGAAACGATTGTATAAAGGAATTGAACTAGTAACAGAAAATGTGCCGGAGCTGGATCCCGGTTTCATTCCCATCGAAGCATTTTTCAGAGCTTTCGAAAAGCAAGCAGGGCAGAGAATGGAAATCGCCATAGTGGGAAATGAAGATGTCACGACCACATACGAGACCAGAATACACGGGACTGCTGAAATGCGGGACGTGGATTGTTACTATGCAGAGAAGCTTATTAAGTTCCTTTTATGGTCTCGAGGCGGGTATAGGATCGCAATCGCCGGTGCCCCTGAAATAGCGGAGCATATACGGGAAGTTTTTTCTGCGAAGGGGAGCAGAAGCTTTGACTATTTCTTTATGAACCGGGTATATGAAAAAACTCCGGAGGTTCTTTCTCTGCCGTTCGATGCCATGCCACAGAAGAAAGTCCTTTCGCACCACATAGGAAGGAATCTCAGTGGGTGTCGGATAGGTTTTGATGCAGGAGGGTCTGACCGAAAAGTGTCAGCGGTCATCGACGGAGAAAGTGTCTATTCTGAGGAGGTTGTCTGGTTTCCAAAGACAGAAGAAGATCCGCAGTATCATTATGAAGAGATTGTGCATGCGTTCAAAACTGCAGCTTCGAAGATGCCCAGGGTCGATGCCATCGGTGTTAGCTCGGCGGGTGTCTACATCGGAAATGAAACAAAAGTGGCCTCGCTGTTTCTCAAAGTACCTCCTGATAAGTTTCAGACCCGCGTAAAAGATATTTATATCAGGGCGGCCAAAGAAATTGGTGACGTTCCCCTTGTGGTAGCCAATGACGGAGATGTAACCGCTTTGGCAGGGTCCATGAGTCTTGGGGTGAACAATATAATGGGTATTGCAATGGGAACAAGCCAGGCTGTCGGCTATGTGGATGAAAACGGAAGCATAACGGGCTGGCTGAATGAACTGGCCTTTGCCCCTGTGGATCTAAGTGACTCCGCTCCACAAGATGAATGGTCGGGGGATTTCGGCGTCGGCTGTAAATATTTTTCCCAGGATGCTGTGATCCGGCTGGCTCTGTTGGCGGGGATCAAGATAGATGAGAGCCTGACCCTGGCGGAGAAACTGAAAGAGATACAAGGCCTGTCGGAGTCCGGTGATGCCAAGGCCTTAGCAATCTTCAGGGACATAGGAAAGTACCTGGCTCATTCGATCCCCTTCTATTACAGGTTCTATAAGATGGATCACATACTGCTGATGGGGCGGGTCACATCCGGAGTCGGCGGATCGATTATGGTAGAGGAAGCAAATAGAGTGCTGAAGGAACAGTATCCTGATTTAATGGAGAAGGTCAACCTGATACTTCCTGATGAGAAAAGCAGAAGAGTTGGTCAGAGCATCGCTGCGGCCAGCCTT
>DCUA01000146.1:6503-8446 GCA_002329675.1 Firmicutes bacterium UBA1426 | reverse complement strand
ATCTTCCAGAACTTCGGCCACGATTGATATTTTTCTTACTAATTATAAGCATATCGGAACTATCTTTACAGCAGGCCTGAAAATAGAATATAAGCAGTAGTTCAGCGCATTGGCGGTGCGGGGGAGAGGAGCATTTTTTATGAATGACAGAATAAAGGAGCAAATGCTGGAGGAACTGTCAGAAGCACAGAAAATGCTGGAGAAAAAAACAGAGATCCATGGACGCATGATCAAAAAGCTGCAGATGCTTATTGCCAATGAAGGGTTGTTTTCTCAAATCNNTTCGCCGCAGTATACACTTGTCGTGGTAAACAAAGCGTTTGCGGAAGAAACTAAAATGTGGCCTGTGGATTTGGAGAAAGGCGCCGTCCGGTTACTGCAATACAGGATCGACAATATGCAGCTGGCTGCGGCCGTAAGACAGGTCTTTTCCGGGAGCACTTCATTTTTAGAGGATATCAAATACCCGTTCACCATGTTTTCAGGAATCCCTCAATGCCGCGACCTGCAGTCCGACCGTTTCAGCAAGGCTGTCATATTTCCCGTTCCTGCCGACGACGTGAAGATCGACCACGCTGTTATCGTGTTCATGCCATGAAGGCAATAAATAAAAGACCAGCTAATTAAAGTCAAGAGTTTTTAAGAAAAAGCTTTATGAATTTTTGAAAACTCCTGACATAGAAAAAATGCATAACAACAAGACCACCTTTACGAAGTAGACATAAAATAGCTGGTCTAAAATGAAATACTGATCCTTGAAAACTAAACATCAAGTGCAAGTACTGCTAAGCTGCTATATGCTTTGCTGCTAACATCTGAGCATGTTCCTGAGGACTGCGTAACTGGTACGGTTTTCTGTCCCTTAGAACAGCAAAGATGTAAATGATGATCTTACGCATAACTGCTCCCAAAGCTACCTTCTTAGGTTTGCTCTGGCACTTTTGCTTGTAGAATTCAAGTAATACAGGGTTGCAAGCCTCTTTATTCCGCTTAGTTCGGATATTGGCAAGAGCAGTTGTAAAAAGAACCCTGCGAAGTAGCCTGGAACCTCTCTTGGACATTTTATTCCGTGTGCCGGTAAATTCTCCGGATTGCATCACAGAGGGGTCAATGCCAAAGTAAGCAACCAGTTTTCCCGGCTTAGAGAAAGCGGAAAAATCGCCGATTTCTGCTAGAATGGTGGCAGCAGTAAGAAGGCCAATACCTGGCAGGCTCTGCAAAAGTTCAAGAGTTAATGCTAGCATGGGCATGTCCTTTGCCATATCTTCAGCGATCAATAGATGAATGGTTTTTAGGACCTTCGCCAAGTTATCTTCCAGAGTTCTGATCATGGATATGTAGACACCCAGCATAGCAATGTTCGAGGAATTATGAACAGTCAAAGGCGCAAACTCTCTGGCTTTGGAGACCAAAAGATTATACTTTGCAGTTGACCACTTAAGGCTTCTGCGAGAATTCTTCTGGATCAGTGCAATCAACTTGTTCCTGTTCGCTTTAAGAATATGCGCAGGCGTAGGATATTTCTCCAATACTGCAAGAGCAGCCTTTGAAAAGATGTTGGGGAATACATCCTTGAAGTTTAACATGAGTTGGTCAACAATACCCGTAAGCCTGTTTTTGTAGGCAGTAAGTTCGTCAGAGAGCTTGTAGTACTGTCGGCAAAGACTTCGCAGGCATTCAATATCCTCATCGGGGATATTAGTAGTTTTAAGCTCCTGAAATCTGTATAGCAGGGCAATTTTCCGGGCATCAGCTTTATCATTTTTCACTTTTCTGATTCCAATATTTTTGATAGAATCAGTCTGGATGGGGTTTATGATGGAGACCTCCAATCCAGCTTTACAAAGTGAATGGAAAAGGATTTTGTGATAGTGCCCGGTGGATTCCATGACGACGAAAGGCCTAGAATCAAAGTCCTTTTCCGTTTTTTTCAGTAATTCAAC
>DCUA01000146.1:0-6493 GCA_002329675.1 Firmicutes bacterium UBA1426 | reverse complement strand
ACTTCATTGGATGGAGAAAGAATTGCCATCTCACTGAAGAATTTACCTACATCGATTCCTGCAATAGGTCTGAAATTCATCAAAATGCCTCCTTAAAAAATTAATGGACTTAAAAGCCTCCATTCCTTCTCATGTAAGCAAACAACCTTGCATGTGACACGAGGAACCAGCTAAAAAGCTGGCCTCAACCAGCCAAATCATGTAGACTTACCGGAATGGAAAAATACTCTTTCATACGGGTAATCGGCCCGCCAAGGTCCGTCCCAGGAGGTGAAACACTCACCTTCCAAGTCCGGAAGATATTATACATGATTGTCAAAGTTCAGGCCAACAAACGCTGGCATAATGGCTAAGATGTGAAGCCGGATGATGTGCTTGATGTTTGGAAAAGAATAAAATTTGAAGTGTTATGTTAACTATGACTTTTAATGGGTCGAACAGTGGCTTTGGTCACTGATTTAATACAAAATAATTGTACAAGGGAGGATAATACTATGTTAAAGAAGTTGGTTATTTTGTTGTTATGTCTGATGCTGGCAATTCCGACGGTGGTCCTTGCGGAGGAGGGTGACCTGCCTGTATTGGAAAAGCCGGCTGGTTTGTCGGTCCGTTCCGACGGAGCAGGCGGATTGTTGCTGCGTTTGACTCAGCCCGACAGCATGATGGAATACATAAATTCGGATGATTACTGGATACTTTATGAGCTTGATTTCAAGATCAACGACGGTCCCTGGAAATTTGACGAAAAATGGGATGGTGTCGTCGAGGATGGCGTCATTGGCTACTATGAGAATACATATGACAAAATGAATGTCGCGGGCATTTTGAATAATATCGGCCATGATGAAAGGAACGCCATAGATATTCCGGTATTTTCCTGGAATCTTGAACTGGCTTCCTTTGACCTGCAAAACAATACATATTCATTCCGCTATCGTTACCTCTATGAGTACGAAGCCCAGGATCCCGTCAGCGGAGAATGGGGGTACAAGGTTATTGCCTCGCCTTATTCTGACACGGCAATTATCGGCAAAGCCCAGGGCAGTGCGATCCCCGGCAGCCTGGAGGCTCCGTCCGGACTGGCGGGAGAACTGAGAAACCGGGAGGATGGTCAGCCCTATTTCAGCTTTACCTTTGATGTACCGAAAAGCGTAGAGGATGCAAACAAGGTGACTTCCGTGTGGACCAAACTGGACTGGAAAATCGGCGGCGGCAAATGGGCGACTGAGCTTGCCGGAGGGGTGCCTTTTGAAAAAGCAGGCAATATGCTTTCGGATGATATGGAAGTGGATCCCATTGATGAAGGCGGCTGGGGAGAGATAGACATCAAGGAAAACACCTATTATTTCCGCGCATTTTTCGAACTGCAAAAGCCGGACGGCTCCATTGTGAGATCACCCTTTTCAAATATAGTGGAAATAGGTACGGCAGCTTTCTACAGCGGCGCTTCCAACTGGGCGAAGGCTGAGCTCCAGAAGGCATACGACATGGGTCTTATTCCTGACATATTAAAGGGCGCCGATATGACCAAACCTATAACTCGCGAGGAGTTCGCCGAGCTTTCGGTAGTCCTGTATGAAAATGTTACAGGTCTCAAAAGTGTTCCGGTCTCCCCCAACCCATTTACTGATACGAATAATCCGCAGGTATTGAAGGCATTTAACCTGGGCATAACCACAGGAACATCAGCTACCGCCTTTTCACCAAATGTTGTTTTAACCAGGGAACAATGCGCGACTATGCTCTTCAGGGCAATAAAGGTCATCAATCCTGAAGGGGATTACAGTGTAGCGGACGTTAAGGATTTTCCCGACCAGAAGCATATTTCAAAATTTGCGGTGGAAGCTACCAAATACCTGTCCAAGCTTGGAATAATCAAGGGCGATTCCAAAGGCAACTTTATGCCGAAGGCCGTTACCACCGCGCAGGAAGCGGCAGGCTACGGTATCGCTACCAAAGAGGCGGCTATTCTGTATGCCGTGAGGACTGCGGAAAAATTGCAGGAACCGCAGGGAGATGCGCCGAAGGCAGTGACGGGACCGGCGTCTTCAGCCGGGACGGACAATATTTCTCAATTGCTTTCCAGGATAGAGGGGCCGGATAATTTGTATTATGAATATGAAAGAAAATACGGATCCGACAGCACGTTGGGAAAGGTATGGAGGAAAAACGGCAAAATAAGGGAAGAAACGACGGTATTCGGCAGCACCACTATTGTTTTCAACGATACCAACACAAAGCGCGGTTACCAGTATTACCCCGCAAATAATATAGCATATGAAATGGATTTCAGCAGCGAGTACACTTTCTATCTTTATGACCTCCATGGCTATTATGCCGGTATCGATGCAAAAAAGTTCAGCATTGTCGGAACGGAGACTTACAATGGCCTTTCGTGCACGGTAGTAACCGTAGTTGACGGAAACATGGAATCAAAGCTATGGCTTTCGGAGGAATACGGCTTCCCGGTCAAAAGCGAGACCAAGGATACGGAAGGAACGTTTGCAGGACTGGTCGTGGTGATGGAATGCAAAAACATAAAGACCGAAACGATCCCCGACAGTATTTTTGAACTGCCGGCGGGCGTGCAGATAGAGCAGCCGATACCGGTGGAATAGAGGGTGTCATATGAAAATATTATGTTGCCTTATTGCTGCCGTAATCTTATTGATCGGTGTTGCCGGGTGTGTAGCCTTGCCGGTCCCGGAGAACCGGGAGGATTCCTCCGGACCCAGGAATAATGAAGCTTCTGGAGGCAGCGGCTCCGGTGGGATATTAAGCGGAGGAACAGGATCAGACACAGAGTCGGATTCGGAATCAGATCCGGAATTGGATCCCGAATCGGAATCCGAATCGGATTCGGAATCAGATCCCGAATACGAAGGGTTTGACTGGAGCATAAGCGTTGATGATACCGTTTCCGGTACGTATAAATTGCCTGCAGGCGGAAAATCCCTCAGGTATGATATCACTCTCAGGCTTGTTGCATGGAAATCGGGAGGCAAGGATGTCTATGGAACGTATGAAGGGGAGGCGTACATAGTATTCAACTTTGACGAGTCCGGCCTTTCGGGGAATGATTTGCTGTATATGGGCGGCGGCGCCTTCAACAGAAGGTGTGAAAGACTGGAGTTCGAAGTGGAGGCATATGATCAGGAAGAACTAAACCGGCAAACGATACCGATACCTGACAGTATGACTGTTGCACCTCCGGTTGCTCCCCTCGGCAGCTTCAATGCCATGGCTTCATTCATATCGTCCTGGTCCACCGTGCTTCAGATGGATCAGACAATCAGGTCAGGGAATACCGGTGGTATCCTTTCCGATTTCGAAGGTGTATTTGATGAAGGCACCTCCGATAATATGGGGCTTTTACTGCTTATCAGCAAAGATAAGGTGACGGTGGATATACCTACATACAGATTGACCTGGAACTGCGGGTATTTCAGAGGCACGCTCAAAAAAGAAACTCTGGGTACAGCAAAACGTGAAAGGCTTGAAATGCCTGATACCGGGAACGCGGATCAGGGCAGGACGGGTGAAGGACAAACATCAGATATTTTTGAAATGCCGCAAATACCGCAATATGACGGTATGGGAACTATCATCACCGATGAGAATGGGATAACCGGATTTGACATTAACGGTGATGACAAGATCGATGTATATACTGACGAAAATGGTGTTTTTCATATGGATCTGGATTTTGACGGTGAATTTGATGAATACGAAAGCGAATCCGGCATGGGATGATCCAGGCGATGCAATTATGGGGAGGAAGAATAAAGAATGGGGATGAAAATCGTGATAAGAAAGCTGACTGCTGTCCTGTTAGTACTTCTATTAGTATTGTCAATTGCTGCATGCAGCAACAGTTCAAAAGACAAAGCGACTGATGAAATTGCTGAAACGTCCGGGTCAGACGGGCCAGGTGAAGCCGGTGATCCCGCCGGTACGGATGATGCGGCAGACACGGCAGGCAGCCCTGCCGGTACCGGTGATGCATCAGACGCAGCGAAAGCCGGACTGTCCAAAGGTTACCATACCGATGCCGTTCCGGTCTATAAGGGCAGTACGGTGGTCGAATCAGGGGAAGATAACAGTAACCCTTTATTTTCCATGTACTATGTGGTTTGCTGGACTGATAAACCATATGAGGATGTAGTGCAGTATTATAAGGATATCATGTCCAGGCACCAGATAATAGGCGAACAGTCTGATTCCGCATATTACTATGCTACAGCAAGCATAAGCGATGTGGAAGATGTAGACGTCTGCGTTATTGATCTGTCCCAGGAATCTTACAGCGATGAAGAAGTGCCGGAAGCTGCAAAAACTTCCATGAATATAATGTACAAGAAGAAAAGCAGCGAGCTTCCGGAAGGATACAGATCTGACCTGGTGCCTGTCATGGAAGGGAGTAAGCCGAAGGATGGCAGCATATATGACGAAAGTGACGGGAGAAAGAGTTACAGCCTTACCTTTACGACCACACAGGATTATCAGGATGTGGTTGAGTACTACAGAGAAATAATGCTCAGCGCCGACTCGCTGCAGGAAACTGAATCTCACTTTACATGCACTATAACAGGTATTATGGATAATGTTGAAATAGACATTTACATAAACAAACTGCCGGAAGGGACTGCATATACGATAGTTATGGTGGTTTGATCTGGTGGGTAGATAGTGGACGGATAGACAGGGTATAAAGTGTCTATGTCATAGCTGAAGCATGAAAATGAGATTTGCCTTTCGCAAGGGTTACACAGATATTTGAAAAAATAGTTTCGCAAAAATAGAACTGGACAACGCAAACCAGCGATGATATGATAGTATCGGAAAGGAAGGTAAGTATTTCATGGACGATACTATCAGGGTGTTTTCCGGAAGAGAGTTCACGCTAGATGATATTGAACTCATCAAATGGACAAGAAAGACATATCAGAAATTATCAAGAAAAGAGCTAGCCAGCACAGTTTGCGAGTTGTTGAACTGGACTACGCCGTCAGGGGCTGCGAAATGGCCTCAATGTTTAGAGTTTATGGAAAAACTGGAGGCAGAAGGAGTTATACAGTTACCTCCATTACAAGGTCCGAATAAAAAGGGTTGCAAAGTAAGGATTCCAGAGCTTAATATAAAGCCTCGAGAAATTCAAGGTGAAACCCGGAATTATGAGCCAATATGGTTAGAAATCGCGCGTCCGGGAGAGGCACTAAAGCGGTGGCGTTACTATGTTAGCCAGTATCATATGCTGGGAGATAAGCAGGTTTTCGGGTCACGATTGCAATATTTCGTTAAGTCTGGAGACTTGGAACTTGGGTGTTTGCAATTTTCGGCATCCTCCTGGGCATTGGAAGAACGGGATAAATGGATAGGCTGGACAGTAGATGACCGCAAAACGCGGTTGAATCTCATCATAAACAACAGCCGGTTTTTGATCTTCCCCTGGGTACACATAAGGAACCTGGCCAGCAAGTCATTATCATTAGCAGCAAAACAAATTCAGGAAGATTGGCTGAGGGAATACTGCTATGCACCGGTACTGCTAGAAACCTTTGTAGATCTATCTCATTTTACCGGAACCTGCTACAAAGCCTCTAACTGGACATACCTTGGAGAGACAAAAGGCAGAGGCCGGATGGATCGCAACAAAGAATATGCCCAATCTAAAAAGGGTATCTTCATGTATCCACTGCAAGAAGATTTCAAGGCAGTGCTCAAGGGAGAGAAACCTTGTAAGGTGGTGAATCCCGATGAGTAAAAAAGAACGCCGGGAACAAAAGCAGAGATTGCGGGATGAAAAGCATGCTGAAATGATAAAAAGCGGCAAAGCTATACGGGTGCATTTTGAAGAACGCAAGAAAAAGGCGAATCAGCCTAACCGCAAGTGTGCTCAAAAGACACCGGAAGAAGAAATGGTAGACCGGCAGGAGAAGGTAGAAAAAGCGACCATCCTGTACAGACAGATGCTCCCTGCCCTCTTAAACAAGCTGAGCAGAATCAAAGACCCCCGGAACCCACGTAAGATCAAACACAAAATGACAGCACTCATGATGTATGGAATCCTGGTGTTTGTTTATCAGACAGGCTCTAGGAGAGAGGCCAACAAGAAAATGAGCAGGCCGATTTTCTGGAGTAATGTAAAGGCCATGTTTCCTGAGCTTGAAACCATGCCTCATGCAGATACACTAGCAAGGCTATTGGAGAAGATAAATGTAGAAGAAATCCAGGAGTGCCTTGTGGAGCTGCTTAAAGATCTTATGCGCAGGAAGAAGTTTAGAAATCACTTGATAAACAACCGGTATCTCATTGCCGTAGATGGTTCACAGAAGTTTTTCAGGAGCTATTCATGGGAAGATAAAGCCCTCAAGCGGCATGTGGGCGGAGAAGCACGAATTGCTCAGTATTACGTCTATGTACTGGAGGCTGTGCTCGTACTGGACAATGGTGCGGTATTACCGGTATGGAGTGAAATCCTTGAAAACAAGGA
>DCUA01000235.1:19948-20493 GCA_002329675.1 Firmicutes bacterium UBA1426 | reverse complement strand
TTATTTGAACCATTATTACAGGTGGACAAGTCCCTGGATCGCAAGAATGGCGGACTTGGACTGGGACTGGCTATAACGAAAGGAATCGTAGAGCTGCACGGCGGTACGGTCGAAGTTACAAGCGACGGTTTAGGGGAAGGCACACAATCTATTATTCGACTCCCCATTCCCTATACGGTAGAAGCGTATAGTTCGGAAACAGGAAAAGAAGATGGACTGCGGATCCTGGTGATCGATGATATGCCGGATATAACGGAAATTATGACTGCCTTGCTGGAACATCTGGGACATGAAGTGATCACTGCAGAAAGCGGATTTGAGGGAATTGCAAAAGCAAAGGTTTTTCATCCCCATATATTGTTCTGTGATATTGGGTTACCCGGTATCAGTGGTTATGAAGTAGCTGAATTTTTTACTGCAGACGAAGAACTCAAGGATACTCATCTGATTGCTTTTTCCGGTTATTCTCAGCCGGAAGATCGGGAGCGCTCTAAGGAGGCGGGCTTCAAAGCGCATTTAGCGAAGCCGGTGGAGATGGAGGTACT
>DCUA01000235.1:12870-19932 GCA_002329675.1 Firmicutes bacterium UBA1426 | reverse complement strand
TGGTGAGAGGCGCAAAGAAGAATTGCATTGAATACATTTCGGGAGTTGCGGGCTGAAGGATTTTTCTGCGTAGGCTTTGCCGGGTGCACCCGTTACAGTGTCAGGGTGTGTTTGCACCTGTCGAGATAAACGCCGCGAGACGTTTATGAACTGAGGTGGTACCACGGATTTCCCGTCCTCTGAATGAATCATTCAGGGACGTTTTTTTATGTGGAAAATATCGGTTTTACAGATCGACTTAATTCGGGAGGAAACATGGTTATTACAGAAATACTAGAGAGAAATGCAGCATTATACGGGGAGGAAATAAGCCTGGTGGAGATCAATCCTGATATCAAGGATTGTAAAACAAGCTGGAAGGATTATGATCTGGTAGAAACCAATCCGGCCAACAAATATCGCCGGGAGATGACATGGCGGGAATTCGATGACAAAGCGAACCGCTTAGCAAACTTTCTGCTTGATCGGGGACTGCAAAAAGGCCATAAAGTTGCCATTTTGCTTATGAACTGTCTGGAGTGGCTCCCCATCTATTTCGGTATTCTGAAAACGGGAGCG
The DNA here is from genome assembly GCA_002329675.1 of Firmicutes bacterium UBA1426. Classification (GTDB taxonomy): domain Bacteria; phylum Bacillota; class Clostridia; order Peptostreptococcales; family Anaerovoracaceae; genus UBA1426. Next base: position 19,374 of record DCUA01000235.1, on the reverse strand, counting down.
ATCGCAGTTCCGTTGAATTATCGCTACACTGCAGAAGAAATCAAGTATTGCCTCGACCTGGCAGAATGCGATGTTCTGATATTCGGGCCGGAATTTAACGACCGGATCGAAGCGATCAAGGATGAAATACCCAGAATTAAAATGCGCCTGTTTGTAGGGCAGGGTCGTCCGGCATTTTCGGAGAGCTATTATGCACTGACTGCCTGCTGTTCATCTGTGGGCCCCAAAATTCCCCTGAGCCTTGAGGATGATGCGGCTATCTATTTTTCATCAGGAACCACAGGCTTTCCTAAAGCTATCCTTCACGGGCACCAAAGCCTTATAACTGCTTGTGAGGCAGAGATGGATCACCATAAACAGACCCGGAAAGACAACTTCCTGTGCATACCGCCTCTCTATCATACGGGCGCGAAGATGCACTGGTTCGGGAGTCTTCTCTCCGGGAGCAAAGCGGTGTTGCTGCGCAGCACTGCACCTGAAGCTATCATCAAAACCGTTTCCGATGAAGGAATAACAATTGTGTGGCTGTTGGTACCATGGGCCCAGGATATTCTGGACTCTATTGAGCGGGGAGACATAAGACTTGAAGATTACCAGCTTTCTCAATGGAGGTTGATGCATATCGGAGCCCAGCCTGTACCCCCAAGCCTGATCCGTAGATGGAGACAGTATTTCCCCGGTCAGGATTACGATACGAATTATGGTTTGTCAGAGTCCATAGGCCCCGGTTGTGTCCATTTAGGGATAGAGAACATTCACAAAGTGGGGGCCATCGGCAAAGCCGGCTACAGCTGGGAGCTGAAGGTGGTCGATGAGAGCGGTAAGCCGGTGATGCAGGGCGAAGTGGGAGAACTATGTGTAAGAGGCCCCGGACTGATGAAATGTTATTTCAGGAACCCGGAGGCCACTGAGGCTGTGAAAAAGGAAGGGTGGTTGTATACCGGGGATATGGCGCGCCTTGATGAGGATGGTTTCGTATACCTGGTGGACCGCAAAAAAGACGTCATAATCAGTGGCGGTGAGAATATTTATCCTGTACAGATCGAAAACTTCCTGCGCGACCATCAGGCTATAAAGGATGCCGCTGTGATCGGAATACCGGATAAGCGTCTAGGTGAGATCGCAGCTGCTATCATCGAGCTGAAACCGGGTCTGCATTGTACGGAAGAGGAGATCATGGAATTCTCAATGGCACTGCCCCGTTATAAGAGGCCCAGAAAGATCATTTTCGAAGAGATCCCCCGTAATCCCACGGGAAAAATAGAAAAACCAAGGCTCCGGGAAAAACATTGCGCGGTGAATATCGTAGAAGCGCAGACTGAGGGCTGATGCCGGGCAGCGGATTATTGGACTGGCAGTATTTACCGATTGTTACGAGCCTCCTTATCTTGTAAAGTACAGGAAAAGGGGGCTCGATTATGTATCTGAAAAGAATGATATTGAAATGCATTCCTGTTATCCTTCTGCTCTGTCTGGTATGGCAGACCATAATTCCTTCATCCGCTGGATCTCCATCGGAAACGAGCCTGCGCCATAATATGTCTTACGTATATTTCGGGAGTTCAGGGTCCTATGTCCAGCATATGGATCGGACCAATGACAGCATCGACGAGATCTCGCCCAACTACTTCAATTTAAGAAAGGATGGGAGCCTGGCCCTGACCCCGGCTGTGGATCCGGCTTTTATCAGTGAAATGCATAGAAGGGGCGTTTCGGTTGTACCATTTTTGAGCAATCACTGGGACAGGGAGCTGGGACAAGCAGCTCTTAAAGAGAGGGAGGAACTGGCTGAGCAGATCGCAGATGCTATTAAGGAATTTGATCTGGATGGCGTCAATGTGGATCTGGAAAACCTTACTGAAAAGGAACGCGATCAGCACACGGATTTCATTCGACTGCTTAAAGAAAAGCTTGGGAATGAAAAAACCGTTGCTGTATCTGTGGCTGCCAATCCTTACGATATCACCACCGGGTGGAAAGGATCCTACGACTATAATGGACTGGGAACCCACGGCGATTATCTGATGATCATGGCTTACGATGAACACTATCAGGGTGGCGAACCAGGGACCATAGCCAGCCTGGGATTGGCGGAAAAATCCATCCAGTATGCACTCGGCAAGGTACCAAAAGAGAAGATCGTGCTTGGGATCCCTTTTTACGGCCGCATATGGAAGGATGACGGCGGCTTCCCGCAGGGGGCTGGTATCGGCAATATGGAAGTGGAGGCCCTGGTTCAGCAATATAATGGTAAGGTTACTTTTGACGAGTTAACTGCGACCCCTTATGCAACCATAACGGTGAAGGAAAAGGATAAAAAACCGATGATCGGAGGAAAACCGATCGATGCCGGTACATATACTATTTGGTTTGAAAATGAACGCTCCATTAAACAGAAGCTGCTTCTGATCGAAAAATATGACATCAAAGGCACAGGAAGCTGGAGCCTGGGACAGGAGACTGCAGACACATGGGACTATTACAGGTTGTGGTTGAATGGATGCAGGTTCAGCGATGTGGGAAATCATTGGGCACGTGATTACATATTAAAGGCATATAAGAGGAGTTGGGTCATGGGAGTGACGCAAACTTCGTTTGAACCCGAACGGTCCCTTACCCGCGCCGAAGCTGCGGCCATGCTGGTTCGACTGCTGAATCTGCCCGCAGATCCGGACCGGAAAGCAGCATTTGCAGACACTTCCGGACATTGGGCGCAAGGAGAAATTGATACAGCAAGACATTACAATATCGTTAACGGCGTTTCGGAAGATCTTTTTGAGCCGGAAACCCTGATCACCAGAGAGCAGATGGCTGTAATGCTGCAAAATGTACTGGACAACCATTCGATTATAGGGATAGATCCACCGGAAGGGGGGAAGGGTCAGCCGGCTGTGAGTAAGGGTCAACAGGCAGATTATACTGATGTCAGCAAAGAACGTAACCCCTGGTCCTGGCAGGCTATCAGCCAGGCAAGCAAGATGGGTATTGTCGCCGGATTTGGAGATGGCAGCTTTCGACCGAAGGAACCACTCTCTCGCAGTCAAATGACAGTGATGATGAGTGAGCTTGCAAGGATTCTCTCTATTTGACAGGTTTCGTTGGATATTCTTACTATTCGACACATCTCTCGTTACACTGTATAATGTTTATAGACAGGAGCCGCTCTTGTCTATAAATTTTTTATTTGACAAAAAAAAGTTTGTTCAGTAGGAGAGATGAAATTGAATATAAAAGTGAAAAAATATATTACATTGATCATCGGTTTGCTTGCTGTAGGCGTTCTCGTATTTGGAGTGATCAATTCCGGCTGGCTCTTCGATAATGATGGTGAGCTTAACGGAGAGGATCCCGGCACAGTGCTTCCGCCATCACAAGAAGAACCAGTCACAGAGCCGGACCCACAGGAAGAGCCTGCAGAGGAGCCGGGTCAGCAGGAAGAGCCGGCTGAAGAACCGGATCCGGGATCAGCGGAAAAACCTGATAAATACATGATTTATGTTGGCGAACAGCTGACGATACCTGTTTCCGGCGGAAGCGCAGCAAAGGAATCCATAGTCATTAAATCCGCTGTTCTGCCTTCAATGGAAAAGCAGATAGCTTTAACATTTGACGCGGGATGGCTTTACGATCAGACGATTGATTTGTTAGATGTATTGGATGACTATCAGGTGAAATCTACCTTTTTCCTGCGCGGCAGATGGGCGGAGGACCATCCTGAGCTGGCCAAAGAAATATTGAAGAGAGGTCACAGCACGGAAAACCATTCCCTGACCCATGGTCACATGAAGGAAATGACAGAAGCGGAGATCCGCAATGAGATGATAACCTCTACAAAGCTCATAGAAGAAGCCACAGGGTACAGACCTTATCTGTTCCGTCCGCCTTTTGGCGAGTATGACAGTCGGGTATTGAAGATACTGGCTGAACAAGGCTATCCATATACTGTAATGTGGACCATTGACAGTCTGGACTGGATGGAAGAGCGAAATGGAGTAAAGGTTACAGCACAATATCTGACGGACAGGATCCTCTCCAATGCCACGGATAAAGGAATCGTCCTCATGCATGTGGGTGGTTATCAGACAGTAAACGCCCTTCCGGATATCATTGAAGGCCTGCGAAAGGACGGGTACAAGCTTGTTAAAGTCAACGATATGGTTCCCCGTTCCTCCTCACCGGGCAATGTCACGATCCATACGGTGAAAAAAGGGGATACTTTGACCAGCATCGCCGGGATGTACGGGGTGACTGTGGAGGACATCCTGAATGCCAATACTGCCAGATAGGTTCAAAAATTAGTATGCACCCCTTTCGAAGGGGTGCATTTATACATAGGGGAGCGTTTCTCTAGTCGCAAAGACCCACTGCGAGAGCGCTTAAGTCGGGCTTTACAACTCTCAGAAATTCGAATTCTCCCTCAAAATCTCTTCCTTCGACGACCATTTTATACTCACAGCAACCGGGGCAAGCCCGATCGCAGAAGGTAACAGTAAATGGTTCACTGATCTCTACTTCAAGTTCATCAATGTCATTCTCAATATCGTATTCTTTTAAATACCGCCATGTCTGGATGGTTTCTTCAAAGCCGTTGCAGATCCTATTCAATTTGAATAAAAGATCTACTTCCACTTCATGTTCGTCACCTTCTTCATCTTCTGCTTCAAAAACGATCAGGCTTGAGAATTCGATTTTAACGATTGGCTTTTTTAAGCAGGTCGTGTCAATTCTCACTCGATCCAGTTCAAATACCTGATCTTCTTCAACCTCACCGTCATCTACTTCAAATATGGCATCCTGGGGATGATGACCACATTCTAAGATGACTTTATTCTGGTTATGCCGGCATTTTTCCACTTCATCCCAGTCCCCGTGGAAGCGCAGGCACACTCCATCTCTTGCATATTCCATTTATGCTTCTCCTTTATTCGTCGTATCAGAGAAATAAATTCTCTTGGTATCTTATGAGAAATCATGAGAAGTTGTTACTTAAGGGTATAAGGCAGTAAAGGTTAAGAAAATCTAAAAAAGTGACAAAATGAAAATGTGGTCTAGATTATATTGACAATTAGTGGTACCATTGTTAATAGCGGAAACCGGACATCAATGATGTTGGTGTTGATTTTCGATATCGCATAGATAGTATGTCAGTTATTAGCTATGTACAGAAGGAGTGTGAGAGTATGTTTACCTGTGATGTAAAGAGAATGGAAGACAAGATCAAAACATTCAGCAAGTTTGGTGATGCAGGGCACGGAGGGATTACCAGATATTCCCTATCGCCGGAAGCGCTGATGGCAAGAGCCGAATTTAAGAAGCGGATGGAAGCCATCGGAGCTGTCATCGAGGTTGACGACGTTGCGAATATGTATGCGACCATTCCCGGTTCCGACCCGGATGCCAAGAGGATCGTTATGGCTTCCCATGTGGATTCCGTTAAAAACGGCGGAAACTACGACGGTATTCTCGGTGTAATGGGTGCGATGGAAGTGTTGGAGACAGTTGTTGCAAACAACATTCCCCATAAGCATCCTTTGACTGCAATGATCTGGACCAATGAGGAAGGCTCCTTGTATCCGCCGGCAATGATGGTTTCCGGTATCGTATGCAACGACTATCTTCCCCCGCAGATCGCAAAGAACTTTAAGTATGAAAACATGATGGCTTCCAAGAGCGTCCTTGATGGCACCAAGACTTTTGGCGAAGCTCTGGAAGCATCCGGCTATAAAGGCGATAAGAAATATAGATTGAACCCGGATCAATATAAGGCCATGTTTGAGCTCCACATTGAGCAGGGTCCGATCCTCGAGGATGCAGGAAACGACGTTGGCGTAGTTGACTGCGTACTGGGAATGTTCAACTATCGGATCAAATTCTACGGACAGGCTGCCCATGCGGGAACCTTCCCGATGCATAAGAGAAAGGATGCCCTTCATGCTGCGGCGCTGGCTCTGTGCTATCTCCATGAAGAAATCGACAAACTGGGTCGACCCGAGCTGGTTTACACCACAGGTGAGATCCTCTGCCATCCTTGTGTCCATACAGTAATTCCAGATTATGTAGAGTTCTCTCTGGATGTCAGACACGAAGATCCAAAGGTCAGAGAACAGGTAATGGAAATCGTAAAGAGCCTGGAAACCAAAGAGTGGGCCAGATGCAAGTGCGAGATCAAAGAAGCCTGGGCAAGAGATACGGTTTACTGGGACAAGGAACTGGTAGGATTTGTGGAAGAGGCTGCTAAAGAGTCCGGAGTCAAGTATCAGCACATCAACTCCGGCGCTGGCCACGATGCCCAGTTTGCAAGCTATATGATGCCGACAACCATGATCTTTGTTGTATCGAAGGACGGATTGTCTCACTGCGAGCCCGAGTATTCCAGCCCCGAGCAATGCACAGCGGGAGCCACAGTAATGCTCAATGCCGTTTTGAAACTGGATGCCAAATAGTTCTCAGAACAGCAGAATATGATCAGATCAAATAAGCCGTAGAAATACGGCTTATTTTTTT
>DCUA01000235.1:6629-12816 GCA_002329675.1 Firmicutes bacterium UBA1426 | reverse complement strand
AGCCTTGACGTACTCTATATTGGGGTTTCCGTCTTTTCCATCATAAGCGATGTAGTATATGGTCTCTCCTTTATCTGAAATGAAAGCAATTTGGTAGTGTGGTCCGCCCTCGGGGCGCATCACTACTAAATCCAGAACATACTCATCGTCCGGGTCATGGTTTTCGTAAACTGCATCAGTTCTGACAAAATCTGTACCATTGAACTCCATCTGCCATATTATAATTTCCTCTACATTACTTGCGGGAATCATCAGGAAGCCCTCTTCCGATTGCTCTAACAGCAAACGCTCCGACGGAGCAAAGTCGTTTAATTGTTCTGCTGTCGGTTGATTGATCAAAATAGCCACAGTATCTTCGGGAGCATCCTGCCAGATCAATTGTAAGGGACCATCTGCGGGTTCGTTTGGAAGATCGGTATCAGGACTGCAGCCGGCAATCGCAAACGCTGTAACCAGGATTGTAAGGGTCAAATAAAATATTGTTTTCTTCTTCATGTTGCTATCCTCCAGTGTTGAAATCTCTTGTCGTTACTATTATACCGCATTCGTCCAAATCCACACATCTTTACTCAAGGTCTGTCCCCTCGGTTGCTTTTGAACCCATGGGGTCTGTCCCCTTGGCTGCTTTTGAAGCCACGGGGTCTGTCCCTCTGGTTGCTTTTGAAGCCACGGGGTCTGTCCCTCTGGTTGCTTTTGAAGCCATAGGGTCTGTCCCTGTGGTTGTCCCTTGCTAATTTTACGTTGACGTAATAAAATAAAGTTACAAATTATTGTAAAGCAGCTGGCGGGGGTTAACGTGTTTAAAATTTACTTAGGTAAATTGATCTTTCGAGGGTGTATCTTTCTGACGGTCCTTTGGATCTACGTCTATCGCTCCGACCTGATCCTTCTCTTTCTCGAGCCTTATATCGGCCGCTTCTCCCCCATGCATCTGATCTGGGTCATACTGATGGCAGGAATGATTCTGCAGATGTTTCCCCAGAATAAGATCAGCCCCATCACCATGGGCAGCAGAAAACAGTTTTCCCGCACGTATGACCCTCCCAAGGAAGGCTATAATAAAGAAGAGCTCTATAAGTACACCCTGAACAATAACATAAAAAGCTGGATCGTACTATTAGCGTGGATCGGTCTGAACGCTGTCTTTGCTCTGCTTTATCTCCTGGAAGTCATTGCTGCCAAAGAGTTGATCCTGCTTTCCATGTTCTTTTATCTCGCTGACCTGATCTGCGTTGTAATATGGTGCCCCTTCCAGTCCATTATCATGAAAAACCGCTGCTGCATCAACTGCAGGATCTTCAACTGGGGACACTTTATGATGTACACACCGCTGCTCTTCATCAAGAATTTCTTCACATGGAGCCTGTTCTTCACATCCATCGTCGTGCTCATTCGCTGGGAGATTACATACGCCTATCACCCCTATCGTTTTTGGGAAGGGTCAAATATAAATCTACGCTGCGAAAACTGCCAGGAGAAAATATGCAAGATAAAAAAGCCGCTGACGATCTCAAAGGGCAAATGACCAAATAATGTTAGATTGAAAATGGAATAGGGTATATACTTGTCGTGAATAAAGCAACGGCATAATTTATATAAAGGGAAAGGGAAGATAATATGAAAACGGTAGAAATCAGAAAAGATTGGTACTGGGTCGGTAATCTGGATCCGGAGCTGAGGATCTTTGACATCATTATGGAAACGGAATTTGGTACTTCATATAATTCGTTTCTGTTAAAAGGATCCGAGAAGACGGTTCTCTTTGAGGCCACAAAGCTGAAATGCTATGATGAGTTTTTGGACAAGGTCACATCCATAACGCCCATCGAGGAGATCGATTATTTAGTTGTCAGCCATACAGAGCCCGATCACACCGGCGTTATCGAAAAACTGCTGGACATCCATCCCGGCCTGAAAATCGTAGCTTCCGGCACAGGGATCGGATTCATGAAAGAAATCTGCAATCGGGATTTTACTGCTATTCCCGTTAAAGATGGTGATGAGATCAGCCTGGGTAACAAGACGCTGCGTTTCATAATGGCGCCCAACCTCCATTGGCCTGACACCATGTTCACATATGTTCCCGAGGACAAGACCCTGGTAACCTGCGACGCTTTCGGAGCACATTTTTCCTTTGACGGGGTCACCAATGACAAGCTGAAGGCCGCCGGTCAGGAAGAAAATTATCATAAAGCCATGCGCTTTTATTTCGACATGATAATGGGGCCTTTCAGATCCTTCATGCTTCAGGGTATTAAAAAGATCGAGGATCTCGAGATTGAAACCATATGCCTTGGTCACGGTCCGGTCCTCGTGGAGGATCCGTGGAAAAATGTTGAGATGTATAAAAAATGGGCAATGGAATCCAATCCCAACACTAAGAAAACCGTTGTCATACCCTATGTAACCGCCTATGGTTATACCGGCATGCTGGCCGAAAAAATCGTGGAAGGTATTCGCGCTGCCGGAGACATTGATGTAAAAGCCTATGATTTGGTGGACACTGACAGCAAAAAAGTTCTGGACGAGATCTTCTGGGCAGACGGTGTACTTTTCGGAACGCCCACCATCGTAGGAGAAGCCCTTAAACCCATCTGGGATCTCACTACTTCTATGTTTTCCAGAACTCATGGAGGAAAGATTGCCTCCGCCTTCGGTTCGTTCGGCTGGAGCGGGGAAGGCGTCCCTCATATCATTGAGAGACTGAAACAGCTCAGAATGAAGGTTTACGAGGATGGCTTGAAGATCAAATTCAAGCCTAATGAGGCACAGCTACAGGAGGCCTATGAATTTGGATACAATTTCGGGATGTCCGTTCTGGCAGGCAAAATAGTAGACCCTGTAAAGCCCGCAAATGACAAGAGGAAATGGAAATGCATTGTCTGTGGCGAAGTTGTTGAAGGACCAACCCCTCCTGATGCATGCCCCGTATGCGGAGTGGGACCGGAGCAGTTTGTTGAGCTACCTGCCTCTGATGTTGCTTTTCAGTCTACGAAAGAAGAGCGCTTTATCATCGTAGGAAACGGGGCTGCCGGAACCGCTGCCTGTGTGGAGATCCGCAAGAGAAATCCCGTCGCTGAGATTGAGATCATTTCAGCAGAAGATGAGGTCGGATACAACAGACCCATGCTTACAAAGGGTATCCTCGCTAAAATGGATAAGCTCAATTTCTACATTAAACCAGAAAGCTGGTATAAGGAAAACAATATTAAGGTCACTTTGAACACCACAGTAACCGACGTTGATGCTGCTGAAAAGAGATTGACTCTTTCCAATGGAGAAATTCGTCCTTACGATAAACTGATCCTGGCTACCGGAGCCGTTTCCAACGTTCCTCCCATGGCAGGAGTGGACCTGGAAGGAGTATTCTCCATCCGTACTCTGCAGGACATCAACAGGCTGAAGGAATATTTACCCAAGGCAGAACAGGTGATTGTTATCGGTGGAGGTGTTCTTGGTCTTGAAGCCGCATGGGAAGTTCGCAAGGCCGGCAAGGAAGTCACTGTAATTCAGAATTCCAATTATCTCATGGATAGACAGCTGGACACCAGGGGATCCGAGATCCTGTGCGATTATGCAGAGAAAGCGGGAGTGGCTGTAAACGGAGGTATTGGTTGCTCTGAAATCGTTGGCGAGGACGGTAAGGTCACCGGTATCAAACTCAAAGACGGGACAGTGCTCCCGGCACAGATGGTCCTTTTGTCCACGGGAATCAGGCCCAATGTTGATATCGCTCAGAAGGCCGGCGCAGAAGTGGATCGGTTCATCCGGGTCAACGAAAAGATGGAAACAAGCGTAAAGGACATTTACGCCTGTGGAGACAGCGCAGTATTTGACGGAAAGAGTTTTGGTCTATGGAACCAGGCTATCGACATGGGCAAGGTGGCCGGTGCAAATGCCGCGGGAGATGAAGCATCCTATGAGACCATCATACCTGCAACAGCATTTAACGGAATGGGTACTTCTTTATTCTCCATAGGAGATCCCGGGAAGAATCCTGATAAAAAGTATAAGAGTTACGAAATGTTCGATGAAGCCAAGAACATCTACGAAAAGCTGTACTTTGTAAATAACAGGTTTGCGGGAGGAGTTTTAATAGGGGATGTGTCCAAATCATCCCGTCTCTTGAATGCTTTCAAAAACCAGGAGGCACCGGAGAAGCTGATCTAACAAATTAACATATCGGAGGGAAGCAGATGCTTCACGATTATACACAAATTCGGGAATCTCTGAAATCCGGAAAACCACCTGTTATCAGTGTAGCAGTGGCGCAGGACCGGGAAGTACTTCACACCATCAAGCTGGCCCGGGACGAAGGACTTGCAGGCGCGATCCTGGTAGGAGACAGGGGACAAATCGAAAGAATCATGGGGGAAGAAGGAATTTCTTCCCCTGCTCCAATTATCCATGAAACGGATGACGAGGCAGCGTGCCGAATAGCCGTAGAGCTTGTTAAATCAGGGGATGCTGACCTGCTGATGAAAGGTCTGGTGAACAGCAGTATCTTTCTCCGTGCGGTGCTTCGAGGAGAAAAGGATTCGGGTTCGAAAGGCTTCTTGAGTCACCTGGCCGTCTTTCAGATACTCGGCCATAGCAGATTAATCTTTACTTCTGACGGAGGCATGAATGTCGCACCCGGTCTGGAGGAAAAGAAACAGATCCTGATCAACGGAGTGAAAGCATTGCATAGCCTGGGCATTGAGCTTCCGAAAGTAGCCATACTTGCCGCTAACGAAAAGGTAGATCCTAAAATACCGGCAACTGCAGATGCTGCTGCTCTCGTGAAAATGTGGGAGGAGGGTGAAATTCCCCGCTGTTTACTGGAAGGCCCTGTAGCAATGGATGTGGCATTGAGCAAGGATGCTGCCATTCACAAGGGAATAGACAGCCGCATCGCTGGCGAGGTCGATCTCTTTATTGTACCTAACATCGAGGCTGGAAACATGGTCGGAAAGACAATGATCTATTTTGCCGGGGCTAAAATGGCAGGCCTGATCCTCGGAGCTCAATATCCCATCGTAATGACATCAAGAGCGGAAAATGCGGAAGGGAAGCTAAACTCCATTGCCCTGGCAGCGGCAATCTCCAGGAGGTGAAAACATGCCTTATAGAATACTCTCGATAAATCCCGGCTCGACCAGTACGAAGATTGCTCTTTATGAGGATGAGAAGGAACTGTACTCCGTTAACATCGAACACAGCATGGATGAGTTGAAGGGCTATGGAAAGGCTGCTGAGCAGCTGGACTTCCGTACGAAAGCGGTGCTTTCGGAAATGAAGAAGCAAAACACTGATCTTTCAAAGCTCTCCGCTGTGGTGGGCAGAGGAGGAATGTTTCCTCCGGTTTCAGCAGGCGGTTATCTGGTGAATGAGAACATGAAGCGCATGATCTATGGAGACAAGGTGGTGGACCATGCGTCCAATCTCGGCGCTCTGATTGCCGCTTCGATTGCAGAACCTTTAGGGATCCCGGCCTATATCTACGATGCCGTTTCTTCCGATGAATTCTGTGATTTGGCCAGAGTGACGGGAATGCCCGAATTTACACGCAGGAATTTTTCCCATGTTCTCAACACGAAAGCCATGGGCCGGAAATATGCCAAAGAGAGAGGCGGATCCTACAGCGATTATAATCTGATCATCGCCCATCTGGGAGGCGGAATATCCATCAGCGCCCACCAGAAAGGCAGGATCGTGGATTCCATCAGTGACGATGGAGGTCCATTTTCTCCGGAACGTTCCGGTAGCCTCCCTCTGAATTTTATTGTAGAACTCTGTTATTCCGGCAAGTTCACAAAAGGGGAAGTATTGAGAAAGATCCGAGGGGGAGGCGGACTGAAAGCGCATCTGGGCACCGCCAATTGCCGTGAGATCGAAGAGAGGATAGCTGCTGGGGATGAGCACGCAAATCTGATTTATGAAGCTATGGGTTATCAGATCGCCAAAGGGATCGGAAACATCTGCACGGTTTTTGATGGTCCCATTGATGCCATCATCCTGACAGGCGGAGTAGCCTATTCAAAAATGATCATAGAAATGGTAACAAAGAGAGTTGATTTCATCGCGCCGGTCGTGTTATACCCAGGTGAAAATGAGATGGAATCACTGACACTGGGAGCGCTACGGATCTTAAGAGGAGAGGAAACCGCCAAAGAATACATCTAAGCACAGCCACGGGGACAGACCC
>DCUA01000235.1:6379-6607 GCA_002329675.1 Firmicutes bacterium UBA1426 | reverse complement strand
CTTTTGCACCCATGGGGACAGACCTCATGGCGACTATTACAGGTATCTGCGATGAAGTCTTCTTTTTAATCCTCGAGAAAGCCATAGAATAGGTGCCGACAGCACGAACCACAGCAGAGTATAGAAAAGGCAGACTTGTCCCATAAGATGAAAGGGATAATGTGAATAATCCCAGACGTTCCAACCGAGAGCCAGGTTAAATATGCAGCCGAAAAGAAACTCGATACC
>DCUA01000235.1:6043-6305 GCA_002329675.1 Firmicutes bacterium UBA1426 | reverse complement strand
AAAAGAATCTCAAGCCCAATGTAGGCAGTTGCTCCCAATAAAAAAACTAGCGTATATTCCAAAGTTCGCTGCATTCGTGCGCCTCCACAGTTTTTGATGATCGATATTAATTAGTGTTTGAGGATGACGCAGAATTTAACAGCTGAAAATTTTTCCGAAAGTATATTGAAAAACTGACGCAACTGCGGTATTATGGATGTCGAGTCCATGAACCTGCGGGTGTAGTTCAATGGTAGAACGTGGCCTTCCCAAGGCTAAGGCG
>DCUA01000235.1:3864-6013 GCA_002329675.1 Firmicutes bacterium UBA1426 | reverse complement strand
GGAGGATGTGCAAATTTTCGATTAATGCATTGAAGAATTACATAAATTTACATAAAACCATGCACTAATCAAAATTTTGCACAGTAAACGGGCCTTTTTCATGAAAAAGCACTGCACTAATCAAAATTTTGCACATTTCAATGAAGTCCACCATCGTTACCACTTAAGCCCATCATCGTTTTCCGCCGATTGACGGTTTATAATTAAAACGTTCACCCTATTTCTAAGGTGAACGCATAAGTCAGAAGCACTAATTCCAGGATCCATCGCGTCTTACGCAGATGCAAAAGAAGTTCCTGCCTCTAACTGTAAAGCAGTCTCTGTCTCTATCCCGATCCCTATCGAAGATGCCGCCAACGAAGTTATCATTGTTGTTTCGACAACACATACTATTAACCTCCCTTCGCGCTAACCAGCAATTTGTTAGTTAGATTATAGTAGATTTCTACTATGTGCTATCGGAGGCGGTTTAGAAAAGAGTAAGATAGGCCACCAAGAATAGTATATTCCAATTCAATAAAATGGTGAAGCATTTATCTACAGGCTGAAGCGCCCACAAAAAGTGGGCGCATAAACTTATCTCCACCAAAAGCGGAATCGACACGGGACACCATCCGGTCGCCTGCGCCGGTGCCGCCTACGGAAACAACACATGCAGATACCTCCCTTCATCGTTCGGTATTCTATAAGGTATGAGCTAGTAGAACGATGGGTTCCCGTGCTTTATGTGATATAGGGTGATAAGTGCCACACCTGTGCTTTATGGGATATTCCCTTGACAAAATAGTGTCGCGAGCCTAATATTAGACTATATCCAATAGCGTTATTTTATTACGTTGTCCCGCTTTAACGGAGGTAATCATTTATGTCAGATAAAAATAACTGTACGTCAGATGCTAACGCAAAATGCTCCTGCAAGGGTTATAATCTGGACAAATTGCTCCAGCCCAACATACTCATTCTTCTGGCAAAGGAGAGTTTGCACGGGTATTCCATAATTCAGGCGCTCGAAAAAAAGGACCTCTTTTTCGGAGAAAAAGCAGACAACACCGGGATCTACCGCACGCTTAGCAAGCTTGAAGAAAGAGGGATGATACGATTTGAATGGGAGCTGGAAAATACCGGCCCTGCCAAGAAAGTCTATCACATAACGGACGAGGGGCTGGAATGCCTTTCGAACTGGATCGATACCCTGGAAAGCTACCGAAAGATCATAGAGGGTATGACGGAAGAGGCAAAATCAATCTTAAATAAATAAGCTGAAAGTCGGCTTAAGTTAGATCCAACCACTTACCGACCATATGTAGGAGGTGTCTGACATTGTATAATTGTCGGACACCAAATACAGATGGAAGTGTCAGATATCATTTACTATCTGTTCATTTGCCATTATACTGCTTCATCAATTTGCTGCTGGAGCTCGGCAATATGTTCTGTCCAGGACTTAACTGCGTTCATGTCACCTTTTTCCTGAGCCTTGCGAAGGGCCTGTTTGTACGACAAAAGCTTAAATTTCATTATCCGCTTGTCCATGAAGTCACCTCCTTAAAATATTATTATACCACATTTTGCGAGAACTTACAAAGGGTGGTCGGTCCTTTTCAAGTCAGAATTTTCTTGCTATAATAATATTGTTCCAACATTTGTTAAAGGTATTAATTATTTTGTCAGTTTTGCCTAATGCAAAGGAAGGATGCGGTATTTTTATGTCAGATCTATTATTTGAAGAAATGAAGACCTCTGTCCTCGAAGGTGAAGAAGACGAAGCTGCTGAGCTTGCGAAAAAAGCCATTTCGCTGGGATTGGATATGGAGAAGGTCCTGCACGAAGGATTCCTGCTGGGGATCCAGGAAGCAGGGCAGCTCTATGAAGATGGGGATTACTTTCTCCCTGAGTTGGTATGCTCTGCGGACGCATTGAAAGCTGCTCTCGCAGTGCTGAACGAAAAGCTTGCCAGCAATCCTGAACTCACATCCGGCGAGGGAAAAGTAATATTAGCTACCGTTCATGGCGATGTGCACGACATCGGGAAGACCATCGTAGGATCGATGATGACAGCAGCGGGCTTTGAGATCCACGATCTGGGCGCAGATGTTCCTAATGAAGAAGTCATTGAGGCAGTCAGGGAACTGAAACCGGATATCTTAGG
>DCUA01000235.1:2550-3850 GCA_002329675.1 Firmicutes bacterium UBA1426 | reverse complement strand
CCGGTCAATCAGATCTGGGCAGATAAGATCGGTGCCGACGGGTATTCGGGTAACGCACTGTCGGCCGTAAAGCTTGCGAAGGAGCTGCTCGCCGGCGAGCAGCGGGCATAAGGAGGCGGTATCTATGAATATGATGGGTAAGGTCTTAAGTGACGAAGAAATAAGAGAAATTCACAGACAGAGTGTACATATATTGGAAAACGTCGGTGTGAAAGTGCCGGTGGAGAAGGCACTGGCATTGCTGGAAGCGGGGGGAGCGAAGATCGATTGGGACAGGCAGGTGGCCATGATCCCTGAGGCTCTCATCGATAAAGCGCTGGCATCGGCTCCGAAAGAGTTCGTACTGGGCGCCAGGAATCCTGAATTCGACTTTCCTGTGCCATCTGATTATTCCGTGATGAATCTGGATGGGGCGGGAGTTAACGTTCTTGATCACAGGACAGGTAAGAGACGAAACGCAACCCTGCAGGATGTGGCCGACGCCGCAAGAGTTTTTGAAGAGATTGAGATCGGGAAAGTGCTGTGGTCTCCGGTGGTTCCTTATGATGTTCCCAGCGGAGCGAGCGGGATCCTGAACACAGCCACTTCTTTCCTGAACTGCAGCAAGCATTTGCAGGACGAAGCGAAGAACATTCACGAAGTTCCTTATATTATGGAGATGGTAAAGGCCATTACTGGGAGTCTGGACGAGGCTATCGCCCGCAAAATTTACTCCGCAACATACTGCACAGTTGCACCCCTTTGCCACGACCCGGAAATGCTGGAAGCCACAATGGAACTGACGAAATACCGGGTTCCCATACTGGTTTATCCCATGCCAGCCTGCGGCAGCACAGGACCGGCCAGCCTCAGTTCAAACATAGCGTTGGCTAACGCGGAAGCACTTTCCACATTCGTTATCTTCCAACTTGCACAGCCGGGCACTCCGCTTATCTATGGGGCGGCTCTCGGCATTATCGACAGAAGGAGCGGAGTATTTCTGGAGGGAGCCGTTGAGACAGCCCTTCAGTTGACCGCTATGGGGCAGATCGGAAAGAACTACGGTTTTCCTACCATTATCGCCGGATGTTTATCCGATTCCAAGGAAACAGGCATGCAGGCCACCATGGAAAAAGTCCTCACCACATTGCCCCTTGTGCTGAATCGTGTGGATGTGGTGCAGGGTATCGGGCTTCTGGAAAGCAGCATGACCCTCAGCCTTCCGCAGATGTTCATCGACGCGGAGATCGGGCTTCTATGTAATCGCATGCAGGCCGGCGTCGACGTGGCACCGGAGAAAAACTATTTTGAGGATATTAAA
>DCUA01000235.1:0-2498 GCA_002329675.1 Firmicutes bacterium UBA1426 | reverse complement strand
TCTCCGGATATGTTCTCAAAAGCACATCAGAAAGTGGAAGAGATATTGGCGGCTGAAATGAAAAACCCGTTAGACCCTCAGATTGAGAAAATTATTCGGGAAATCATGGAGGAAGCAAAAGCAAAGCTGTAACGGAGGTATTATGGCGATACTGCGAGTAGAAAACTTGTGCAAAAGCTATCAGATGGGAGAGATCGAAGTAAAAGCTCTGAAGGACGCCTCATTTCAAGTAAATGAAGGGGAATTCGTCGTGGTCCTCGGGCCCAGCGGTTCCGGCAAGAGCACATTGCTTAATATCATCGGGGGCATGGACACTCCTACCTCCGGTAAAGTCTTCTTCAACGAAGAGGAGATCACAGGATTTGACGAAAAGAAGCTGACGGAATTTCGTCGCAGCCGTGTAGGATTTGTCTTCCAGTATTATAACGTCATGGCCAGTCTCACTGCAGAAGAAAATGTGGAGCTGGCGATGGAAATCGTAGAGGATCCATTGCCGGTGAATGAAGTGATAAAAGCTGTGGGGCTCGATGAGAGGAGAGACCATTTTCCTTCTCAATTGAGCGGTGGCGAACAGCAGAGGGTTTCTATCGCCAGGGCTATAGCAAAAAATCCGGAACTGCTCCTGTGTGATGAACCCACGGGAGCCCTGGATTACAATACAGGGATCTCGATCATGTCCCTGCTTCGCAAACTGAACCGGGAAATGGGCAAGACCCTCATCGTTATCACGCACAATTCGGATATTGCTCTGATGGCAGATCGGGTGATACGAATGAGGAGCGGTGAAATCATAGAAGATACCGTCAATCTCAATCCTGTCAACGCAGAGGAGATCAAGTGGTAATGACAAAAATGGATCTCATGCTGTTTCGCATGATCAAAAACTCCAAAAGTCAATTCCTTGCCGTCCTGATTATCATCGTGGTTGGTATCTGCGTATATACTTCTATGAACATGGCTTCCGATAACCTGCGAAACACCCTGGACAGTTATTACGTAGAGAACAGTTTTCCCCATCTCTTCGTGCAAGTCATGGGTGTCCCGGTGCAGCAAACAGAGAGATTAAAGCGCATTCCGGGGGTGTCACGGGTCTCCGGCAGCCTCACCATGGATGTGCCGGTTCTTTCAAAAGACACAGACAGGCGTAAGACCCTGCGCTTGTACACAATGACCGGAGGACCACAGGAGCTGAGCATGTCCATGTTGCTGGAAGGTAGGCCCCTGTCCGATGCCCGAAAGGAGATCTGGCTAATCAGCCAGTATGCAGAAGCAAACGGCATTTCACCGGGAGATGAGATAAGGATCCAGGTTTCCGGAATGGACCATACTCTCACCGTGGCAGGTGTCGTGGCGAATCCTGAGTATATCTATCTTATAGAAAATGCACAATCTATCATGCCCGATGAGAGTAACTTTGGAGTTGCATATCTGTCGGAAACCACAGGGCGCCTGATTATGGGTGAAGGACAGAACTACAACTATGTTCGCATCGAATACGAACCCGGTGCAGATGAAAAGGCATTGATCAAAGATGTGGAAGAGCAGCTTAAGCCCTATGGTGTTAATAGCATTGTTAAGCGTGAAGATCAATTGAGCAATGCTATTATGCAGGAAGAATTACAAGGGCTGGTCATGATGTCTGATTCCCTTCCTTTTCTTTTTCTTTTCACCGCAGGCTTCATTCTCATGATGATCTTATCCCGGATGGTTAAAAAGGACCGGCTCAAAATCGGTGTTTTGAAAGCCATAGGGTATAGAAACGGACAAATACTGTCGCATTACACGAAGTACGCCATGGTGGCCGGGATAGCCGGTGGCCTTCTGGGAAGCACCATTGGAATGGCTCTGGCAGGCGGAATGACCAAACTGTATCTGGAGTTTTTCAATTTACCCCTGTTAAGGTTCCAGTTTGATATTACCTATATTTTCTCAGCAATGGTTTTAGCAGCTCTGTTTTGTGTTCTTTCCGGCATAATCGGGGCCAGAGGGGTACTAAAGATCACTCCTTCCGATTCCATGCGTGAGGAGCCCCCGAAAAAGGGCAAGCGGATTCTTCTTGAGCGTGCCCCCTTTGTCTGGAAACGGTTTTCGTTCAGTCGGAAGCTTGTGATGAAGAATATATTCCGAAATAAAAAGCGTACCATTTTCGTGATTACCGGGGTAACGCTGACTTACGGGATGATGATGTTTACCGTGACCATGCCGGAGGTAGTGGATCAGTTGATGAACCAGCACTTCACGGAGTTTCAGAAGATGGACTACAATATCGGGTTTTATAAACCTACCCATGAGAGTGCGGTCCGGGATCTGTACCATATGATCGACATAGACTATGCAGAAGGGAAAGTGGAATTTCCTTTTGAATTGTCCAGGGGTCATAAAAAGCAGTCTGTAAGCATCCTTGGTCTGGAACAGGATACGCGGTTTTATTCCTTTATAGATTCGAGGAATAAGCCGGTATACATCCGTGCAGGCGGGATTCTGCTATCGGAAAACCT
>DCUA01000042.1:2986-3136 GCA_002329675.1 Firmicutes bacterium UBA1426 | reverse complement strand
GGGCCACTTTTTCGGCCTGGATGCCATATGGTTTTCCTTCCCTCTGGCAGAGGTGCTTGCCATTATCGCCAGCGCATGGCTGTTGTACTACCTATACAAAAAAGAAATTAAAGATCTGTAAAGAGCGTGACAAGGGGACGGGGTTACTGT
>DCUA01000042.1:1875-2949 GCA_002329675.1 Firmicutes bacterium UBA1426 | reverse complement strand
TAACCCCGTCCCCTTGTCACCCCCCTTGTCACGCCCGTTATATGTGCATGCGTTTGTTTAATTCTGCTTTCATACTTTCGCCGTGGAAGATGAAGATCGCCGACAGGAAGATTACGCTGGACGCCGCACAGATTATGGAAGGTATGGTTACGCGAGCCCAGTCAAAGAGAATGAAAGCAACGGGTATGATGCCGAATATGCCATCCAGCAAAGCGTACGTGATGTAGTCCCTGACGCTCAACTTCATGATCCTTGCAGTTACGTACATTACCACCATTGCAGCAACATAGGTGATAGGGATCACATAATCGATGGACCAGCCCAGCCAACCGGTCTGCCAGTCCCAGAAGAGCGATAGCAGCGTCACGATAACCACCTGCCAGATAATGGTCTTCGGTATATTATGTCTCTTCCTCACGATCGTCAAAAGGCTGAGCCAGGTGCTCCCCAACCCGTATACAACCAGCAACGGCCAGTTGATATCTGTGGGGAACATCAGATAAGCGGTGAAGCTGATGACCACAACGGAAAGAGAAATGAAAGCCATGATCCGCAGGGCCAGGTATCGTTGATAGGACGGAGGTATGACGGGATAAACCTCCTTTGGCTCATCTTCGGCCAAACCCTCTCTACTGTCAGCCGCAGGGATGCTGTTCCCGCATAGGACGCACTTGCTTTTCTTTCCCCGTATATATACTTTACAATAATCGCAGTACTGCATGGATCTCCTCACTTGTCTGTCTGGTTTAATCTGATCTGATCATTTCTATCAGGTTTAATCATTGGATGAAATCTCGATTTCGATACCCTGTTTAGCCAGAAACCGAAAGAAAACTCTTTGTATATCCGTCTCTCTGAAAGGGGATGTAAAGCTGATAACCGCTCTGTCCTGATAAGAGCACATGGTGACCTGAGGTCTGGGAGCGCTCACGCAGACGCTGAACTGGCGGATAAAGGGTTCCAGCCCGGCGGGCATGGAAATTCTCCCCAGATTGGAAATGGAAGAACTGAATCCCCCATCCTTTATTTTTGCAGCGATCCGAAGGACCAGGTCTTTTAACGGAAGGGGTATCA
>DCUA01000042.1:0-1754 GCA_002329675.1 Firmicutes bacterium UBA1426 | reverse complement strand
TGTAGTGGCAGATTTGAAGAATTGACGAAGATCAACCGGCACAGATAGTACCACGGGGCGGTTTTTCTTTTTGTGAGGCATTTCCTCATGTATTGAACACAACAGAAGGGACGCGAGGAAAATAGTCAAAGATGTATTGTATTTGTGCGACAGATCCAGTAAGGATCTTACTGACATGGACCCTTCGATAAGTTTGGTCCTGTTTTCCCCCAGCTTTACGCCTTTGATCTGATAAGCTCTTTCGCCACCCGGTCTTGTCCAATCATCGTCTCCTTGCCCGGGTTCCGTGATACCTGTGAAATGCTTTTCAAAGCTGTCATCCATTTTGCTGCTGACAGGTGATTTGAAATCAAGTTTGGGTATAGCCCCTGAAAATTCTTCGCGCTGTTTCAAAAGCAAATACTCGTACACAAGAGATTGGAGAAAAGTAACCGCCCCTGCACCGTCAGTGAGAGCATGAAAGACCTCGATACTGATCCTGTTATGAAAATAAAAGACCCGAAACAACAGGTTTCGCCTGTCTCCGAGATAAATGGGAGCGCAGATGGGATGGGATTCCTTTTCAACTGAGGGGACCAACTCGCTGATCTCCAGGTAGTACCAGAAGACACCCCGCCTGAGGACGGAGCGAAACAGAGGAAAGCTTTCCATGGTCAGATCCAGTGCGTGTTGCAACAGGGCTTCATCTACATCCTCCGTCAACTCACAGGATAATCGGAATACCTTTGTATCTTTGCTGCTGCGGACAGCAGGGAAGATCTTTGATGCATTATCCAGTCTGGCCCATTCGACTCTCTTACGGTGTGTCATCGGTTTTCCTTTTCATCTTTGACCCTGGAATATATGGTCTTTGTGCTGATACCGGGCAGCATACCCAGTTTTCCCGAAAGAGCACTGATTTCGTCCTGGGGGGCATCTATGGCGATGCTGATAATGGAGATGTCTCTTTTGGCATAAGGGATCCCCATGCGCCCGATGATATAATTACCGTATTCGTGGAGCAGTTCGTTTAATCGGTCTATAGATTCACGGCTTTCTACGATGATGCCGATCATAGCTACTCTTGTACTCATCTTATTCTCTTCCTTCCTGATAGTACTAATAAGTATACTACAACAGCCCGTTGCAGGAAAGAAAAACCTGGCGGGAGTCAATCGTATTTCCCTGCTTATTCTTAATGGTATCGGGGTAAGTATAACCCATATCAACAGGTTAAAACACAATCCGAGGATAAAGACAAGGAGGAGCAGAATGAGGATCGTTGTAGTCGGTGCAGTGGCTGCAGGAAGTTCAGCTGCCGCGAAAGCCCGGAGAGATGCTCCGGATGCAGAAATCGTCATCTATGATAGAGATATGTATATCTCCTATGCAAGCTGTGCCATGCCTTACTATATCGGAGATGTGATAAAGGATGGAGCGTCTTTAGCACCCAGAGATGCGGAGCACTTTAAGAAAGTGTATGATGTGGATGTTTTCACGGAGCACGAAGTGATTTCCATAGATCCAAAAGAAAAGAAACTGGTGGTCAAAAATCTGAAGACGGGAGCCACTTTCCAAGACAGTTACGACAAATTAGTACTGGCAATGGGAGCAAGGGCCGTTATTCCACCCATTGCGGGGGCAGACGGAAATAACGTGTTCGTTCTGCGAAATATGACGGATATGTATCGGATCAAAGAGTATATAAAGAAGAACGATCCGCGCAAAGTTGCCATTATCGGTACCGGATTTATCGGCTTGGAATTATGTGAGAG
>DCUA01000036.1:1640-2741 GCA_002329675.1 Firmicutes bacterium UBA1426 | reverse complement strand
GACGGAGCTGGTGGCAAAGGTGGTCGGTTACACCGGCAAGATCGAATGGGATACCACAAAGCCTAACGGTACGCCCAGAAAGTTGCTGGATGTTTCTAAGGCGACTGCGCTCGGTTGGACCTACAAAACCGAGCTGGAGGACGGTATCCGTCTTTCCTATGAAGATTTCCTGAACAACCCCATGAGGGCTGAACGATAAAACTACGAAAGGTCGTGCGTCTTCTGGCACGGCCTTTTCGAAATGTACAAAACGAGGTTTACAATTATGAATATAGTTTTACTTTCCGGTGGCTCCGGCAAGCGCCTGTGGCCCCTTTCTAATGATATAAGGTCAAAACAGTTTATCAAAATTTTCAAGAAAGAAGATGGCAGCTACGAATCCATGGTGCAGAGGGTTTACCGGCAGATCAAAAAGGTGGATTCTGATGCTACGGTAACCATTGCCACCAGCAAGACCCAGGTATCGGCCATCCACAATCAGTTAGGTGAGGATGTAGGTATCAGTGTGGAACCCTGCAGGCGGGATACCTTCCCCGCCATTGCTCTGGCAACCGCTTATCTGGTGGATGTGAAAAAGATTGACCCGGAGGAATCGGTCGTTGTTTGCCCGGTAGACCCCTATGTGGAGAATGATTACTTTGAGGCGTTGAAAGGGCTTTCTGATCAGGCAGATAAGGGCGAGGCAAACCTGGTCCTGATGGGGATCGAGCCGACTTATCCTTCTGAAAAATATGGTTATATTATTCCGGAGACAGCTGACCACACGGCTGTGGTAAAGACCTTCAAGGAAAAGCCTACGGCAACTGTGGCGCAGGAGTATATCTCCCAGGGTGCGCTCTGGAACGGTGGTGTTTTTGCCTATAAGCTGAAATATGTGATGGAGATCGCCCACAAGCTGATCGATTTTACCGATTACCACGACTTGTTTGAAAAGTACGGTACGTTGACCAAAATTTCCTTCGATTATGCCGTGGTGGAGAAGGAGGAAAAGATCCAGGTACAGCGTTTTGCTGGCCAGTGGAAGGACTTAGGTACCTGGAACACTCTCACTGAGGCCATGGAGGAATCCGTGATCGGAAAAGGTGAGTTGAATGAGAAATG
>DCUA01000036.1:0-1607 GCA_002329675.1 Firmicutes bacterium UBA1426 | reverse complement strand
ATTTTGGTATCCGATAAGGAGCAGAGCAGTTACATCAAGCCCTTTGTGGATAAGTTTGAGCAGCAGGTCATGTTTGCCGAAAAGTCCTGGGGCAGCTTTAAGGTGATTGATGTCGAGACGGAGTCCATGACAATAAAGGTCACACTGAATGCCGGCCACAGTATGAATTACCACAGCCACAGAAACCGTGATGAGGTGTGGGTAGTGATCTCCGGTGAGGGAAAGACCATTGTGGATGGTATGGAGCAGAAGGTTAAGGCAGGAGATGTGATTACTATGTCCGCCGGATGTCGTCATACTGTGATCGCGGACACGGAGCTGAAATTGATTGAGGTACAGCTTGGTACCGACATCAATGTTCACGACAAGCAGAAGTTTGCTTTGGAGTACTGATGCGGGGCAGGATGATAAAATGGAATCTGGAAAACATAAACCGATGTTACTCCGCCCTTCCGGGAAGGACTATCTATGGGGCGGCAGACGGTTAAACGACGAGTTTGAAAAAAATATAGATATGGACCCTCTGGCAGAAACCTGGGAGTGTTCTACACATCCGGACGGCGCTTCTTATGTTGCGGACGGGGAGTTCTCTGGTCTTGAACTTTCAGAGGTTCTGAAACTTCATCCGGAGTACCTTGGGGAACGGCACAAAGGAGAAGATTCCCTTCCTATCCTGATCAAGTTTATTGACGCAAAGAAAGATTTGTCCGTTCAGGTGCATCCCACAGACGAGTATGCAAAAGAGCATGAGAACGGACAGCTTGGCAAGACTGAGATGTGGTATGTTCTTGATGCGGGGAAAGACGCAAGTTTGATTTATGGACTGAATCAGAACAGTACGAAGGATGAGATCAGAGAGGCGATCTATAACGGAACAGTTACAAAATATCTGCAGAAAGTTCCGATCCATAAAAATGATGTGTTTTTCATCAAGCCGGGAACGATTCATGCCATCGGCGCCGGTGCACTGGTTGCTGAGATTCAGGAAAGCTCCAATCTTACCTACCGCCTGTACGATTATGACCGTGTGGATAAGAACGGAAAGAAGCGGGAGCTGCATATTGAAAAGGCGTTGGAAGTGGCGGATTTACACAGCAGTGCCGAACCAAAACAGCCACTGAGAGTACTTAAATACCGCCAGGGAGTAGCTTCTGAGCTTCTTACAAGATGTAAATACTTCGAGGTGTATCGGATGCTGCTTAATACCGAGCGGCGGCAAAAGGTGCATTACCGTGCGGATGAGATGGCTTTCCGGGTACTGCTCTGCGTAGATGGCTGTGGAACCATCTCCTTTGACGGCGGAGAAATCACTTTCTATAAAGGCGACTGTATTTTTGTACCTGCGGATTCCACCGTGCTGACCATTCACGGTCAGGCACAGTTTCTGGATGTAAGGGGATGAGGCATTGGAGAAATGGAAAACAAGAAAGACCGAGAAACTGATTGACAATCACTGGGTCAAAGTACGCAAGGATGCAGTAGAGCTTCCAAATGGTCAGTCTATCGATGACTTTTATGCGATAACGATCAACGATGCCGCAGCGATCGTAGCGCTCGATGGCGAGGGCAACGTTATATTAAAGAATGAGTACCGATACTGCTATGAC
>DCUA01000068.1 GCA_002329675.1 Firmicutes bacterium UBA1426 | reverse complement strand
TCTGAGGGACTATTCAGCAATTTTCCCATTTAGCTGTCGGAGAGTGCAGGAAACGATAGACTTCAGGGTTGTAAAAGATTATTCGCAGCATCGTAATGTCGATCAAGAGATACACAAATCATACAGTCTACAAAAGAAACATGAGCCTTATTCCCAGACGAGTATGGTGTTTCTGCTAAGAACAATCATGGTAACGCCAGAGGGAGAATGGTTGCATTAGTGTCAAGACACCAAGGATTTGATTATTACCATCTCAATCGTTCCCGATTGGATCATTTTTATTATTTCACCAACATCTTCTGGTATCACATATCCATGCTTCTCACAAAGCTTCACATATCGCTCAGCCATCTTCTCTTTCTGACTACCCCTTGCCATACGTTGACGGAAATACCGCTCCAGAATTCCCTTTGCTAACTCCGGGTTCTTAAACTGTGTGTATAACTTAGCAAGCTGATGATATGGATAAGGGGCAACTCCCCACCTTTTTTCCTTGTCTTCCTTCTCAGTAGCTTCTACCCAGCTAAGTAATAAAGAAATAGCCTCCTCATATCGCTTCTCACTAGACAATATTTTAATCCGCTCAGCATCAATCATGAAAATTCCTCCCATGTATTATATCTGCTACACACATCAGCGTAGACCCACTGTAATCATCTTTCAACGATTTTATCGAAAACATATAAATTTAGGTACGGTCTCAGAAGTGGAAGAATCTAAGTATTTCTTGCTAAGAATTAATAATAGGTTATCTGACGGATGTTTATTTCATAAGGTTCTGAATATGTCCTGCCCAATTTTGTGACTTCACGCCTGACGATCCTTTTGAGCCAATTGGCTTCTCTATCGTATTCATAGGCGTAAAAATCTTTCTTCTTAAGGGAACCGTCGGCATCGTAGGTAGCCATCTCTGCTACATTTCCTTTCGCATCGTAGGAATATAGTTTTTTTTCATAAACTGAACTGTCATAACGGTAGGAAGTCTCCTCCTTGAGTATGTCTTCAGCGTCGTAAGAATACAGGATTTTCCAAAAAATAGAATCGTAGGCATCGTATTGTACTTGCTCAACCCTATTGCCTCTAGCATCGTAGGAATTCAGGGCTATCATTATGAGCGAACCGTTGGCTTCGTATACGGCTACTTTACTCAGAAGGTTTGTAGCATTGAAAAAATACAGCCATTCCCAGATAAGTGAGCCGTCAGCCGCGTAATAACTACTTTTGGTCGGATTTCCTTTATCATCGTAGTAGTCATACAGGACTTTTGTTTCCAGCATACCGTCGGCATCGTAGAAATACTCTACATCCAAATAACCCTCTCTTGTATAGCTTGTTAAAATTCTTTCCTTGAGATCTCCCTGAATCCACTCTCCAAGATATTCTTTCACTGAATAGGTAATTTCGGTTACATATTTTATGTTTCCAAACAAGTTTGCCCTCTGCAAGTCAGTTTGCACTTTCGCACCTATGGTACCCACCAACCCAACCAAGATTATAATAAACAAAAGTATCTTTTTCATGATCTCCGCCTTTATATTCTTAATCATAACCGATTATTCCGTTCGGTCAACAATATATCCATTAACTATTTATCATTGGTGATTATTCTGAATACCCTTGATTAACGTCCAGTCTCAGAGCCTGTTCCATCCCGAACCCACACTTCCGATCGTCGCCCCATCCCCCCAACTTTTTGACCCCCACCCCCACTTTTTTGCATAGACATGCAATGGTTTTTGTCTAAATCGGGTTAAAATTTATACACATTGCATAATTTCTAATAGAAATGATATATGATTGTATAAATATGCATGATTATATCGTGTACTTGGGTGTTGAGTGAATGAAGAAGAATACCTTGTCTCTCCATAGCTCAATGAGGGTCCCAAAGCATCTTCGATCCGTCGATCTCCCGTCGAGAAAGCGCTGGTGCGCATCACCGAATTGGAGGATGAGATCAATACCGGCATCGCACTGTTGATGCGACTCAAATCAGAGATCGCGGGAGTGATCCGGAGCGTGAACAGTATGGAGTGCGAGACGCTGCTGGAGATGCGGTATCTCACCTTCCAAGGCTGGGACCAAATCGCTTCCCAGCTGAACTACAGCGATGACTATATCTACCATCTACACCGGATGGTATTGGCGTTAGTGAAGATGCCGGATACATAAACGTGTTGTGATCGTAATGTAGTTTATCTTGAAAGGTTGGATATTTACGCTTGAGTCGTCATAGAAGTTGCTTTACAATTTGAACTCTCAAGAATATCTAAGAAATCCTATGAGGTGGTATGATGCGAACCATGAATACTTTGCTCTTGATATTCACGCTTATTCTATCATTCACAATCATTGGCTGTACATCTGATTTCACTGTTGAACTGAATGCCGACAAAACCTGTACCATCACTGGGTACACAGGCAAGAAGAAGGATATAAGAATTCCCTCGACCATTAAAGGGCATACTGTCAATTCAATTGGGCAAGCCGCATTCCAGAATCAGAAGGAACTGAAAAGCATTATCATCCCTAAAAGCGTCACAACCATCGAAGAAAAAGCATTCTCCGGATGTGGATCATTGTACAACGTTTCCATTCCAGAAAGTGTCATAACCATCGGGGCTAAGGCTTTTTCTGGATGCGAATCGCTGTACAGCATACATATCCCCGATAGCGTTACTAAGCTTGAACCAAGGGCATTTGCTTTTTGCTTTTCCCTGTCTGACATCAATATTCCTGAGAGCGTCACCTTCATCGGGGCAGAGGCTTTCTACTATTGCATATCCCTGAGGAGCATCCCCTTGCCCAATACGGTCACATACATTGGAGAGGGTGCTTTTGATTCGTGTAGATCCCTGCTTAGCATAAAGATTCCTGATAGTGTCCTCGCAATCGAAACACGGGCTTTTGCTGATTGCAGATCAATCACCAGTATCGTCATTCCCGAAAACGTCAAATCCATCGGAAGTTGGGCTTTTTATGAATGTCGATTACTAACAAGTATCACTCTTCCCAAAAGCGTCACTTACATTGGGAAAAACGTATTCGAAGATTGCGACACAATCTCCGAGATCAAGGTGGTTGAACACAGTTACGCCCATGAATTTTTCATGAGGACCGACTATGCACCGTTGCTTTCCTATACTCCTTGAAGGCTCTGATGCGTAGCCTTGGAGTCTTGCGAGACCAGACATCAACTTATCAGAACATAACAGTTGACAACAGTCTGTCTTTCTCGCTACCCTATCATCAGCGACAAGCAACCAGCCAGCTCGGGAATTCCTCCCGGGCTTTCTTTTTGCCCGAAGGAGTACCTACGCATGCCCTACAAGCCCAAGCGACCGTGCAGCCACCCCGGCTGCCCGCATCTCACCAACGGTCGGTTCTGCACCGAGCATGCGAAAGAGGCTGCGAGCACCTACGAACGCTCTCAACGCGATCCGGGAACCAGCAAACGCTACGGACACTCCTGGCGCAAGGTGCGCAAGGCGTTCCTGGCCGAGCATCCGTGGTGCGAACTGTGCCGACGCGAGGGACGACTTACACAAGCGACCGTGGCCCACCACATCAAGGCCGCTCGATATGGCGGTGCGGATGACGAGGAGAACCTCATGGCGCTCTGCAACAGGTGCCACTCGGCCCTGCATGCGCGCCGGGGGGAGCGCTGGGGAACCCAACAATTAAATCGTACGCTATATCTAGTGCTCTTACCTAGGGGGTATTGATTCTCTACACCATATGTGGTGTACAACGGGCAGGGGCAATCA